>DHKK01000079.1:8635-15089 GCA_002404795.1 Clostridiales bacterium UBA4696
CTCATACCGCATGAGTTCAATTTGCCGCAGCCGATGTGAAGAATTCTCAAGGAGTTCCAGAACGTAGCTTTTGTATGTGGGCTCCATAGCGTTCCTCCCATCCGCGCAAAATCAAACCGGAAAGCAAAAACAGATGTTTCCGCGCGCAAGCACGCAAAACATCTGTTTTCGTAATTTTCTATGATAAGATTATCACAGAGCAGCGCGACATTACAAGAGCCAAAGCAGAGCGAATCTGTGAAAAATGTGCGACAAAATAGCGACATGCATCGTTGTGGCCGCTTCGATACATTTACATTCTCCTCTCAGTTGACCAAAATACATATTTTGTCATAGGCGGATTAAGAAATACTGCCGTACAGTGGTGACCCATTTATACGGCAGTATCTTGAAGTAAATACCCTATATGGCATGTGCGTGTTTTTAACAGATGCTGATACCAGTATATAGTTGCATGGCTTTCGCTCTGACAAATCGTTCTGCTCCTGCTAAATTACCTCGTGCATTTTGACAGCTTTGACATTCTGTGCATACCTGCGCATTGCTGCAACAGTTTCTCCTTCAAGGTACAGGCCATATATCTGCATAATCATTTCTGTCAGCGAATGTTCGTCCGGCAGGCCGGAAATGTCTCTGAGTACCTGCTTCGCAGCGTCATACGACTGCTCCGTTCCCATCTCGTTCAGATAGCGGTAGACTGCGCCTGCCGCGCCGACGGCGATATACGCAGGTGTTACGCCCATTTCCAAGCACAGAAGGCTCGATCCGATCAATCGGTCGGCTGCGCCGAGCTTCCGCGCGGGGTCGCCGCCGACGCGCTTGCAGGTATCCTTCAGCGCTGCATTGCGGAAACGCCCCAGCAGGTCGGTGATGTGGAGCATCAGCGGCTCCAGCTCGACGCCGTATTTCTGCGACAGCGCCATTGCACTCTCCAGCATCGCGTTTTCCACGATGCTCAGAATTTCCGGATCGTCGATAGCCTGATAGATATATTTCCGGCCAACATAGCCGCCGAGATACGCACAGGTCGCGTGACCCATATTGTGAATGAACAGCTTACGCTTGATGTAGAAGTCAAACGGCTCAAACGGCACCAGATTCTGAATCTCCGGGATTTCGCCCTTGAACGCGGCCTTGTCGACCGGCAGGAAGCCGTAGCGCTCGACGCAGACGCGCATTGGGTCGCCGTCCTTCATTTCCTCGGTCTGCACCGGCACCATCCGTCCGATAGACGCTTCGACCAGACCGACGCACGTGTCAAATAACGCCTTTTCCTCCTCGGAGAGTTGCTCCTTGAGCATCCCTTCGAGGATTTTATTTGCGTCGTTCAGATTCTCACAGATAATAATGTTGAGTGGCGCATCCGTCCGCCCCCAGCGCTTGCGCAGGCCCGCAACGATGTTCGGGACGATGAATTTGAGGATTCTCGCACCGACCGCCGTCGCCATGATGTCACAGTCTGCGATCGCTTCGGAAGCCGCTTCCTGATCATTGCCGTTAACGGCTGTGACGTGCTCGATCATAATGTCCTCGTATCCTTCGCTCGACACATAGCGGACAGGGTATTGATGCTTTTCCTGCAAAGCCTTCACGACCGGCTCCGCCACGTCAATAAATGTGACCTCATACCCGGACTGGCTGAGTGTCGCGCCAATAAAGCCGCGGCCAATGTTGCCGCCGCCGTACATAACTGCCTGTTTCATCTATTTGCATACCTCTCGCTCTTTGTGTAAAAATCCCGCAGCAGACAATATTGCGCATACTGTCTCTCATAAATCGCCTGATTCACAGGATTCGGCGCAAAATGTTTCCCGTAGCACACAAAGTGTGATGCGAACTTCAGCGGACTTTCTCCGGTCACGGCAGCAAAGCCCAGAATTGCACTGCCCATTGCGCCAGTTTCTGCCGTTTCTACTCGAATAATTTCACAGCCAAGAATATCTGCCTTGATTTGCAGCCAAACGTCTGAGCGCGCACCACCGCCGCAAGCGTAAAGCCGCTCAAATGTAACGCCGTTTTCTGCCAGCGCATTCTGGTTGTAGCGCATCTCAAAGGTTATGCCCTCTAAAATGGCGCGATAGATATCCGAAAGCCGCGTCTGTGTCGTCAGCCCCGCAATCAGTCCGGTTATACTGGGATCTACCTGCGGTGTTCCGCCCATTCCCTGTAAAAACGGTAACACAAGCAAATTCGACGGTTCGTCCGGACAGACACGATTAAAGATGTCATAAATATCTGTAGCAGAACGTTCCGCTTCCTGACGGAATATTCCGCCGAGCGCATCGCGGTACCAGCGCACAACCGACCCTGCCGAAATATTGTAGGCATATGTCACATAACCACCTGTTTGCAAATACGGTACGCAGGCAAAGTTATTCTTTTGAAAATCCAGCCCTTCCGGAATTTTGGGAAACAGCGGCGTAACGCACTCACACGTCCCCGATGTATCCACAGCATCTCCAGGCTGACAGACTCCTGCACCAAGCGCATACCGAACGGCTTTGCCGCCGGTTCGGAAAGAAAAAGGTGTTCATGGTCTGCGGGCTTTCCGGCGCACTGATCTATTCGCTGATTTTCTTTGCCGGATATCATAACTTTGTGCTGATCACGATTCTGCTTGTTTTGCAGGCCGCACCCGGCAATGTTTCCAACATTGCAAAAACCTTCTTCACGCCGGATACGATCGAATACACGCGCTATAAAACAGGCAAAGACTGCTCCGGCATCTTCTTTTCCTTGAACGCATTCCTGAACAAACTCACCAGCAGTATTTCTTCTTCGCTGGGTTTGTTCATCCTCGGTCTGTCCAGCTGGATCTCTGTTGAGGCCGACAGTTTTGAGGAGCTTGCTGCGCTGAATGTCGTTCAGCCGCAAAGCGCGTTGGATACGCTGTGGATCGTATATATGCTGATCCCCGCAATCGGCACCATTCTCGGCGTAGCCGTCATGTCCCTGTACAAGCTGCGCGACAAGGATGCAGCGCTCATGGCCAAATGCAACGCCGGCGAAATCAGCCGCGCAGAATGCGAAGCCCAGCTGTCACGCAAGTACTGATCCATACACAAAAAATGTCCGTCAGCAGGAAGCAGCTGCTGACGGACTTTTTTACTTCGGATCAAATAGCGCTGAGCGGACGACTTCAAATGGAATTCTCGGATAGCGGCCCGGGTAATTCCGGTTGGATTGGATCATGCCCAGCACCATATTGGCAAACATCACGGAAATTGCGACAGGGTCGCCTTGTCTGATCTCGCCCTTATCCTGTCCTTCCCGGACAAGCGGCATGATGCTGCAAAAGACGACATCGGGACTTTCACCGAGAATCCGAAAATGCTCTTTGCTCATACTGGTGCGCGTCAGAATAGCCGCCTCCAGATGCGGCCGCGTTTTGGGGCTTTTCTGCCATTCGCGGCGAATTACCATATCCGTATACATTTTCTCCAGCGTTCGCAGAGGGGAGTCGTCGATCCGTTCAAAGACGACCGGCTCCGTCATACTCTCCGCCCATTCCTGCATCAGTGCCTGATAGATTGCATCCTTTGATGGAAAATACTTGAAAATCAGGCCCTCGCTGCACCCCAGCGCCTCGGCAAGCTGTTTTGTCGTTACGCTGTCATAGCCATATTTATAAAACAGGCCGCACGCGGTATTCAATATCTGCTCCCGCCTCGCTGCAGCATCCATTCTTACATTCTTCTGCGTGTTCGCTTCACCCATGCCGTTTCTCCGATCTGTGTTTGCTCTTATTGTAGCGGCTGCACACGGAAAAAGCAAGCCCTCTAAGTGGTAAGTATATATTCACCGCATTATTTTTCTTTCCCGTTATTGTGCGGATATGATTTTAATATTTATTGCTTTGTTACGTTTTCACAAAAATTACACCTCAAAAATGTGCATGAAATAGAAATTGAGTGATTACTCACTTATTTGCTTGCGTTTGGAAGAATCCGTGCTATACTTGTCTCATCAGCCGGTACAGAAATACCGGTAAAACAGAAATGAGGGTTTGACATGAAAAAGATTCTTGCATGGCTGCTTGCCTGCGTGATGCTTCTGAGCCTCGCGGCCTGCGCCAAAACAGAAACACCCGCCACTGAACCTGTGGATGCTCCCACTCAGCAGGAACCGGCAGAAGAAACGCCCGCTCAGGACGAAGCAGCTGCCGAAGAAGCGACCGGCTGGACCGGCGATATCTCCCACATTGTCGTCACCTATCTGACGACCGGCGTTACCCCGCCCGCGCTGGAAGAAGTGCAGGACGCCGTCAACGCCATCACAACAAAGGAGATCGGCGTTGAGGTCGAGCTCCGTCCGATGTCCGCCTATGACGCGCTGGCACAGCTTTCCGTGCAGGTTGCCGGCGGCGATGATCTGGATCTCGTCATGCTGCTTCTGCAGAGCGTTAAGACATGGACCGATCAGGGCCTTCTGGAGCCGCTGGACGATTATCTCGCCGCTGACGCTCCTTACATCTCTGAATTCCGCAAGACTGTGGACATCTGTGCAGGTACCTACACAGATGGCAAGGCATACGGTGTCACGCCGATCCCGCAGTCGTTCGGCAACAGCGCGGGCTTTGTCGTTGCCAAGGATTATCTGGATGAAATCGGATTTGAACATGAAGTAGACAAGGTCTACACGCTGGACGAGGTTCACGACGTTCTTGCCGCGATCAAGGAAAAGCATCCCGAAATGTACCCCAACGGCACGCTTGCTCAGGGCACCGGCTCCATGGCCAGCATGTCCGCGCTGACCGTTGATCTGCTTGGCGCAAACGACTGCTCCGGTGCGCTGATCGGCACGGACAGCACAGAAATCGTAAACCTTTTTGCAACGCCTGAATACGAGCAGTATGTCCGCACCATGCGCCAGTGGTACGAGGAAGGTCTCAGCTATCCTGACGCAGCTGTTACAAGCTCTACGGTTACCGAGCTTGTCGCCAGCGGCACGATCGCAGGCTATTTCATGAGCGGCCATCCGTCCGTTTTGTCCGACGTCGCCGGACACGAAATGGTCGCGCTGCGCACAACAGAGCCCGGCATTATTTCCTCCGGTTCGACGGGTTCGTTCTGGGCGCTTCCTATCACCTGCTCCGACCCGGACGCTGCAATTCGCTTCCTCGATTACGTCTGCTCCAACCACGAGATCTCCAATCTTCTCATGATGGGTATCGAGGGCGAGCACTACGTTGTTACAGACGCAAAAAGACCGTAACTGCCAGACGGCAATTACGGTCTTACTGGTCCTTTTGTATTTTGGTATTCACTGGCCTGCACGCGGAACCGGGGCATACCTGTCCCCAGGTTTTCACCTCCGCCCTGAAATTGCTCCGCCCTTGATCTGCTCTGACCTGAATACAGCTTTATGGTAGCGCAGCGGCAGGTGGGTGTAAACTTGCGGATCACGCAAGTGGCGTTTTGCGGGCAGAACGGCGAATCCAGCTTGCGGCTCTGCGCTGCTCCGTATCATCATAATAAGCGATCATGTCCGACGCCGACGCAAGATAGCACAGCTTCCGCGTCAACCCGATCCGTCCGGGCCAGAGCCAGCAGCCCCGCGGATACAGCGTGTGCAGATAGTCAAGCTCCGGCTCTGCCGGCGTTTCTTTTCGCGGCCCGCACAGGATCACCGTATAGTCCAGCAGCGGATACTCCTGCTGCAAGCGCCGGATCACGCGGAGCGCAAGCCGTTCAAACGGCCCAAAGTAGCCCAGGACAAACGCGGAGACGTGCCGTTCCTCGATCAGCACACGAAGCCGGTCTTCCAGATGGCCGTCCGCCAGATTTCCAATCGTCCGATCTCCGATCAGCGCACAGATCATAGCCGTTCCTCTCCCATCCTGATTTCATCCCATGTTTTGAATGCCTATTATAAAGCATATGTGCCGTATATTTTAGCGAATTGCATAATATAATTATATAACGCTCTATAAATAAGTCAATCGCTTTATAAGCAAAGCTGAACTGAAATGCCGCAGCTTCTATAATTTTTACAGAAAGGCGGCGTTTACTATGAGCAAAGACGAAATCAGCTTCAAGAATCGTGACCGGTTTATCCAGATGGGCATTGCGATCTCCTCCCTGCGGAAGATGCGCGGGATGTCACAGGAACAACTCGCGGAAAAGGCAAGCATCAGCCGCTCCCACCTGAGCGCGATCGAAGCGCCGAATATGGTTCGTGCATTCTCCATGGAAGCGTTCTTCAATATCGCCGACGCGCTTGACGTAACGCCTGAGGAACTGATCCAGATCGCATTCTTGCAGGATAAAATTTTGAAGCGGAAATAACGAATAAAACCCATACAGGCTTCACCGCTGAAGCGTGTATGGGTTTTATCACTTATACGAAATTATCCTTCCAAATGGAAGGCGGCTTTTAGATCAGCAATTTCTTCATCACTGATATGCACGATGCTGCCAAGACTCTGCGATTCCAGGATCGAGTTTGCCGTCAG
>DHKK01000160.1:0-4563 GCA_002404795.1 Clostridiales bacterium UBA4696
AATCCTGCCGTCCGGTTGTCGGCACTGATGTCTGCATAGCCTTTGATGCCTGCTTCGGTTTGTGTTTCTTCGCTCAGCGGCTTCGCCTTCTGTTCGACCGGCGTCAGCGTTACGGTAAATGTTTCTGCATAAGAACTGCCCGGATCTCCAGCCAGCTGTTTTTTGATGACCGGGGAACCGCCCATATTATTCAGATCAAAAGATGCTGTGGTTTCTTCCCACTGCGCATACAGCGTATCGCTTTTAGAAAGTGTGATCGTACTGCCGGCTTCATAGGAATCTCCGGTTCCGTCCGGCTTTGTGTTCCAGCCGGTGAATACATAGCCTGCGCGGCGGGGGATCTGGTCAGAGACCTGCGAGGCGGCTTCCTTCACCAGATATGCGTCCTCCGGCACGCCGGAAGCGTCAGAAGCGTCAGAAGCATTCCCGTCGTATGTAAGCCTGCACACACGGACGGAGCCATTCAAGTGCCATGCGAGGTGGTTTTCCGGTTCGGTCACGATCGCGGTATCGCCAAGACCGTTCGCGCCGTGCGAGGCGATCAGCTCGTCCCATTGAACGGATCTGAGCCATGTGCCGTTGTCGCCGTATGCCGTTAAATTCCCATCACTGACGGCGCTTTTTGCGACCTGAAATCCGCTTTCATAGCTCGTTTTCGAGTAGGCATCCGCAGGCTGCTCAGTCAGAAGATCGGATATCCAGCCGAGCGTGGCCCATCCGCCGCTTGTCGCATCGTTATAGTTGACATTGGAAAGTTGGATCGTTTCTTCCGTACCGTCGGCTTTGACGAGGAGGGTCTTGAAATAGACATAGACCGGATAGGCGCTCGTCGGGACCGCTTCTGCCGGGGTCTCTTTCCCGTCCAGCACGACTGTATTGACAAGGCCGTCCGCCGTCAGGTCTTCTTTTTGCAGCGTATATCGGACGGTATAGGTGCACGAGCCGCCAGCCGCCACAGTGCCGCGCCACTGCATTTCACTGACAACGACCAGAGCGTCATCTGCGTCATAGACCTTTGCGTCCTGATCCAGCAGCGCATCGGTCAGCGTGAACGATGCTTCCTTGCTGCCGCTGTTTGCCACCGTGATCTCCCAGACGATCTCATAGCCGGGATATGCGGTCGGAATGACCGGATTTCCGTCCTCGTCCTGCGTCACGGCAGCGCCGCCGACGCTCTTGACCGTTTTCAGGACGCTCACGTTGCCCGGCTGCTCCGGTTCTTTCTCTTCGATGCTCCAGACGGCGTAGACTGTCACGTCAGTTGTTTCAATATCTACGGAGTTGATGACAGTCTCCTTATCCAGAGACCACCCAAGAAACGCGCCGGTTTTGCCTGCGGCGTTTTCGATTTCCTGCCCCTTGCTCTGGCCATTGCGATAGGACAGATCATCCAGCGCGACACCTTTTGTATTCTGCGCAACAGTCTTGTTGTTCGGAAGCCCGACGCCGCTTACCATCTTGTATCCGTCCGGAAGATTTGCGTCGTAGACCAGCTTGACACTGGAGCTTTTCACGACGGCGCAGTCTACATGATAGCCGCTGTTGCCGTAGTAGATCGCACCGCTGTCTGTGTAATATTCCTCATATTTTACGACGTAGATCAGAACATCATATTCCGCGATCTGCGCCTCAGTCGGGTTTTTGATCTGTGTGTCGCTGGTCCGGTTCTGAAGATATACGCGGATGATGTCATTTTTCAGACTCGTCAGCGCGCTGAATCCGGTTTGCGTCCAGAACTCTTCGGTTCCGTCCATGCCGGTGGGCTTCGACAGGCCTGTTACCTTGCCGCCGTCGCTGCCGGAGGTCTTGACGGAACCGCGGTAGAGATCCTGAAACGCCTTTGTGTTGATATAGTTGCTGGCCTTTTTATCAAACTGAACGCTGCTGGAGCCGCCGAATGTGATCGTATTGCCGGATTTTTTCAGAAACAGATAGGCGTGGTTCGCAATACTTGGCTCCGCCGGCCACGCGCCCTCCTGATCGTGGATAGCCAGATAGATCCGATCGACGGTCCCTTGATACTGATTTTTATCTGTACTGGGTCTGTCTGTGCCGGGTGCTGCTGAAACTGAAAGGCTCAGCAGCATGCTCATTACCATGACTGTGAACAGGCACAGCCATCTTTTTTTCTTCATCTTGAAGCCTCCTGTATTATGGTTCTTTTGCGGATTTTCTGACATTGCGCCCGGCGCAGACCGGGCAGCCGCAGTGCTGCTTTCCAGTTCGGGAATAGATCACCGCTTTCCACTCGTGGCCGGTCTCACACTTCCACCAGACCCTTTGTGTGCTTCCAGCCGTGACCATCTCCGGCGTCAGAGAACCGTTGCGCGTCGGGTGCCACTGCATCGCGACAGTCGGAGCAGTCGTCGCCAGATCGTTGAAGCCGGGAAGGACTTTGCGGTTTGCGCAGTATGGGCAGCCAGTCCCGCGCTGTGTGCGGGTGGCAACGGTTGTCTGATATGCGTGACCATTGCCGCACCGCCACCACACCCGCCGGTTGGAGTATGGAGAAACTGTGTTTGGCTCTATCCCGTTTCGCGCGGTATCCCATTGCGCGGCGATCTTCGGATAAGCGGTTTGCAGATCATTGAAGCCCGGCAGGATCGTCCTTCCGGTGCAGACCGGACAGCCGCTGCTGCCGTGGGTCCTGGCCGAGATCGCGGCTCTCCACGAATGTCCGAACCGGCAGACCCACCAGACCTTTTTGTCGCTTCCGACGGTGAACTGTGTCGGCAGGAACGGGGCATTCTTCGGCATATCCCATTCGGCTGCGATCTCCGGGCGGCAGGCCACAAGAGAATTTTCGTCCGGAAGGACTGCGCGGCCCGCGCAATATGGGCATCCGGTCCCGCGGCTGCGGCTTTTCACGGCCGAGCGGTAGGAATGTCCCTTTTCGCAGCGCCACCAGACGATACGTTGTGAGCCATAGGCCACTTTATCCGGTGTGAGCGGCGCATTCTTTTCGTAGTCCCATTGTGCGGTAAGCTCAGGCATATAAGATGCCAGATCGTTGACCCGCTGCTGCGGCCTTCTATGTTCACAATAGGGGCAGCCGCTCCCGGCGCTGCGCGCATAGACGACTGACTGCCAGAGATGCCCTTTTTCACACCGCCACCAGACCTTCTGATGACTGCCGCGGCTGACCGACTGCACAGTCAACGGGAGGTTTTCTGCATCTGCCCATTCCGTGAGCAGCACCTCCTTTCCGCTTCTTTTACAATACTCCATGAAAGTTTCATGCATTTGTATCCCTCCCTGTGTCTGAGGCGTATGATCTGCCGCTTTTAGTGTATATGTTCAACTTAATAGCAACTTAAAGGAAAATCGGCTTCTTATGTTACAGGAATGTTACAAAATGCGGATTTTCAATTTGTTCACGTTCTGCTTTAAGTAGATTTTTAGTTGGCTATGTACCATAGCAGCAGAACCTTTCGAGTGCGCGTTTGTGGTGAGCACGTACTTCAAGTTCTTCATTTTGGGAGCGGCGCTGCGCATACGCCGTGCGCCGCTCTCCTCCTCCCGGTGTCCACGCCTTCGGGCGTACACATATTCTAAATGTCTGCAAAGCAGACAAAAAATTCTCAAGGAGGAATACAACAATGAGAAACTTCAAAAGAGTCCTGAGTCTTCTGTTGGTTCTTGTTATGTGCCTCGGCCTCGTCACGGCAGCAAGCGCTGCCAGCTATGACGACATGAACGGTGCAGACAAGGTCACCTATACAGAAGCAATGGACGTGCTGGTCGCACTGGGGATCATCCAGGGTACCAGCACCGGTCTGGAGCCGGATGCCACGTTCTCGCGTGAGCAGGCGGCCAAGATCATTTCCTACATCTGCCTCGGCAGCACCGCGGCAGAGGCGCTGGCCAAGACCGGCGGTGTCTTCTCCGACGTCGAAGCGGGCTGCTGGAGCGCCGGTTATATTGCCTACTGCGCAAATGCTGGCATCATCAACGGCACCGGCGACGGCAAGTTCAACCCGACCGGCAAGGTGACCGGCTATGAATTTGCGAAGATGCTCCTCGGCGCGCTGGGCTACGGCGAAAACGATGAGTTCGTCGGCACCTACTGGAAGACGAATGTCGCGTCCTATGGCTATGACATCGGCCTGTTCGATGATCTCGACAGCTCCGTGAACCTTGCCAATGCCGCGACCCGTCAGGAAGCCATGCTGTATCAACGCTTATCTGGCGGACACAGTCAGACGGCGAATCTTTCAGCGCACAGCCTCCTGAACCTGTTTGGAAAATGAATGACGCAATCGGTACATCGATAAAAAAAGAACGCAGGATATCAATATCATATTGAATATCATATCCTGTGCCTTATCGGTTTCACGTTTTCGATTCCATATTTTTGATATATGTATCCATCAGTTTTTTGAGTTCTTCTGCGGTATAAGTCTCTTTGCCTTCGCAGGTAACGATTTGCTGTAAATCATATATGGTTGCTTTTTGAACGATCAGGATATCCTTTTCTGGCAGCATAAACGAAACTCCCTTCCAATTCAGCTTTCAATTTTTTTATAGTTTATCATGCGCACACTTCAAAATCAATTCTGCACT
>DHKK01000160.1:4674-8370 GCA_002404795.1 Clostridiales bacterium UBA4696
GTTATGATGATCCCGCAATCTACAAAGAAGGAGCGGTGCGCATGATCGAAGTGACGCATTTGACGAAGTATTACGGCGATTTTCTGGCGGTGAACGACCTGTCGTTCACGATCGAGGACGGGCACGTCTACGGCTTTCTGGGGCCGAACGGCGCGGGAAAATCGACCACGATGAACATGATGACGGGGTGTCTGTCCCCAACCGACGGCACGATCAGGATCGGCGGCTTTGACATTCTGGAAAGCCCGGAGCAGGCAAAACGGCTGATCGGGTATCTGCCCGAACAGCCGCCGGTCTACATGAACGAAACGCCGCAGGAGTATCTGGAGTTTGTCGGCGAGGCGAAGGGCCTGCGCGGCAAGGCGCTGCGCGCGCAGATTGACGAAGTGGTCGAAAGCGCGGGCATCGAGGATGTGCGCGACCGGCTCATCGGCACGCTCTCCAAGGGCTACCGGCAGAGAGTCGGCATTGCGCAGGCGCTGCTGGGAAATCCGCAGGTCATTATCCTGGACGAGCCGACGGTCGGCCTTGACCCCATCCAGATCATCGAGATCCGCGATTTTATCAAGGAGCTGGGCAAAACGCACACGGTCATTTTAAGCTCGCACATTCTTTCCGAGGTGCAGGCGGTGTGCGAGCAGGTGCTCATCATCTCGAAGGGCAGACTCGCCGCGTTCGACACGCCGGAGAACCTCGAAAAGCTGCTGACAGCCTCGAGCGGGATCACGTTTCAGGTGGAAGCGGCCAAAGCGCAAACCGAAGAAATTCTCAGCGCAGCTGGACGGGCTGTCCGGCTTTGAAATTTCCGAGCACGGACGGGCGCTTGCAGCGTGACGGCGAACCTCGCGGAGGGCGTCGATGCCAAGACCGTCTGCGGAAAGCTGACGCTTGCGTTCGCGGCGAAGGGTCTTCCCGTCGTTGAAATGCGGATGAAAAAGGCAAATCTTGAGGACGTGTTCCTCGAACTCACGGAAGCCGGCGCGGCGGAAGAACCGGAACCGCCGGAGGAATCTGGATCTGAAACAGAAAGCGAGGCGAACGAACAATGATCGCTGTTCTCAAACATGAGCTTCGCAGCGCGTTCAATTCCCTGACGGTCTACTTATTCTGCGCGGCGCTTCTGTGCATCGTCGGCGTGGGCGCGATGCGCTACAATATTCAAGCCTCCGTTGCGAACTTTGAATACGCGCTCAATTACATTTCTGTCATTCTGGTGGTCATCATCCCGGTGCTCACGATGCGCTCGTTCGCAGAGGAGCGCAAGCAGAAGACCGACCAGCTGCTCTATTCCCTGCCGCTGACCACGTGGCAGATCGTGGGCGGGAAGTATCTGTCGCTGGTGGCGATGTTCTTTTTGCCGATGGCCATCATCGCGGTGTATCCGCTGATCTTCTCGCAGTACGGCGAGGTTTACTTACCGGGCGCGTATGGCTCGATCTTCGCGTTCTTTGTGATGGGCGCGGCGCTGATCGCGGTGGGGATGTTCATTTCGTCGCTGACCGACAACCAGGGCTTCGCGGCGGGCATTGCGATCGTGCTGTTTTTGTTCAATTATTTCAGCGTGTCGCTGGCCGAGCAGGTATCGTCCACCAGTCTCGGCTCGGCCATTGCGCTGTGCGTGCTGGCGGCGCTCGTGGGCGTGATCGTGAAGGTGTTGACGAAAAACAACGCCATTGCCCTCGGCGTGGGCGCTGGCCTGATCGTAATCGTTCTGGGCTGCTATTATTTTCTCGGCGACAGTTTTGAAAATCTGCTTCCGAAGCTGATGCAGAAGCTCTCGCTCTTTGACCGGTTCACAACGTTCGTGAACGGCGTGTTTGACCTGACGGCGCTGGTCTTTTACGCGTCCGTCATCGCACTCGGTCTGTTTCTTACCGTGCAGTCTCTGGAGAAACGGAGGTACAACTGATGAAGCACCAAAAGCTGCAGCGCCGCATTGCGGCCAGGGGCGGCTCGTATGCCTTAGCCGTGACCGCTGTTGTGCTGGCGATCTTGATCGCGGTGAATATCCTCGCCTCCGTCCTGCCGACGGCGCTCACGAAGCTGGACATCAGCTCCACGAAGCTCTACTCCATCACGAGCAGCACAAAGGTCGTGGTCAATAACCTGGAAAAAGACGTGACGATCTACTGGGTCGTGCAGTCCGATCAAGAGGACGAGGTCATCGAGAACCTGCTCGGCAAGTACGAAAGCCTGTCCCCGCACATTACTGTCACGAAGAAAAATCCGGATGTCTATCCGACCTTCACCGCGCAGTACACCGACGAGGACGTGCCGAACAACAGCCTGATCGTCGAGTGCGGCGAAAAGAGCCGGTATATCAGCTACAACGACATTTATCTGACGGATGTGGACTATACGACGTATTCGTATGTCTACTCCTTCGACGGTGAGGGCGCGATCACATCCGCGATTGACTATGTGATCTCCGACGAGCTGCCGAAGGTCTATACGCTCGAAGGGCACGGCGAGGCAGAGCTGCCCGCGGAGTTCCAGACGCAGATCGAGAAGGAAAACATGGAGCTGGAAAGCTTCTCCCTGCTCAACATGGATGAAATTCCCGAGGATGCGGACGCGCTGCTGATCTACGCGCCGGAAAGCGATATTTCCGACGAAGAAGCGACGCTTCTGGAAGACTATCTGGAAAACGGCGGCAAGCTGCTTGTCATTGCCGGGCCGACGGAGGACGGTACGCTGACAAATCTGTACAGCGTTCTGGAAACCTACGGTGTGGAGGCGGCGGACGGTCTGGTCGTCGATATCGACCGGGAACATTACGCGTTCCAGCAGCCGTATATCCTGCTGCCGGATATCCAGTCGAACGACATCACCGACCCGCTGATCGAAGCAAAATACTACGCGATTTTCCCGCTGGCGCAGGGGCTCACCATTACCGGCAGTTCTGCGACCGCGCTGCTGACCACGTCCGATGAGGCGTTCAGCAAGGCGGCTGGCTTCCAGCTCGATACCTACGAAAAAGAAGACGGCGATACAGACGGGCCGTTCTCGGTGGCTGTTTCCGTGGATACCGGAAACGACGGACAGCTGATCTGGTTCGCGTCGAGCTATTTCCTCGACGAGATGTACAACGCATACTCGTCGGGCGCAAACCTCGATCTGGCGATGAACGCGCTGTCGAGCCTGATCGGTGAGCGCGAAGCAGTGTCCATCCGCAGTAAGTCTCTGAGCTATAACTATCTCACGATCTCCGAGTCGGCGGCGTCGATGCTCAAGACGTGGATGATCGGCGTGATCCCCGGCGCGTTCGTGGTCTACGGCGTGTTCACCGTGATCGAAAGGAGGCGCAGACGTCATGCGTAAAAAACAGATCACGCTCTGTGTGCTGCTCGCGGTCTTTGCGGCCGTCAGCATCACGGCGGTGCTTGTCAGCCGCCACGAGGAAAAGGTCGAGCAGATCAAAAACAGCGGCGAGACGATTTTAGCCATCCCGACGGATACCGTCACGGCGCTTTCGTGGACGAATGAGGAAGGGACATTCTCGTTCACAAAGGATGAAACCTGGACGTATGACGATGATCCTGCGTTCCCCGTGGACGAGGAAAAGATCAACGACCTGCTTGCGCAGTTCGAGGACTTCGCGGCGGCGTTCGTCATTGACGATGTAGAGGACTACGAGCAGTACGGGCTGACGGAGCCGGTCTGCACGATCTCCATTACGGCCGGTGAGGAAAGCTA
>DHKK01000169.1 GCA_002404795.1 Clostridiales bacterium UBA4696
AGTTTGCGTGAAACGGGCCGGAGTATGGCTCTTGGAAAATATTTTCTGTTTCTGCTTGACAAAAACCGTCTAATGCGTTAGACTTGAAGCAAAGTCTAACGCATTAGAATGCTCGCAATCAAAATCTGCTGCGAGGGGAAACACAAAATGAAAGCAAAAAATATCGTTGTCCTTGTGCTCGCGCTCTGTCTGGCCTTGGGCGCGGCAGCGTGCACAGCGCCATCCGCTGCGGAAGCGGTCGATGCTGCGCCGCAGCAGGCGCAGGCGCCCACCGAAGAAGCGTTCGGCCCGGAAGTCTCCGCGCAGGAAACGACCGCGTCGGCCCCGGCTTCTGCGGAAGCAGACGAAGTGCCGGAAACAGAAGGTTTTGGTGCGGAATCAGACAATGTATGCCCCGTCACGGACGAGGAGCTTCTGGACCTTGTGCTGGGGCCGGAGATCGCGCTGACAGGGCAGAATGAATTTATTTTTCAGAATCCCACAGAATTGTCGTCGCAGGAGCTTTATATGCTCTTTCTATATTTCAGCGACTATGAAACGTTGGTGAAGGACTGCGAGGACGAAGACAGCGGGGAATTTACCTTTACGAGGGAATATATCTCCGCAGTCCTTTCGAAGTACTTCAAGGATTTTACGCTGGATCTCACGCAGGTCTATGATTACGATTCCGAGCAGGATGCTGCTGTAACAACACAGGTCTCCGGCTTTGGCGGATGCCGCAATCCAAAGCTGGTGGAAAAAGAGACGGATGGCAGCATCGTGACCTTCACGGTGGAGTATTACGTCTATGAGGATACCGCGCAGACAGGAGCGCCGTACATGAGAAAAACCTATCAGGTCGAATTCTATGACGGCGGAGCCTATTATCTGTCAGCGATCGAGAAGTAAAGGATCCGCCCGGTACGCGTAAAAAGAAAAGGAGCGCTGCAGAATGAAAGAAAACTTGTTCTACATAATCATGCTTGTGGTTACCTGCGGTCTGCTCGCAGAGGACACGTTGGCCGCGATCCGCTGCCGGAAGCGGGAAGAGGAACTCGGCCTTCGGCTGCAGATCCAGCTGCTCCTGCACGTCCTGATGGTGATCCTCCTGATCGTATTGCTGGTAAATTGACGAGAAAAACGCCCCGTGCTGCGCAGTGCGTTTCGGGCGGGTTTTTACGGTAGAAATTTTTCATAGATTCTGCTATGATTGGGATAGGAACACAACTCTATACTCGAGTATGATCGACAGGAGGGTCGGAGCATGAAAAAGATCAGATATCTTGCGGCAGCGATTTGCCTGCTGCTCCTGCTGGCCGGATGCGCCGGAGAACCGAAGGTGAAGCAGACCTTTGAAGGGAATCTTGCTTCCTACGCCGAGATGACGGACGGGACCTGGACCTGCGACGGCAGGAGCTACGCCTACCGGCTGGAGATCCGGGGCAGGCTGAGCAGAGCTGCCTGTGATTCTGTGTTCGTCTACCTGAGCAACGTACCGGAGATCTCCTTTGAGCGGGCCGCGAAGGCCGCTGGCCTGAGCAGCAATCTGGACGATTATTTTGCCCCGGAAGAAGCCGTGCTGGTCGAGCTGGGCACGGAGTAAACGACCAGAGACAAAAAGCCCCTCTGCGTTCATGCAGAGGGGCTTTGCCATCTCAGGACAGAATGCCGGTGGACTGCAGAAACAGGATCAGCATCATAACGGGCGCAATATAGCGGATCATGACGCGGTAGATGCGCTTGCGGCGGAAATGCTCGCCGTTGCGCTCCATCTCGCCGATCACATAGTCCGGCGTCTTGATCCAGCCGATGAGGATGGTCGACAGCAGGGCGATGAACGGCATCATGACGCTGTTGCTGACATAGTCCATGATGTCCAGCAGCTGCGCGGCCGAGCCATTGGGCAGCTGCACCTCGAAGTAGAACACGCTGTAGCCGAGCGCGATCACAGCCGAGGCCGCGAGATAAATGACCGACAGGATGCGCACGGCCTTTTTGCGCTCCCAGTGGAAGATCTCGACGCAGTTGGCCGTGATCGACTCGAGCACCGAGATGCAGGAGGTCAGCGTGGCGAAGATCGCCGTGACGAAGAACAGCGCGCCCACCACGACGCCCGCCTTGCCCATCGCTGCGAAGACCTTCGGCAGCGACACGAACATCAGGCTCGGGCCCGCGCCCATGCCCTCCGTGCCGGAGAAGACGTAGACGGCCGGGATGATCATCACGCCCGCGAGCAGCGCGACGGCGGTGTCGAAAAACTCGATCTGGTTGACAGATTTGCCGAGGTCGACCTCCGGCTTTACATACGAGCCGTAGGTGATCATAATGCCCATCGAGACGCTGAGCGAGAAGAACAGCTGGCTCATCGCGTCAAGCAGGATCTGCAGGAAGCGGCTGAGCGTCAGCCCCTCAACGTGCGGGGTGATATAGTTAAAGAAAGCCCTCCACGCCCGTGCGGACCTGGCCGGAAGCATCGGTCCGCCGCAGCGTCAGCGAATAGACGGCGATGACCACGACCAGCACCAGCAGCACCGGCATCATGAACCGCGAGACCTTCTCAATGCCGTCCTCCACGCCGTTGTAGACGATCAGCGCCGTGACGGCCATGAAGACGAGCGCGAAGACGACAGGGGAGACCGGCGAGGTGATAAAGTCGGTAAAATAGCTGTCCTGCGCGGCGGCCTGTGCCTGCCCGGTCAGGTAGACCACAGCGTATTTTGTGATCCAGCCGCCGATGACCGCGTAGTAGGTCATGATCAGCACCGGCACGAGGAAGGTCAGAATGCCGAGGAATTTCCACTTCGGGTGCAGCTCGGCGTATGCGCCGATGGCGCTTTTGTGCGTCCGGCGGCCGATGGCGATGTCGGAGGTCAGCAGGGTGAAGCCGAACGTCAGCACCAGCACGAGGTAGACCAGCAGGAACAGCCCGCCGCCGTCCTTCGCTGCGAGATAGGGGAAGCGCCAGAGATTCCCGACGCCGACTGCGCTCCCGGCAGCCGCGAGCACGAAGCCGAGCTGCCCGGAAAAATGATTCGCTTTCTTTTCCATGATGTTTTTTCTCCTTCGGTAATGCTTGACTAGAATACCACGTTACCGGAAGAAAGTAAAGCCGGATCTCGTTCGCCGATACCGAAAAAGCAGCCTGCCGCAGGTCGCGGCAGGCTGCTGTGTATCCATGCAAAAACTCAGTTGGCTTCGTCCGATTTGCGGTCGAGCGTTTCCTCGGTCAGCGCGCCGATGTCTTCGCCCTTGACCTTCTTCGGCAGCGTCAGAGACAGGATCATCGCGACCACGAACACGCCTGCAACGGGGTTGCCCGAGAAGATGTCGCTGATGATCTGCGGCATGCCGGAGAAGAATTCCGGGACCTGCGTCACGCCGATGCCGATGGCGAAGGAGGTCGCGGCGATGATGGTGTTGCGCTGGTCAAAGCCGCACTCGCCGAGCATCGTGACGCCCGAGACGATGATCGCACCGAACATGATGACCGTGCAGCCGCCCAGCACGCAGTCAGGCAGCGTGGAGAAGAACGCGCCCACCGGCGGGAACAGGCCCGCGAGGATCAGCGTCAGCGCGCCAAACATGATCGTGAACCGGTTGACGACCTTCGTCATGGCGACAAGGCCGACATTCTGGCTGAAGGACGTGATGGGCGGGCAGCCGAACACGCCGCCGGACACGGCAGAGATAAAGCCGTCGCAGGCAAGAGAGCCGGAGACCTCTTTTTCCGTGATGTCCCGGCCAAGGCCGCCGGTGCAGACCGCGGAGGTATCGCCGATGGTCTCCGCCGCGGAGACGAGGAACACGAGCGTCACGGAGATGATCGCGCCGAGGTCAAACTTCGGCGTGAAGGCAAAGAGCTTCGGCAGGGCGATGATCCCGAGCTCGGAGACCGTCTCCTTCATGGACGCAAAGTCGACCATGCCGAAGAACAGGGATACGATATAGCCCACGATCAGGCCGAACAGCACGTACAGCTGCTTCCAGAAGCCCTTGGCAAGCGAATTGTAGACCAGGCAGGCCGCCAGCGTGATGACCGCGACCAGCAGATTCTGCCACGCGCCGGTGGGGTAGACAGAGGAACTGGCAAACGAGGAAATGCCCGTGGACAGCAGGCTGAAGCCGATCGTCGTCACGACGCAGGCCGAGACGATGGGGCTGACGAACCGCCGCCAGTATTTCGCAGTCAGACCGAGAAGCCCCTCTATGCAGCCGCCGACGATGACCGCGCCGATCATCAGTCCGTAGTCCTTCGCGGCCAGCGTCATCATCGCAGACAAAAACGTGAAGCTCAGGCCCATCACGACGGGCAGCCGGGAGCCGATGCGCCAGACCGGGTAGAGCTGGATGAGCGTGCCGATACCGGCGACGAGCATCGCGGCCTGGATGAGCAGGGCCGTGTCGATGGCGGTGAACGCCTGGCCGTTGTACACGGCGACGCTCGCGATCAACATGACGGGCGTGACATTTGCCACGAACATGGCCAGCACGTGCTGCAGGCCGAAGGGGATGGCTTTGCCGACCGGCACGCGGTCCGTCGAGCTTATAGATGTTGTCGACGGAGGCCGGTGCGCGGGATCTCTGGTCTTTCATTTGTAAAATCTCCTTTTATTTGATGGCCGGAACCGGGACTCCGGTGGCAGACGCCGGGCCCGAAAAGGGAAAAGTGACCCACGCCGACCGTTATTCTGACCTCAGAACCAGTATAGCCGTTAAAAATCCGTAAAGCAAGACAAAAAATCAGTTTGCCTCACAAAAATTCAGTCAACTTTTTGTGCAAGCTGCAGATCCGCTGCCATCTCCGTGCAGAGGTCTTGACACAAACCGCCCGGCAGGTGCTTTCGCGCCTGCCGGGCGGAGCTTGCCTAAGACGGGAATGGAATCAGCTCCAGGATCAGATTTGCTGCGCCGGCGAGCAGCATGACGAGGATGGGGCTGAGCTTCGTTCTGCGCAGCAGCAGAAGACTGCCTGCGAAGATCACGACCAGCCGCCAGTTCGTGCCTGCGAACGTCACGGCCTCGTCCCAGAACGCGGTGACGAGAATGCTGACGCCTGCCGAGGCAATCATCGCCACGACGGCCGGGCGCAGCGAGGTGAGCACGCCCTGCAGCAAAGAAAGTTTGCGGTAGCGCAGATACAGCCGCGCCAGCAGCGTCACCAGCACGCACGACGGCAGCATGCACCCCACCGTCGCCGCTAGCGCGCCCGAAACTCCCGCCACGCGCAGCCCGACGAACGTCGCCGCGTTGATGGCGATCGGCCCCGGCGTCATCTGCGAGATGGTGACAAGGTCGGTGAACTCCGCCATGGCAAGCCAGCCGTGCTGCGTGACGATCTGCGCCTGGATGAGCGGCATGGCCGCGTAGCCGCCGCCGAAGCTGAACAGGCCGATCTGCAGAAAGCTCCAGAACAGCTGCAGCAGGATCATCCGGCCTTCCTCCTTCCGAGCAGCGTCCGCGCCGTCCCCAGCGCGATGCAGCCGAGCACGATATAGACCACATTGACCTTGCACACGCATGAGAGCACGAAGGCCGCGGCCATGATGAGCATCGACGAGACGCTTTTCTGCCGCGCGATGTCCGCGCCCATGTCCCACACGACCGACGCGATGACCGCACCGACGCCCGCCTGCATCCCGGCCAGCACCCGGCTGACCACGGCGTTGTCCCGGAACAGCTGATAGAAATAGGAGACGAGCGCGATGACAACGAACGGCGGGATGACGGTGGCGACGGCCGCGGTGAGTGCCCCGGCCAGCCCTGCGAGCTTGTAGCCCACGACGATCGCGCCGTTGACCGCGATGGGGCCGGGAGAGGACTGCGCGATGGCGACCAGGTCGAGCATCTCGTCCTCGCTGATCCAGTGCCGCTCGTCCACAAACCGCTTTTTCATCAGCGAGACGATCACATAGCCCCCGCCGAAGGTAAACGCGCTGAGATACAGCGTGGAAAAAAACAGCTGGGGCAGAACGCTTTTTTTCTTCATGCGATCCTTCCTTTCTGCTGCCCAGTGTATCACATCCGGCGGCAGAAGTAAAACCGGAACCGAAAAAATCCCGGCCGGAGTTCTCCGGCCGGGACGCGTTTGATATGCTCAGGTCTGCGCCGCGCCGTCGACGCTGACGACGGCCCCGGTCACGTAGCTGGCCAGGTCGCTTGCCAGGAACAAAAAGACGTTGGCGACCTCCTCCGGCTCGCCGATGCGCCGCAGCGGGATCGGCGCGGAAATCCGCGCGACCAGCTCTTCCGGCAGCGCCGCGACCATGTCCGTACGCGTCACACCCGGTGCGACGGCGTTGACGCGGATGCCGGCCGGGCCGAGCTCACGCGCCAGACTCTTTGTCAGGCCGTTGACGGCAAATTTGCTCGTGGGATAGCCGACACCGCTGGGCTGGCCGTAGAGGCTGACCATCGAGCTGGTGTTGACGATGCAGCCGTGTCCGGCCGCGCGCATGATGGGCTCGACGGCCTTGCAGCCGTTGAAGACCGCGGTCACGTTCAGATCCATGATCGCCTTGAACGCTTCCGGCTTGTAGTCCGCCAGCGGCTCACGCGCGGAGATGCCCGCGTTGTTGACGAGAATATCCACCCCGCCGAACTGTGCCCGGACGGCCTCCACCGCCGCCTGCACGGACGCAAAGTCGGTCAGATCCGGCGCGAGGCCGATCACATCCCAGCCGGGCTCCTCCGCCTTGAGCGAGGTAACGGCCCGGTCGGCCGTCTCCTGCCGGCTGCCGAAGAGCGCGACGCGCGCGCCGTTCTGCAAAAAGACCCGGACGACAGCGAGCCCGATCCCCCGCGTCCCGCCCGTCACGATCGCTGTTTTTCCCTGCAGCAGTTCCATATCCGTACCTCCTGAAACCAGAATTTTTATGCCCCTAGGATACCACATTCTATGAAAAAACACCAATCCGGGTATCTAAATGCGGATATTTATGAAATACGATATATCAAAAACAGAATAAGGCAAAAGGCTCCCCTTCCAGGGG
>DHKK01000127.1:0-2785 GCA_002404795.1 Clostridiales bacterium UBA4696
CATCAGATTTCTGTAAAAAGGCAGACTGCCCTTCCCTTGGTTCAAACGCCTAGATATATTACCACAGAAAAAACCCGATTGCAAGGATTTTTTTATTTTTTCTTCCGGTAAATTCTCGCATTCTGCTCCATCCCGGCAGGGGTGGGCGCATCCGGGCGGGAAAAGAGCGTGTAGAGATCGGCGGCGCGGCGCTCAAGGGCGAAATACGCCGCATCCGGCGGCATTTCGCCCGCGTTGACGAGCGGGAGCCGTCCGGCCTTTTTTGCCGCGCGCAGAACGGTCTGTCCCCGCTCGTCAAACGCCAGCACGCGCACGTAGGGCGGCGTCTGCCGGAGCGTTTCCTCACGGATGCCGAGATATGCGCACAGCAGCAGCCGCTGCAGCCGCGTGCGCGGATAGCGCTTCGATTTGGCCGCGGCAAGGATGCTCTCGTAGTCCGGCTGCGACAAAACGGCCTTCCACACCTTGGACCACAGGCCCTCGGACCCATGCGCGGTGCGCGCCCAGTCTGCCTGCTCCATGCCGCGCAGGCGCGCGAGCATCGCGCGCTCGCCCCAGCAAAGCGCGTGCGGCACGGCCCCTTCACAGGCGCATTCCACCGGGACATACGGCCGCCAGTCTTCGCCCGTCAGGATCAGCCGCCGTACGGCGGTCGCCGACGGGTGCTCTGCATCCGGCTCGTCCGCGTGATAGTCGCCGGGGCGCAGGACGGCGAGCGGGTGCAGACCGCTTTCCTGCCGGATGATCGCGCGGCAGTATTCAAAGGCCAGAATGTCGTTGGGTCTTGTCAGTAATTCGCCGTCCGCGCCGAGGGCGGCCAGCGCCCGCTGCCGCGCGGCGGCGTAGCTCAGACCCTCCTGCATGGCTGCATGCAGGAAGGCTTCGAATTCCGGCGCGCACGACGCTTCCGCTGCGCGGAAAAGCGCCTCGCCGCCGCCCGATTCGCAGCCGAAGCTCAGATATCCGCAGCCAAGCGCGGATAAGATCCGCACGCCCCCGGCGGCGAAGCCCTCGGCCGACTGCAGCGCCGCCGTGACCGGCAGCTCCAGCACAAGATCCGCGCCCGCGTCCACCGCCGCGCGGGCGCGCACGCCCTTGTCAAAGACTGCGGGCTCGCCCCGTTGGACGTAATTGCCGCTCATGAGGCAGACGACGGCCGTATCCCCGCCCAGCTGCTGCCGGATCATGGCCAGCTGCCGCGCGTGGCCGAGATGGAAGGGGTTATATTCACAGATCACGCCGACCGTCTGCATAAGCGGCCCTCCGATAAAAAAATCTTGGGAAACTCTTGTTTCCTTTTTGCTTTTGTTGTATGATGATTCATAGCTATAGTACCACGAATGACTGAAAAAAGAAACACAGGAGTGAATGGAACAATGAATGTACTGGTCATCAACGCTGGCAGCTCCAGCCTCAAGTATCAGCTCATGGATCCGGCGACCGGCAATGTTACGGCCAAGGGTCTGTGCGAGCGCATCGGTCTCGACGGCCGTCTGACCCACAAGGTCCCGGCGACCGGCAAGAAGGTGGAAAAGGACATCCCCATGCCCACCCACAAGGAAGCCATCGAGGCGGTCATGTCCATCCTGGTCGACCCGGCTGACGGCGTCATCAAGTCCGTCGACGAGATCGACGCTGTGGGCCACCGCGTCCTGCACGGCGGCGACAAGTTTGTCGAAAGCTGCATCATCGACGAAGCCTGCAAGCAGGCCATCCGTGACTGCATCCCCCTCGGCCCGCTGCACAACCCCGCCAACCTCATGGGCATCGAGGCCTGTGAAAAGGCCATGCCGGGCAAGCCCCAGGTCGCTGTGTTCGACACCGCGTTCCATATGACCATGCCCCCGAAGGCCTACCGCTATGCCATCCCCACCAAGTATTACACCGAGGACCATCTGCGCCGCTACGGCTTCCACGGCACCTCCCACCGCTTCGTCTCCAAGCGCTGCATCGAGCTGATGGGCGGCGTGGAGAACGCGCACCGCGTCATCGTCTGCCACCTGGGCAACGGCTCGTCCCTGTCCGCAGTCAAGGACGGCAAGTGCCAGGACACCTCCATGGGCCTGTCGCCTCTGGCCGGCGTCCCGATGGGCACCCGCGCGGGCGATATCGACACCTGCGTCGCGCAGTTCATCATGAACAAGTACAACATGTCTGCCGACGACTGCCTGACCATGCTCAACAAGAAGTCCGGCGTGCTGGCCCTGTCCGACGGCGTCTCCTCCGACTTCCGCGATCTGGACGCGGCTGCCGAAAAGGGCAATGAGGCGGCGCAGCTCGCGCTCGACAAGTTCGCCTACGAGGTCCGCAAGTACATCGGCGCCTACGCGGCTGCGCTCGGCGGCGTGGACTGCATCGTCTTCACGGCCGGTGTCGGCGAGAACTCCGGCTCCATGCGCGCGTCCATCTGCGACGGCCTGGAGTACCTCGGCGTCAAGCTCGACGCGGAAAAGAACAAGCTCCGCGGCGAAGAGGTCATCATCTCCACCCCCGACTCCAAGGTCACGGTCTGGGTCATCCCGACCAACGAAGAGCTCATGATCGCGCAGGATACCGCTGCGCTGACCAAGTAAGCAATAGAATCAAAAAACGGGACGGCCATTGCTGCCCCCTGAGAGGGGTAACAACGTTGGCAGGGGTACCCGGCTGGTGTTTATGCACCAGCCGGGTTTTCTGTCGGCGGATAGCCGGGAATGGTTCAGGATACCATCGGAATCCCTTCGCACTGTTCTGGTTCTGCTGTTTGCCTGTTTTCCATGCAGCCAATGTCGGCGTAATGGATTTC
>DHKK01000127.1:2887-3977 GCA_002404795.1 Clostridiales bacterium UBA4696
GCAGCAGCTCCGGTGTCAGCTCTTGAATGTCCGTGTACCGCTTCGCTTTGTCGAGGAAAGCGGCCGTGTTGCTTGCCGTTTCTTTCAGTCGCTGAATCTCTGCTTCTCGCTGCGGGAGCAATTCTGTCAGCTTTGCCTGTTCATCGGTGTAACTGGCAGCGAGCATCTGGAACTGTTCTGACGTGATGCGTTCCAGCACACTGTCCTCATAGAGCTTCTTGAAAATCGCATCCAGCTCGGCTTTGCGTTTTTGCATGGCCGCTTTTTCTTTTTCCAGTCTGCGAATCTCTTTTTGGAGTTCCGCGGACTGTTTGCTGTTCAGGTATTCAGCAAATTCCTGTGGATGCTCTCTTGCCTCTGCTGTCACCCGGCGCAGGTCCTCCAGCACGATCTCACCGAGAATGCACTCTCGAATGTAGTGCGCGGTGCAGTTTTCGCCATACTTCTTGTAGGTACGGCAGGTGAAGTGGTTGTAGTCGGCGGACATTGTATGTGCCCGGTGGAGTACCATTGCTTTGCCACAATCGGCACAAACCACCAGCCCGGAATACTTGTTCTGCTCATCCATTTTCGTTCTGCGGCGTTTGTTCTTTCGCGCTCGCTGCACAACATCCCAAATCTCTTTGGTAATAATCGCCGGATGCGTATTTTCAAACACAAGGCATTCCTCACGCGGATGCTCGATTTTGCGCTTGTCCTTATAGGATTTGGTGCTAAAACGGTAGTTCACAGTGTTGCCGAGATAAATCTCATTTTCCAGCAGGTTTGCAACCGCGCTGTCCGACCAGTGGTACGGCTTCGTAATGTCCAGTGCGGAATGTGTCAGGCCGTATTTCTGGTAGGTGTAATAGCTGGGACAAAAGACTCTTTCTTTCGTCAGGATCGTCGCAATTCTGCTGGGGCCATTGCCCGCGGCACATAGGGCAAAGATCCGTTTCACAACGGCAGCAGCTTCCTCGTCCACAATCAGCTTTTTTGTTTCCGGGTCTTTGGTATATCCATAGGGAGCGCGAGTCCCGAGTCGTTCTCCTCGTTCTGCTTTGGCTTTCTGAACCGCGCGGATCTTACGGCTGGTGTCCCGAATAAACCA
>DHKK01000047.1:0-2930 GCA_002404795.1 Clostridiales bacterium UBA4696
TTCTCCACGGTGTAGACGGCGTTATAATACGTAAAATCCAGCTCGGCAAAGTCGTTGGAGCCGGCTTTTTTCGCGTGGTAGAGGATGTGCTTCTTCTCGGCCGGACCGTGGTAGACGATGTTCTTTTCCTGTTCCGTCAGGTCGCGGAAGGGCACGTCGGTGCGCACGCCCATCGCGCGGCAGATATCCGTCATCAGGGACCACATCAGGCTGTTCCACGGGGCGACCGCGCCCTCATCGATAGTCAGGGAGTCGTCCGGCACCAGCGTGGCAAGATCGACCGTGCGGAAGGCGCCGGTGCCGCCGCAGGTCTGGCACGCGCCCTGCGAGTTGAACGCCAGCTCCTCGGCCGACGGCGCATAAAAATGTGCGCCGCAGTCCGGACAGACGAGCTCCTTTCCCGCGGCGACCAGCAAAGACGGCGGCAGGAAATGCCCGTTCGGGCAGCGGTGGCTGGCAAGGCGGGAGTACATCAGGCGCAGACTGCTCAGCAGCTCCGTACCCGTGCCGAAGGTGCTGCGGATGCCCGGCACGCCGGGGCGCTGGTGCAGGGCCAGGGCGGCGGGGACATGCAGCACCTCGTCCACGCAGGCCTTCGACGCCTGCGTCATTCTCCGGCGGGTATAGGTGGAAAGGGCCTCGAGATACCGGCGAGAGCCCTCGGCGTACAGGACGCCCAGCGCCAGCGAGGACTTGCCTGAACCGGACACGCCGGCGATGCCGACGATCTTCCCCAGCGGGATCTCGACGTCGATATTTTTGAGATTATGGACTTTTGCGCCCCGGACGAGCATGGTATCGATCATGTTTGTTGACTCCAGATGGGATGACCCTTGTGATTATTTGTTCCTGGCGGTCTGCCAGTGCTTGAGCTTCGGCAGCAGGTCCTGCAGGTAGGCGCGGACCTGGGCGGGCGGGAAAGCGTCGTTTGCCATGTGGGCCGCGCAGAAATCGATCAGCGCATCCATGCTCTGATACGTGAATGCGCCGTCCGTATAGCACCACTTGCAGTAGTCCTCGTTGAACGCGCCGTCCGGCTCGCGGCTCATGTTCCCGTCCTCGAGCGGCATGCCGCAGCACTGGCAGATGAGCTGCCGCGGCGCGCCGAGCAGCGTGTTGATCGAGACGTCAAAGAAGCGCGAGAGCAGCTTCAGCGTCTCGGTATTCGGGACCGTCTCACCGGTCTCCCAGCGGGAGACGGCCTGCCGGGTCACATAGACCTTCTCCGCCAGCTCGTCCTGCGACAGGCCCTTTTTCGTGCGGAGCGTCAGGATCACATCTTTTGTATTCATAAAAAATCACCTCATGCCCAGCTTATCACACCGTCTTGGCGCGCGCAAGCAACGCGCAGTTGCGGGGGGCCAGCACGCTATGCTTCGGGAAGATCCATGATGGGCCTTAAAATAAGTCCAGCATGGCGTCGAGATAGATCGTCTCGCGCACGCGCAGACGGTATGCCGGTTTGGTCAGGTAGTAGAGCAGAAATTCCAGCAGCATGGCGCTGCCGAGGCCGCGGCCCTCGAGCTTGAAATTGGAAAAGCCCATGGGCAGATAGACGTTCCGGATCGCGCCGACGCTGAGGAAGCCGGGATTCTCCATGGCGCTGGAAAAGCGGTAGCCTGCGGACGCGCCGGGAGCCGTGCAGATATGCTCCGCCTGCTCGCCGAGGTTTTTCCGGCTGACGGCCTCATAGCAGGCGCGCCGCTCCCGGCAGCCGAACCAGCAGCACTCGTTGCAGAGGAATTCCGTCTTGTCCTTGAGCGGCTGCGGCAGCGCGCGGAGATCGTCAAAGGCTCTGTTCAGGCGGAAATCCGGCACGACAGCGGAAAACTCCTCCCGTTCCAGCTCCTGCCGGAGCTGACGGAAGTCCGTCAGGACCTTGGTGGTCGAGGAAGTGAGGCTCAGCTGCGGGTAATTGGCTTTCAGGTAGCCCAGCAGCAGGTCCGAATGGACGATAACGCCGTTCTGCGGGCCGTCGCTCCGGGCAAACGCGCGGCAGAGGGCGTTGCAGCGGCCATCCGAAAGGTGCTCCGGGCGGAGCAGCGAGTTGCTGAATGTCAGGCGGGCAGACAGGCCATAGGCCCGCGTCAGGGCCAAAACCTCCTGCGCCGACCGTTCGCCGGAGCCGACGCGGCCGCCGCCCCAGATGCAGTCCGCCGGCGCGCCATAGAGCGAGCCGATGGCACACCAGTCGTAAAAATATTCCCGGTGCTCAAAAAACAGCGGCAGGAAGACACGGTAAAACTCAAATGCCTCAAACAGGCCGGGAAGATGAAAATATGCAATCGTTTTGCGCATCCCATCCTCCCCTTCCGCCGCGGACGTATTTTGTTTTATTCTACACCATCTGTACGCCGATTGCAATTTGATCCTTTGCGGGAAGCTGCGCTTCTGCGCGGCATCCATGTCCCCTCTTGCAAAACGCGAATGATTCTGATAGAATTATCATAGAATTCTACAGGAGGTGTTGACCCGTGATCATCAAATCTTCGACCGCGCTTCGCAATGACTATGGCTCCATCTCTGATCTGGCGCATGAGGAAGCGGAACCCATTTATATCACCAAGAACGGCGAGGGCGACCTTGTCGTTATGAGCATCGAAGCCTTTGAACAGCGCGAAGAAGCCTTGAAGCTGCGCGCAAAGCTGGAGGCAGCAGAAGCAGCCCGGCTTTCCGGGCTACCGACTTATACGCTGGAGGAATCCAGAAAACGGCTGGAGGCGATCTATCAGCGTGGCTGATCTTGTGATTCTGGAACCCGCCCAGCGAGAGTTGGAAGAAATCGCGCAGCTCCATAGGAACCTTGTGGGGCCAAACTCGGCAAGGAGCATCACCGATCTGATTTTGGATACACTTTCCCGTCTGGAACTGTTTCCGCTGTCCGGCCATATCCCGCAGGATAAGGAGCTGCGAAACGGCGGATACCGCTA
>DHKK01000047.1:3013-9949 GCA_002404795.1 Clostridiales bacterium UBA4696
CTGATCGCTGAAACGGTCTATGTGTACCACATTGCCCACGGCGCAAGCAATTATCCCACGCTGTTCAAACGGCTTCTGAAAGAAGAACATCAATCACAATGGTGAAAATCGACTCGAACAGAAGGAGGCAATTGATATGAAAACGATTCTTTCGGCAAAAAAACTTCTGGTTTTCCTCATAGCAATGGTATGTATGTTTGGTATGATTGCCTGCGCCGCGCAGGAGGAAGAGGTCAGGTATGACCTGATTCCCATGGTCATGGTCGACGGCGTGATCTATGCGGACACCGGCTATACCGGCATCTACAGAAGCAACGATAACACGTATGACAGAGAGATCACCTCGACCGTTGCCGGTTATGAGGCCCCGACAGAAAATGATCAATCCAACTTCGGAACGGGCTTCAAATATCGGTATGGTGAGACGGAAGGCACGATCGAGATCAATATGAACCACCGCTGCTGCATTTTTGCGACCGAAGAAGTGCGGCAGCAGATAATATCCTCCAAATCGTAACGGAGCCTGTGCCAATCGCCGGATGGTATGCTCCCCCGCGGCAGGGCGCAATCCCTCAGTCACCTTCGATGACAGCTCTCTTTATACAAGGGAGCCTTTTGGACGCGCCGCCAGAGAGCAGTAAAAACCCGCTTTCCTTTTGATGGAAAGCGGGTTTTTATTATACACGCCGGACGATCAGACAGACGCATGCGTCCGGACCCAGGCCAGGAGCGCTTCGTAGGACATGGAGCCGTCGGCAACAGACAGACCGACGGTCGCAACGTCTGCATTTGTGCAGTCCATGTGGATGCCGTTGACCTCAAGGAAGGTCAGCATCACGTACATGCCGATCCGCTTGTTTCCGTCGACGAACGCATGGTTGGAGATCAGCGTATAGCCCAGGCGGGCGCCCTTTTCCTCTTTGGTGGGATAGAATTCTTTTCCGCCGAAGCTGGCGAAGGCCGCTTCCAGCGCGGATTCCAGCAGGGCTTCATCCCGGACGCCGACGCTGCCGCCGGTCTCCTCTGCGATCAGCTTATGCAGGAGCAGCACCTTGTCCTTTGAAAATTTGATCATTTGGCCAACTCCAGAAACGCAGGCTTAAAGCGGATCAGGATCCTGCGGGCGACCACGTCGATCTTTTCATCGTCGGTCAGCTCGAGATCCGGCTCCACTTCCAGATTCGTCAGCTTATATTTGGGCCGGTTGTTCTTAAACACCAGCGCGGAGCCCTTCTCATCGGCGATCCGGGTGGCGCGGGAGAAATTCTGGTTGGCCTCCGTCACGGTTATGATCTGTTTGGTATCAATGATCATGGTTCTCACCTCGCAGCAAGTATAGCATAATACTAGCTATTTTTCAACCTATTTGCAAGTTTTCTTCGAAGCCGCATGATCTTCATCGCAGATACTTCCCGGCTTCCCGCTCGAGCGCCTGCCAGACCGGATAGCTTGCGCCATGTTCTTCGAAGAAGCGCTTCAGATCGCGGTTCAGGGCGCTCATCTCGTCGACGGCGTTCATGGCGTGGTCGGATGCGCAGATCTTGCCGAGGCTCGTGGCGCACATGAGCTTGAAGAAGCGCAGGCAGGTCTTGCGGTAGGCCGCGCTTTCAAAATCCGTGTCCTCCTTCGGCAGGATCGTATGTCCGGCGTTCCGGATGGCGCGGTAGCCCTCGATGTTGGCGTCGATCATCCGGCTGAGGTAGGCGGTATTGCCCTTGAGCTTTTTGAGGTCGCCGTCCGTTTTGTAGCACGCAAACGCCGCCGGGATGACAAACGCCGCGTGGCAGAGCAGATAATCTCCCATGTTCGGCTCGTAGACGACCTTGTATTTTGTCCCCTCGAAGATCCGGCCGATCAGCGCCTCATTGGAGGGCGCGGAGGCAAGCTGGCCGATGGTGATCTTTTTCAGGTCGATGGAGGCCACATGGTCCCGCTCCCGGTGTCCCGCCGAGAGGGCGAAGGCAAAGAGCACGTTCTTTTCCGGCAGGTCCGCGGCGAGCGCTTCCGCGCGCACGTTGTTGCCCACGAAGACGATGTTCTTCGTCTGATTCTCCCGCAGAGTCTCCAGGATCGTGCTCAGCTGCGTATAGCGCAGAACGACGAAGATCACGTCGTACCGGTCCTCCGGCTTCAGCTCCGTCACGACCGGGATGCGGCTGACCGACGTGCGGACGGAAAACCTGTCCTTGATCCGCAGGCCGTTCGTCCGGATCTCCTCTGCCCAGTTTCCGCGGTCGAGCAATGTCACGTCCTTCCCGGCGCGGAAGAGGTTCCGTGCCAGATTGCAGCCGAGCACGCCTGCGCCGGATACCAAAATTCTCATGGTTCTGTCTCCTATCTTTTAAAAAAAATTTTCTTTCAGCTTTGCCGCGCCAGCTTCCGGTACTCGACCGGCAGGAGGCCGGTGCTCTTTTTGAAGAGCTCGGCAAACCGGCTGGAGGTCGTGTAGCCGATCATCTGGGCGATCTGTCCCATGGTGCCGCCGAAGCGCCGCTTGAAGCAGACTTTTCATTTGCTCTCGGCTTTCTTTGTTTGTATGATGAATTACAGTTAATGTTCTCTAACCAAATTGTATCAAAAACACGCTGGAAAGTCAATCTGTCTGCAGCAAGGGAGAACATCACTGCGAACCGATCATCTGTAAAGACTGTAAACGGATAAAGCAAAGACAGTCCTCTGATGTCCCTGCTTTATACCATAAACAAGCCTAAAAAGCGGTGCAATCAGCGGAGCATACGTACTTACACAGACTTAATCCGGTTGGAGGATCGTTACATAGGTTTGCTCCTCAACCGTATCAAACCGCAGCGTCAGTGCGGGAATATCCCGGGCTGTTCCTTTGCCGCGTACCGAGAGAATGGGATCCTGCCATACAGCATCAAAATATCCTGTACTCTCATAAAATGCCGAGATCTCCTGCGGAATATCCTCCCATGCCTGACCCCCGACTGTGACGGGATCACAAAGGTAGGGCGTATCATAGGAAAGCTCAAGTATGTCATCATCCGGTGCATCCAGGCAGAATCCCGGGAAAAGAATAGAATCTGTGCCTTCCCGGTCGTTGTAAAGCTTATAGCATAGGCCGGAAAAGAGATACCAGTTCTTTTCGCCGTCCTGACCAACTTTTTCCAGATAATATACATCGCGCGTACCGTTGCCTTGCGGGACCCAGATCAGAGTACCGATGTTTCTCTGTGCAGGCGTGGAGACGATTTGAAATACAGCGTCGTCGCGGTATATTCTCTGTACCAGCGCAGATAATGACAGATCGGTTGAGAACTGATTCGCGCCATAGGCAATATAGGTTCCCGGATTCAGCTCCGCCCCCGTGCTGATCTCAAGTACGTTTCCGCTGGGATATGCCATGGCGGGGATACTCCGATCATAGCCCGTCCCGTAGCATCCCGAACACACAGATAACATGAGACAGACCGCGATCGCGACAAGGAAATAACGAACTTTTATCAAGCAAATCGCCTCCAATGCAAACTTTGTTCCGGCTCCGCATATACGAGTACATAGGAAAACAGAGTTTTTCCGTTGTGTAAAGGAAGGATGCCGTAATGCCGGTATAAACCTGAAATATCCAGCCAAGGTTCGACGCTCCTTCTCGGATATTATAGCATAAATTTCCTGAAATGGCAAATGTGCCGAAACTTTTTCATCCCGGAACGGAGATCGCGCTGTCAAAGCGAGCGCGATTGCAGCGCGGCACACATGAGTCGCTCTCCTTTCCTCTGCCCCCGCAAAGCTCCCTCGCTTTGCAAAACAGGCGGATCCCGCTTTCCCGGGATCCGCCTGTTTCTTTCGTTTCGGGACCACCCGGCGGCGATTGCGTTTGGAGGCCGGGTTTGCTATAATGGAGCAAATTGCGATCGGGAGGGACCACGCAGATGAACAAAAAGCTCAGCGCCGCCGGGGTTTTGAAGGAAGCAGCGATCCTGACCGCGGCGGTGGCGATCATCGCGGCGGCGGTATATTTTTTCCTGGTGCCGAGCCATACCTCGGTCAGCAGCATTTCCGGCCTTGGCATCGTGCTGTCAAATTTCGTGTCGCTGCCGCTGTCGACGATCACGATGATTTTGAACGTCGTCCTGCTGCTGATCGGCTTTCTCACCTGCGGGCGGGAATTCGGAGCGAAGACCGTCTATACGAGCGTGATGCTGCCGGTGTTTCTGGCACTTTTTGAGCGGATGTTCCCGGATTTTGCATCGCTGACGGGCAGCCAGGCGCTCGACGTGCTGTGCTACATTCTGGTGGTGAGCATCGGGCTGAGTATCCTCTTTAACCGCAACGCATCTTCCGGCGGGCTGGATATCGTGGCGAAGATCCTGAACAAATACCTGCGCATCGAGCTGGGCCGGGCCATGTCGCTGGCTGGCATGTGCGTGGCGCTGTCGGCGGCGCTGGTCTATGATTCGAAGACGGTGGTCCTGAGCGTCCTCGGCACGTATTTCAACGGCATCATTCTGGACCATTTCATCTTTGACAACAACAAAAAGCGCCGCGTCTGCATCATCACCGAAAAGGAGGAGGCGCTCCGCCGGTTCATCATCGACGATCTGCACAGCGGTGCCACGATCTACGAGGCGATCGGCGCCTACAACTTCGACAAACACAACGAGATCATCACCATCGTCGACAAAAGCGAATACCAGAAGCTCATGAACTTCATCAACCGCGAAGACCCCAAAGCCTTCATCACCATCTACAACGTCTCCAACATGCAATACCAGCCGAAGACCCGCACATGAGCGCGGGTCTTTGCCCGCTGGCGGCTTGACAGGGGGCGTGGGGTTTGTTATTATAAACTAAAGAATGCGGCTGGGGCTGTGTTGTTTTTGGGGCGGCGGTTAGGATTGTCTAACCGTTTGATTTTGGGTGCGAGTTAGATATGTTTAACAAGGTGAGGTGGGGAGCATGAAGGTTCTGGAGCATGGGGGCAGGATCGGGCGGACGCTGCTGTTTTTGCCGTGCACGGCGGAGCCGGTCTGGGCGTTTGCGGAGACGATCGCGCTGCTTTCGGAGCAGTGGCACGTGTTTCAGGTGGTCTTTGACGGGCACGAGCCGGAGGAACCGGGCGATTTCACCTCTGTGGAGCAGACCGTGGATGAGGTCACAGAATATTTGAAAGCCCACGGCATTGCCCGGCTGGACGCGGCCTACGGCTGCTCGCTTGGCGGCGCGTGCCTGACGCGGTTTCTGGCGCTGGGCGAGATCCCGGTCGGCCGGGCGATCATCGACGGCGGGATCACGCCCTATCAGCTCCCGTATCTGCTGCGAAAGCTGATCCTGGCCCGCGATGTGCTGTCATTCAAGCTCGCGGCAAACAGCCGCAAGGTTCTGGAGGCGGCGTTTCCCCCGGAACGGTTCACCATCCCTGGGCATGACCCAGTGAAGGAATACGACGCGATCGAGGCCTATCTCAAGACCTATTCCGACCGGACGATCCGCAATGTGTTCTGGTCGGGCAACAACTACGCCCTGCCGCGGACGCCCGCCGCGGGCGGCACGAAGATCACCTACTGGTACGGCGACGACGAAAAGAAGGACCGCCGGAGCAACATCCGCTTCATCAAGCGCTATTTCCCGCAGATCCGGATCCACGGGATCCCGAAAATGGCGCACGCGGAGCTGGTCATCGTACATCCGGAGGAATTCTGCCGGTATGCGGAGAAGTTTCTGACGGCGTAAATAGAACGGGAGGAATAACGTATGAAAATGATCGAACGAAACGAGGGCGCTACAAAGGCGGTGCTGCTGATCCACCCGATGCTCTCTTCTGCGGAAGGGATCGAGCAGTGCGTAACGCGATTCTGGGGAGACGACGTCCACTGCTTCCTCCCGGATCTGTCCGCCCATGGAGAAGCGTCCGGCCAGACGTATCTCAGCGCAAAGGAGGAAGCCCGCGCGATCCATGACTACCTGATCGAGCAGAACTGCACCCATCTGCAGCTGGGGTTCGGCGCTTCTCTTGGCGGCGTGGTGCTGTTTGAGCTGCTGCGCTATCCGGATCTGACCTTTGACCATGTCTTTTTTGAGGGCGTCAGCTTTTACGAGCGCGCGCCGCTGCTCTGCTTTGCGCTGACACGTGTTTTTCTGTCCAAGCATCGCAAGGCTGTGAAGGACCCGGAGCTTTCCAAGCGGAAGATGAGCGAAATTTATGGCCAGACCGCCGGGCCGGCCATGGCAAAGCGGTTCATCGCCGTGAACGAAATGAGCATCCGCAATATTATCCACGACTGCGGCTATGTAGACCTGCCGCCGCTTTCGCCGGAGCTGCAAAAACGCTGCGTCTTTGCCTACGGTGAAAAAGATTCCGACCTGAAGCAGTGCAAAAAGGCCCTCCCGACCAGGTATCCCGGCTCGGAGCTGAAGATCTGGCCGGGCTTCGCCCACTGCGGGCGCATGACGGCGGAGTCGGAGGACTATGCCGCCATGCTGAAGCAGTATCTGGCGTGAACTGTCTTAATATAAAATAAAACAAAAGAGAAAGGGATCGATGGTATGAGTATTTTTGCTTCTGCTTTGCGCGCGGCTTACAAGCTCTCCGGGGCCAAAAAAGCGTTCGGCCTGCCGGAAGACGAGATCCGGAAGGTCATCGACAAGCAGAACCGCAGCCGCGGCGTGTTTACACCGACCGACCACAAGGCGCACTATGAAACGATCTCGGTGAACGGCTTTCCGTGCCTGATCGTAAGAGCAGACCCGAAGCCGTCTGAGCGTGCGATCCTCTACTTCTTCGGCGGCGGCATGGTCATTGGCCCGGACAAGGGCGACCTGCCCGTGATGCGCAAGCTGATGCGGGAGACCGGCTGCGACGTGTGGTTCCCGTTTTACCCGCTGTGCACCGAGCACTGCATCACCGAGACCTATGACATGGTCTATGCCTGCTACCGCAAAATGATCGAGCTGTACGGCGGCGGGAATGTCAGC
>DHKK01000047.1:9997-17278 GCA_002404795.1 Clostridiales bacterium UBA4696
TTTTCCTCCGGCGGCGCGCTGGCGCTGGGCATTGCGGCGCACAACAACGCGCAGCCCGAGCCTCTGCCGCAGCCGCGGCACATCGTGGCCGTCTCTCCGGGAGAAGTGCCCTGGAACGACGCGGAAAAGGCGCGGATGCAGGCGCTGAACGACAGGGATGTTGCCATCGATTACGCCTTTATGGTGACGGTCGAAACATTCATGCGGCACGGGCAGCCGAACGTGCCGGACTACATGATCTCCGGCTCGCGCGGCGATTTTACCGGCGTGGGCGATATCCACTTCTTCTATTCCGAGGATGAAGTGCTCTACGGCGCACTGCCCGACTTTGAAGCGGCATGCAGGCGCGCAAACGTTCTCTGCACCGCCTCTGCCCGGCCAAAGATGGTGCACTGCTACTGCATGCTGCCGATCTTCCGGGAAGCGAAAGAAGATTTTGCGAAAATCGCGGATATCCTGAAACAATAAGGGAGAAATACGATGAAGGACAGCGAATTACAATTTGACCGCAGCTGCCACGTGCTATATTCCAAGCCGTGCAAAAAGGAGATCCTGGCAAAGATCGCGCTGCACTATCCGGCGGCGGAACGGGAGGCCGTGTGGGAGCAGGTGCAGCGGCAGTATGTGGACTTCCTCTCCGACTGGCGCACCGACCTTGGCGGCAGGAAGAATTTCCACAACGGCGCGGGCGGCACCTATGACTGCATTGCGATCCTGAGCTATTATGTGGCGTGCAGGGCCGTCACGTCGTTCCGGGAGATCGAGGAGATGGAGGAAAACCTGATCCTCCCCGCTTTCCGCAGGTTAAAGTTCGTGGACTGCAACAAGCCGTTTTTCAAAAAGCTCATGTACAAGGCGTTTACGCGGGCAAAGTCGCTCTGCGACCAGTGGCACGATTACGAGATGACGGTCTCCCCTTTTGACAAGGACAAGCCCATCTATTATGAATTCACGGCCTGCCCCGCGGCGGAGTTTGCGATCAAGCACGGGTTGACGGATATCATGCCCGCGCTCTGCAACGTGGACTATGTGTCGATGGAGCTGATCCACGCGCGGCTGGTGCGCACCACCACCTGCGTCAACGGCTGCAAGTGCGACTACACCATCTGCGGCGACAAGGATCCGTATCTGCGCGATCACCCCGAATACCGCGACGAGGCAGGCTACCGGAGAAACCGGTGAGCAGCCGGAGAAATGGAAACGGAGGAAGCAAATGAAACGAGCTTACGCAGCATCGAAATATGCCAAGCCGTGCGAGCGGTACTGCCGGGAGACATACCCGGAGGAGGCAGAACAGATCTGCCGGAAGGCCGAGGCGTATTATCTCGACTTCATGCAGGACGTGCCGGATCTCGGCGAAAACATGATGGCGAAGAACATGCTGGACTGGTTTACGATCCTCGCCTTTTATGAGGCGAGCGGCCATCGGATGGACGGCGAGACGCTACTCGAGATCAAGCGCCGGGCCGTCGAGCGGCTGAAATTTCTCGGGAAGTTGGTCGACGGCAACAAGCACCAGTGGCCGTACCGGCTGTTTGAAAAGACGTATGCGAACTTCATCCGCATGCAGCAGGAGCATCAGGCGCGCGGAGAATGGATGGACAGCTGGAAGATTGAGCTCAACCCGGATCACCGCACGGAGGGCTTCTGCTTCCACTTGGTGGGCTGTCCCATTGCCAAACACGCCAGAGAGCATGGGTACATGGACCTTCTGCCCTACCTCTGCAGGACCGATCATTTCCTTGCCGAACTCATGCACGCGAAGCTCATCCGCACGCAGACCGAGGCGCTCGGCGGCGAGTGCTGCGATTACTGGTATGTCGGCGATCAGAGCCCGGTGCTGGAGCAGTACAAGGATCTGGAACAGATCTGACCATGACTTTCCGGAGGGATTTGGGATGAAATACAACGGCTTTTATTTCTGGATGTTCAAAGGCTCCATGAAGCAGGTGCTGGCCGAAAAATACAGCAGGGCCTACGCCGCACAGATCACGAAGCAGAGCAGGCAGGTCTACCGTCAGCTGGTCGAACAGGCGGACGACATCGGAGACGACAACCCGATGGCCTATAACGAGCTGTTTGCCCTCGCCTTCGTCGCGCCGTACATTGCAAGCGGGAAAAAGATCCCGCCGGAGACGGTGCAGGAAATGATGCGCCGCTCGCTGTATCACATCCAGTGGTACTTCGCCAGGACCGACCTGAACACGGCCCGCGGCAAGGCGGAGAACAAGAAGAGCATCGTAAAATACGTCCGGTGGTACACGCCGGAAAAGGCGCGGCAGTACCCGACGTCGTTTCAGGTGGACTTTGTGGGCCAGCCGTACGAAGGCGCGTGCTACTACCGCATCACCCGCTGTCCGATCTGCAGCTATGCGGAATCACTCGGCGTCCGGGAGCTCATGCCCCTGTTCTGCGAGCTCGACAAGGTCATGATCACGCTGCAGCACGGCGTCCTGCACCGCAAGCAGACCATCGCCGCAGGCGGCGAATATTGCGATTATTTTATTACAGGCGATAAAGAGTAAGATCCTCCGCAGCCGCCCGGGATGCCCCGGGCGGCTGCGGTTGTGTTTTGGGGGCTGGTTTGCTATAATGAAGCAAATCAGATTTTCGGAGGAAACCAGCATGGAGAACAACTTGACATTCCGGAATGCGGAGCGAAAGGACACCGGCCTGATCCTGCAGTTTATCAGGGAGCTTGCGGATTACGAAAAGATGCTGAACGAAGTCGTCGCGGATGAAGCGACGCTTGAAGCATGGATTTTTGATAAACAGAAAGCGGAAGTGATCTTCGCCATGGAAGACGGGAAAGAGGTCGGCTTTGCGCTGTTCTTTCATAACTTCTCTACGTTTTTAGGCCGCGCGGGCATTTATCTGGAAGACTTGTATGTCAAGCCCGAATGCCGCGGAAAGGGGTATGGCAAGGCGATCCTCAAAAAGCTGGCGTCCATTGCGGTCGAGCGCGGCTGCGGCCGTCTGGAATGGTGGTGCCTCGACTGGAACAAGCCCAGCATTGATTTCTACCTTTCTCTGGGCGCAGAACCGATGACAGACTGGACGGTTTACCGCATCGCGGGCGATACGCTGAAACGACTGGCAGAGTAGCGGACTCCGGTTCGTATTTTGGGGCCGGACTTTCTATTATGAAATAAATTGGCAGTCAAAGGAGATAACACGTTATGGCGCGGGCAAGGTATCAGGTTTTGGTCATTCCCTATTGCATCACGGACGGGCAGGTGCGATTTTGCGTGTTCCGAAGAAAGGATCTGGGCATCTGGCAGTTTATCGCGGGCGGCGGAGAGGACGAAGATGCTTCTATCCTCGAGTCCGCACGGCGGGAGGCCTTTGAAGAGGCAGGCATCCCCGTCACGTGCAGCTATTCGCCGCTTGACACCTGCTGCAGCATCCCGGCGGACTGCTTCCGGGATGCGGAAGCGCTGTGGGGCAGAGACTGCTTTGTCGTTCCCGAATACGCATTTGCAGTCAAGGTCGAAAGCACGTCTCTGCAGCTGTCCCGTGAACACACCGAATACGAATGGGCGGCGTACGCGCGCGCCCATGCCATGCTGCAATACGACAGCAACCGGACCGCCCTGTGGGAACTGAACCGCCGCCTGGAGCTGGGATCGTTAAAATAGAAGCTGTTTGGAACATATGCAGACAAGAATATTCCCATTTTCAGGGTCAGGAGCGAGACAGAGCGTTTTTAAGAGATATCGATCAGGATGGCCATTATGGATACAAAGCTGCTGGCGGATGCTGTTGATCTCCTGCTGGCCGGTGCGCAGGATGACGCGCGGGCGTTGATCGTGGAGCACGATCCGTTTATTCCGGTCCGAACGCAGGGGCGAAATTACTCAGAAAAAGAAAAGCTGCAGGTGTTTCTGCGGGACGGATTTATTGACCGGTACAGCGGGAAGCGGCTGGTGAATCCGGGGATCCTGAAAAGCATCACCTGCTTTTTCCCCGAAGAGTTCCCCTATCATCCGCATTGGAAAATGACGCAGTGTCATCGGGCGTATTGGGAGCTGCTCCCTACCGTGGACCACATCGTGCCGGTCGCGCGCGGCGGAGCGGATGCGGTCGAGAATTGGGTCACAACATCCATGCTGAATAACTCCATCAAGTCGAACTGGACACTTGCGGAGCTGCGGTGGGACATTTGCCCTGCCGGAGACCTGGCCGCATGGGACGGGCTCACAAAGAAATTCATCGCATTGGCAGAAGCAGCACCGGATATTCTGTCCGATCCCTATATCCGAAGGTGGTACAACGTCAGCAAGGCCGGATCACAGAATAGCAAAACGGAGGACGGCTGACCGTCCTCCGTTGATTTTCTTTCTAAAGCAGTTCAAAAAGCGCCTTTTCATAGTCCTTTACGAAGAACCGGATATTCGTTCTGCCCTTTGTGATGATGGTGTGGCCCTCGGCCTCGAGCTTTGCTTTCTGCGCCTCCACGCCGCCGGGGTATTTGGGGTTCAGCTCGCCGTTTGCTTTCAGTGTGCGCCAGTACGGCGTTTCGTCCGCAGCGCGCTGGAAGCTGGCCCAGGCGCAGATGGAGACGAAGATTCCTGCCGTGATGGGGTCGGTAAAATCCGCATGATTTTGCCGTGCGAAGTACTCGCGGAGCTCCCCTACCGTGATCACCTTTCCCTCGGGGACCTGCCGCATCACACGGTCATAATCGAGCGGCGGCGCGAAGTACATTCGGTTCCCGCCGTATTTCTCGATGCTCTTTTCGTCCGTGATGATCTGGATCTTCGGCATGCCCTTGCCGTCCTGCAGCATCGCGTTAAAATCCTTGCTTGCTTCATTTGCCATGCGAAACCACCTCCTGCAGGTCATTATAGTGCAGGATCGCAGGCCATGCAATGAGACGGTTCTTTTTTTCAATCAATTTCTGCCGTCTGCCCGCGCAAAAGGCAGCTGCGATTGTGTTTTTGATGACGATTTGCTATAATGAAACAAACCGGAATTTGTTGAGGTGATTTATGAAACTATTATTTATCATCGGCGATGCTGCTGTTGGGAAAATGACAGTTGGTCAGGAATTGATGAAAATAACGGATTTAAGGCTCTTTCACAATCACATGACCATCGAACCAGTGATAGAGATTTTCGGCAGATACGACGGAAAGACAATTGCAGAAATACGTGACACGATTTTCAAGAACTATGCAGCTTCCGATAACTATGGGATGATTTTTACAATGATGATGGATTTTGATCTGCCGTCAGAATGGGAGTATCTGGAGCATATCAAAGGTATATTTGAACCATATGGAGCCGATTTTTATTATGTTGAACTGATTGCTCCACAAGAGATAAGACTGAAACGAAATATTTCTGAGAACAGGCTAAAAAACAAAGCCTCCAAAAGAGATATAGAGACTTCAAATCAGCGTTTGATCAATGATGACAAAAACCATAGGTGTGTCAGTTATGAAGGTGAGATTACGTTTGATAACTACCTAAGGATCGATAATTCTGATATGGAACCTGCTAAAGCTGCAAGATTGATCAAGGAAACCTTCAATCTATAGATTCCGGTTCGTTTGTCTGAGATAAACTTCAATCACACGAGGCAATGCAGATCATGGCTTACGGAGGAAAACCAGTGGATATCACGATTCACAAGATACAGCCCGGTGACGCGGACGCGCTGTACCGGCTGCTGTCTGATCCGGAGGTCATGCGGTATCTGGAGCCGCCGTTCGACCGGGCGCAGACCGAGGCGTTTCTGCGCCGCGCGGGACTGGCAGAGCCGCCGCTTGTGTATGCCGCTGAGGAAAACAGAGCTTTCATCGGCTATGTGATCTATCACGCATACGACGAGCAAAGCGTGGAGATCGGCTGGGTGCTGCTCCCGGAATACTGGGGCCGCGGCTATGCGTCGGCGCTGACAGACCGGCTGATCGACCGGGCACGGCAGGAGCAGAAAAGCGTCGTGATCGAATGCACACCGGCGCAGGCGGCAACCAGGCGGATCGCCATCAAAAAGGGCTTCCGCGCCTGCGGGATCTGTGACGGATTGGCGGTGTATCGGCTGCCATGATAAAACTATACGAAGTACAAAACCGAAACCAGCCGCTGCTGGACACGCTTTTGGATATGAGGCGGGTGCGGGAAAACGGAATTTAACGGAGGGCATGCATGAAAAGAGAACTCGGAATTGCACGATGTGGCCTGGCGTGCTGCCTTTGCTCGGAAAACGACCATTGCAGAGGCTGCAGCTCCGACGATTGTCCGGATAAAGATTGGTGCGAGAATCGAAAATGTTCCATTGAGAAACAGTATGCGCACTGTTACGACTGTAAATCGACATGCAGAAAAGGATTGCTGTCTAAAATCAAGCCATATGGATTTACGGTATTTGTAAAAAGATACGGAGAAGCGGAGCTTTTGGACTGCCTTGCAAGGAATGAAAACGCAGGTGTTGTCTATCACCGCGAGGGGATCAACGGCGACTATGACGACTTCGACGATGTAGAGCAGCTGATCCAATTTATCAGGACGGGAAAGAGATAACGTCCGGTTTATCGGAGCTGCGGCGCAGGAAGCAAAGAATAATACTCACTTCTCACAGAATGCGGCAATCGCCCTGGATACGAACGCCGCAGTACCCTCGCCGCCGGCCTTGTCGATGTTTTCGCGGAAACGCTCGTCGGTGACATACATCTCGCCCAGTCCAGCCAGAATTTCCGGTGTGCAGGTGTAGAAATGGTCGGTGATGAACTGCTGCAGCTTGCGGATCGCGTTCTGCACCTCAGGCGTGGCAGGCGCAAGATTTTTCAACTTGCCCAACTCTGTAAACTGCGCCATCAGCCCGGCAAAATCACCGACAGAGCCATCCTTTTCGTGCTGCTGGTATTCCTGATACGCGGCTGTGCCGCCCCACTTTTCCTTGACCTCGGCTGCGAAGCGTGCCTGCTCGGTCTTGTCAAATGCGTCAAATTTCATAGGTGTCACTCCTGTTTTCAAAGTCTCACGGGCGAGGGCGATGAGTTTTCCAAGCTGCTTCCGCCGCAATTCCAGCAGTTTGATCTGGTCTTCCAGTGCGGCAGCTTGGTCAAAATTCGGATCATCTAAGATCCGCTTGATATCCTTTAGCGGAAATTCCAGCTCCCGAAACAGCAGAATGGATTGCAGCCGCGCCAGGGCCGTATCGTCATACAGCCGATAGCCCGCCTCTGTGAGCCGGGTGGGCGTCAGCAGCCCGATGGCGTCATAGTGGTGCAGTGTCCGGACACTGACACCGGCCAGTTTGCTGACTTCGTGAAT
>DHKK01000122.1 GCA_002404795.1 Clostridiales bacterium UBA4696
CTACGCGCCGCCTGATACGTTGGCCCCAGATTTGTGAGCAGTTGCCTTGGAATACTTGCATTCAATAAAAGGTGCAGACTGGATTTGCCGGTCTGCACCTTTTTGCGGGGAGATTATCTTTATTTGCTCTGCACTTTGTAGGGGCGGGGCTCTGCTCCGCCAGCTGGTGCTGATTTTGTCGGAAGCACGGGCGGAGCAGAGCCCCGCCCCTATAGAACGCACCCCAAAGGCTCCCCCTTGCAGGGGAGCTGTCAGCCGGAGGCTGACTGAGAGGTTGTATCAAATTTGCAGCGACCTCTCCGTCTCGGCTGCGCCGAGCCACCTCCCCTGGAAGGGGAGGCTTTGGGCCGTGCTGATCTGTAAAATTATTCGACATTACGGAAATATGACCATCTATGCAAAACATTCGACATTACGATACAATGATACGTCATTACCGAAAGAAACGCTTGCGCTTCCGCGCTGGTTCTGGTATCCTGAGAGCAGCTGAGACGGACAGCGGTGTGTGGTGCGGCGGAAGTTGTTCGTTCCATCTTTCTCTGGTCATCCTTTCTGACAAATCCAATGACCCCTATGCCGCTGCCATACACGAAAAGCCGCCGGGTTTGCGCCCGGCGGCTTTTCGTGTGCCGGGGCTGTTCGGGATGGACGAATCACAAAAGAAAACGTTTGAAATTGTAAAACGATCCATTGCAATCTGGCGCTCCGGCTGATATAATGCAGCTGTAGAGAAATTTTTTTAATGATTGTTATATTTTACGGAGAATAACCATGCTTGTAAAACGCATTTTCGCCTGCCTTCTGGCGCTGGCGCTGCTGGCCGGGGTGCTTTCCGGCTGCGCGGCGAAGCCGGCGGAGACGGCGGCGGAGCCGACGGTCCTGTTTACCGACTCGCTCGGCCGCGAGGTCGAGATCCCGGCCTCGCTCACGCGCGTCGCGCCCAGCGGCGCGGTCGCGTCGATGTTCCTCGCGGTCGTCGCGCCGGAGTACATGTCGACGATCAACGCCACGCCGTCCTCCAGCCAGTACAAATACCTCGACCCGCGCCTCATCGATCTGCCCACGACCGGCCAGATGTACGGCAGCAAGTCGACGCTCAATCTCGAGTCCATCCTCTCCTCCGGCGCGCAGGTCGTGATCGACATTGGCGACAAAAAGGACAACATGGCCGCCGACCTTGACGCGCTGCAGCGGCAGATCGGCATCCCGGTCATCTTCATCGAGGCGGATCTGCCGCATATGGCTGCGGCCTTCCGCACGCTCGGCAGCATTCTGGAAGGAAAGGCGGAGCGGGGCGAGGAACTGGCGGCCTTTGTGGAGCAGACGGTCTCGATGGCGGAGGAAAATGCCGCGAAAATTCAGGACAGCGAGCGCCTGTCCGTCCTCTATACCTCCGGCTCGTCCGGCCTCAATACGAATGCGAAGGGCTCGACCCAGGCGCAGATCCTGGACCTCATGGGCATCGAAAACGCAGCCGTGGTCGAGGATGTGAGCAACAAGGGCGGCGGCAACCCCATCAATCTCGAGCAGCTCTACCGCTTCGATCCCGACGTGATCCTCTTTGCCGCCGGCAGCATCTACGCGACCGCCGCGGATGACGCGGCGTGGCAGCCGCTGCGCGCGATCGCAGACGGGGACTTTTACGAGATCCCGTCCATGCCCTACAACTGGCTGTCGAACCCGCCGAGCCTCAACATGCTGCTCGGTGTCTGGTGGCTGGGGAATCTGCTGTATCCGCAGTACTATGACTATGATATGGTGAAAAAAACGCAGGAAATGTTCCAATTATTCTGGAATTATGATCTGAGCGAGGAGGAAGCGCGGCAGCTGCTCGCCAACTCCACGCTGAAGGATACGCTATGAAAAAACTGCTGACCCGGCTCGCGCTGCTGCTTGGTTTGTGCGCGGCGCTGGCGCTGCCGGTCTTCGCCGACGCGGTCACGGACTCCATCTCGGTCTGCATCGGCTATTTCGGCTGGAGCGAGGACGAATACGTCGAAAAGGCGAAATTCTCCTGGCAGGAGCTCGATGACTGGTACGGCGGCGCGCTCGACACGCATGAGGAGTATTATTCCTACTGCAACGGCAGCGGCCGGACCTATCTGGTCTTCGCCCGCGGCTTCTACATCCGCGATCTGCTGGACTACGCGGGCGTGGACGTGAACTCCATCGCCTCCATCGACTTTTTCACCAAGGACCATTCCGTCGGCGCCTACCGCTCGTTCACCAAATATGCCCTGCTCGACCAGCCGCGCTATTATTTCCCGAACCTCGCGGGCGACGCGGAGACCGGCGAGCTCTACGCCTGGGACGGCGGCGACGATCTGTGGGTCGGCGCGTATCAGGTCGAGCCGATGCTCGCGCTCGAGGATTACACCGAGTGGGATACCGCCGGTTTTGACTTTGAGAGCTACGCGGACGAGAGCCTGTTTTCCACGGGCAGCCGCTTCCACCTCTTCTTCGGCCAGGCCAGCCCGGAGGAGGCCGCGACCAGCTCAGCGGCCAAGTATGTCTATAAGATCCTCGTGACGTTCTCCGGCACGCCGGTGCTGTCGAGCGAGGAGTCCAACCTGGATCTTGTCGTCGGCAGCGACCATGCCCTGCATGTGACCGCCGACGCCGAGGACGACGCGCTGACCGCCTACGTGCAGGAGCATCAATTTCCGGAAATCCATGCAAAATCGAGGGGTAAGGTACAAACACGCACCCCTCAAGTCATATGTTCTAAAAATTGCTTAAAGTAAGGCTTTTTCAACCCCTAAATTTCCACTATTGAGCATATACCTATCGTGGAAATTGCAACTTAATTTAGTTAATGATTTTGTACAAAA
>DHKK01000085.1 GCA_002404795.1 Clostridiales bacterium UBA4696
ATGGTCAAGGCCGTCACCGACGCCGGCTATGACTACATCATGATGGACAAGGAGCTCACCCGCTACGGCGGCGTCGAGACAAGAGACGAGGGCCGTCTGTACGCCAAGTGGCTCAAGGAGCACGAAGGCCAGTATGACGGCGTCATCTTCTCCATGCCCATTTTCGCCGACGAAAACGGTGCCATCACCGCCCTGCAGGACGCGGGCGTGCCCATCCTCATGCAGGCCTATCCCGACGAGATCGGCAAGATGGACTTTGCCCACCGCCGCGACGCCTACTGCGGCAAGTTCTCCGTCACGGACGTGTTCTGTCAGTATCAGGTGCCGTTCACGGTGCTCAAGCCCCATGTCGTGCATCCGCTGAGCGCCAAGTTCCAGGAGAACCTGCGCGACTTCGCCGCCATCTGCCGTGTCGTCAACGGCATGAAGCGCTTCAACCTCGGCTGCATCGGCGCGCGCACCACCGCGTTCAAGACCGTCCGCTTCGACGAGCTGGCCATGCAGAAAAAAGGCATCAATGTTGAATCATTCGATCTTTCCGAAGTCTTTGAAAAGGTTCGCGCCAAGGCGGACGACGACGCTGTTGTGCTGGCCAAGCTCGAGCATCTGAAGAACTACACCGACTTCTCCAAGGTCCCGGCCTCCAACGCCCTGACGCTGGCGAAGGTCTCCGTCGTGCTCGACGAGTACATCGAAGAATACCACCTCGACGCCCTGGCGCTTCGCTGCTGGAACGAGATGGAGACCTATCTTCGCATCTGCCCGTGCGTCCTGCTCTCCGAGCTGAACGACCGCGGCATCGTCGCCTCCTGCGAGATCGACATGTGCTCCGCCATCTCCATGCGAGCCATGAGCCTTGCCTCCGAAGGCCCGGCTGCCGTGCTCGACTGGAACAACAACTACGGCGATGACGAGGACAAGATCATCCTCTTCCACTGCGGCCCGGTCGCCCAGACGCTGATGGCCGGCAAGGGCACCGTCACCGAGCACAAGATGTTCGCCAAGAACGATCCGGGTTCCGGCTGGGGCTGCAACGAGGGCCGCATCAAGCCCATGCCTATCACTATCTCCAACTGCCAGACCAAGGACGGCAAGATCGTCATCTACGCGTCTGAAGCGAAATTCACCGACGATCCCATCGAGGACGGCTATTTCGGCTGCGGCGGCGTCGCAGAGATCCCGCACCTGCAGGATAAGTGCATCAAGCTCGCCAAGGGCGGCTTCAAGCACCACACCGCCATCTGCGAGGGCCATTACAAAGAGATTCTCAAGGAAGCGTTCACGACCTACCTCGGCTACGACTGGGTCGACATCGACTGATCCCAAAACCCAACACGCCCCGGGCGGCACCGCCGCCCGGGGCGTTTCTGGTTGTCAAAGACCGCGCAGTCCGTCTCATGCTGCGTTTTTCTGATTTTTTCGTAGGGGCCGATGCCCACATCGGCCCGCGCAGGATGTGCCGGTTTTTACGAAAAACTCCGGCGAATCCGTACTGCCCGAGGGGGCGATGTGGGCATCGGCCCCTACATATGCGGCGCGGTTTCTGCGATGCCCTGTAAAAATCGGACTACAAACCGAGCGCATGCAGCTCCTCGGGGGTCAGGGGGCGGTAGGCGCCGGGGGCGAGGGCGGCGTCGAGCCGGACAGGGCCGATGGCCCAGCGCTTGAGATAGAACACGTGCGCGCCCACGGCCTTGACCATCAGCTTGACCTGATGCTTGCGTCCCTCCGTGATCCAGAGCTTCCCGGCCGTGACCGGACGGCCGGGGTTTTTGAGATATTTGTCCCGGAACCGCTCCGGCAGGTACGCTTCGCTCTCCCCGATGGTGGTGTGCGCGAGCAGCGCGGCCCGCGCCGGGCGCGAGAGCGGCTGGCCCTCCATGAGCACGACGCCCGTCTCGAGCTGCCGCAGGGCAGCGTCGTCCAGATGGCCGAAGGCGCGGTATTCGTATTCCTTTTCCACGTGCTGCTCCGGCCGCAGCAGCCGCACATCGAGCATCCCGTCGTCCGTAAACAGCAGCAGCCCCTCCGTGTCCTTGTCGAGCCGGCCGACCGGATGCAGCGTCTGCTGCAGCGCCTCCGGGAAGCAGCGCATGACGGTCTCGCGCCGCGCGTCCCGCCGGGCGGTCAGAAGCCCGCGGGGCTTGTTGAGCATGTAATACTGCGCCATCCGACCCCTCCTTCCGCTTTTTTGACCATCATACCGGAAGCGGCGGCAAAATGCAAGAACGGCGCGCAGGAAATGACGGAGGCAATGCGAAATCCTGCAAAAACGGCCGCTGACCGCTGGCTGGATTGTGAAAAAAGCAGAATTTATGAATTTTTGCAGGAATACTTTTCAAAAACGCGTTTCTGTGATAAAGTGTAACAAAAGAAAAACCGACCGGAAGGAAGGACCAACCATGAAACTGACGAACCACGGCGTTTTCCTCTGCGGCGGCGTGCCGCAGAGGAGCGCTTCCATCCGCCCGGAGGACGGGCGGCGGCTGACGATGGCCTACCGCATCCTGCAGGCGCACAACCAGTCCGGCGACGAGAAAAAGCTCCGGATCCGCTTTGACGCCATGCTCTCGCACGACATCACCTACGTCGGCATCATCCAGCAGGCCCGGGCCAGCGGCATGCGGGAATTTCCCATCCCCTACGCGCTGACCAACTGCCATAACAGCCTCTGCGCCGTCGGCGGCACGATCAACGAGGACGATCACGTCTTCGGCCTGTCCGCGGCAAAAAAATACGGCGGCATCTACGTGCCCGCCAACCAGAGCGTCATCCATTCCTATGCGCGCGAGCAGATGGCGGCCTGCGGCGCGATGATCCTGGGCTCGGACTCGCATACGCGCTACGGCGCGCTCGGCACCATGGCCGTGGGCGAGGGCGGGCCGGAGCTGGCCAAGCAGCTACTCCGGCACACGTGGGATGCAGACCTGCCCGAGGTCGTGCTGGTCTATCTGACGGGCAAGCCCCGCCGCGGCGTCGGCCCGCATGATGTGGCGCTCGCGCTGGTACAGGCGACGTTCGCCTCCGGCTTCGTCAAAAACCGCGTGCTGGAATTCGCCGGCCCCGGCATTGCCAGCCTGCCCATCGACTTCCGCAACGGCATCGACGTCATGACGACCGAGACCACCTGCCTGTCCTCCATCTGGCAGACCGATGAAGAGACGAAGAACTTCTTCGAGATCCACGGCCGTCCGGAGGCGTATCAGGCGCTCGCCCCCGGCGACGGCGCGTATTATGACCGCATGGTCGAGATCGACCTGTCCGCCGTCGAGCCGATGATCGCCCTGCCGTTCCACCCGTCGAATGCCTACCCCATCCGCGAGTTCCTCGCGAACGCCGAAGACCTGCTCGCCGGGGTCGAGGCCGAGGCGAAAAAGCGCTGGCCGAAGGCCGACGTGCACCTGCTGGGTAAGATCCATGACGGCGCGGTCTGGGCCGACCAGGGCATCATCGCGGGCTGCGCGGGCGGCATGTTCGACAATATCGACGAGGCTGCGCAGATCCTGCGCGGCGGCTCGATCGGCGATAGCTATTTCTCCATGAACGTCTATCCCACGTCCGTCCCCGTGAGCCTTGCGCTGACGCGCATGGGCGTGACGGCGGAGCTGCTGGAGACCGGTGCGATCATCAAGCCCAGCTTCTGCGGCCCGTGCTTCGGCGCCGGCGACGTGCCCGCCAACAACGGCCTGTCGCTCCGCCATACGACGCGCAACTTCCCGAACCGCGAGGGCTCGAAGCCCGGCGAAGGGCAGTTCGCGGGCGTGTGCCTGATGGACGCGCGCTCCATCGCCGCGACGGCGAAGAACGGCGGCCGCATCACCCCGGCCGACGCGCTGGACTACGAGCCGGAGCGTCACCCCTATGTCTTTGACAAGACCGTTTATGCCCGCCGCGTCTACAACGGCTTCGGCCATCCGCAGCCCGGGACGAAGCTCATCATGGGCCCGAACATCACCGACTGGCCGAAGATGTACGAGCTCGGCGAAAACCTCCTGCTGGAGCTGGCCGCCGTTATCCACGACCCCGTGACCACCACGGACGAGCTCATCCCGTCCGGCGAGACCTCGTCCTACCGCTCGAACCCCCTGCGGCTGGCGGAGTTCACGCTCTCGCGCCGCGTGCCGGACTATGTGCCGCGCGCAAAGAAGATCGCCGCGCTCGAAGCCGAACGCAGAGCCGATGCTTCTCCCGAGGCGCTGCACGCCGTGCTGGCGCACTTTGGCGACGCCGACGCGCTGATGAAGACCACCCAGTTCGGCTCCTGCGTGTTCGCCAACAAGCCCGGCGACGGCTCTGCCAGAGAGCAGGCGGCCTCGTGCCAGAAGGTTCTGGGCGGCTTTGCGAACATCTGCTACGAATTTGCCACCAAGCGCTACCGCAGCAACTGCATCAACTGGGGCATGCTGCCGTTCACGCTGGATGCGGATACGCCGTTTGATCATCAGCCGGGCGACTATGTCTTCGTGCCGGACGTGCGGAAGCTGGTCGGGCAGGGGAGTGAGGATTTCCCGGCCATGGTCCTGCGCGCCGACGGAAGCAAAATGCCCCTCGTGCTGCACGTCCGGGGCCTGACCGGCGACGAGCGGGAGATTCTGCTCGACGGCTGTCTGATGAACTACTACGCCAAGCGCGGATAAGGAGAATCGCATGGAAAAGATCCAAATGAAAACGCCGCTCGTCGAGATGGACGGCGACGAAATGACCAGAGTCCTCTGGAAAATGATCAAGGACGAGCTGATCTGCCCGTTCGTCGAGCTGAAGACTGAATATTATGACCTTGGCCTGCTGCACCGCAACGAGACGAAGGATCAGGTCACCGTCGACGCGGCGCTGGCCACGCGGAAATACGGCGTGGCCGTCAAATGCGCGACGATTACCCCGAATGCGCAGCGGATGGCCGAATATCCGCAGCTGACCGAGATGTGGAAAAGCCCGAACGGCACCATTCGCTCCATTCTGGACGGCACGGTCTTCCGCGCGCCGATCCTGCTCGACGCCATCAAGCCCGTCGTGCGCAACTGGGAAAAGCCCATCACCATCGCCCGCCACGCCTACGGCGACGTGTATAAGTCCGTGAGCTTTGCCACAGACGAGCCCGGCGAGTGCACCATGACCTTCCGCGGCGCGTCCGGCAAGGAGCAGACCGTCCTCGTCCAGAAGGTCGACGGCCCGGCCGTCTTCCAGGGCGAGCACAACAAGGAATCAAGCATCCGCTCGTTCGCCAAGGCCTGCTTCCAGTATGCCATCGACACGAAGCAGGACCTCTGGTTCTCCACCAAGGACACCATCGCCAAGGTCTACGACGGCGCGTTCAAGCGCATCTTCGAGGAGGAATACGAGCAGACCTACAAAGCGCAGTTTGAAGCGCTGGGGCTGACGTATTTCTATACCCTGATCGACGATGCGGTCGCCCGCGTCATCCGCAGCCGCGGCGGCTTCATCTGGGCCTGCAAGAACTATGACGGCGACGTGATGAGCGACATGGTCTCCACGGCCTTCGGCTCGCTCGCCATGATGACCTCCGTGCTCGTCGCGCCGGACGGCACGACGGAGTATGAGGCCGCGCACGGCACGGTCACGCGCCATTATTACAGGTATCTGCAGGGCGAAAAGACCTCGACCAACCCCATGGCGACCATCTTCGCCTGGACCGGCGCGCTGCGCAGGCGCGGCCAGCTCGACGGCCTTGCCGACCTTGCGGCATTTGCCGACAGGCTCGAGGCTGCGAGCCTCGACACCATCCGCGCAGGCATCATGACGAAGGACCTCGCCGGTCTCGTCGAAGGCTCTGCGCCCAAGGCCGTCACCAGTGAAGACTTCCTGCACGCCATCCGCGCCCGCCTGGAGGCGTAAGAATGATCAGAATCTCCGCCCGGCTCCCTGTCCGCCGGGCGGGGATTTTTTACGCATTTTGTGCGGCTTGCATATTGTCATTTCGGCGCGTTGTGTGCTAAACTGGAATGAAAAATTTTAAGAGGTAAAAATAGCACAGGAGCGTGAATTATGAGTCAGGAACCGAAAAACAGGGAAGAGGGCTTCATGTACAAGTTTGCCAGCTTCATCGTCGACAAACGGAATCTGATTTTTCTGATCGTTGCGATCGGGCTGGTCTTCTCGGTCTTCTCCCGCAGCTGGGTGCAGGTGGAAAACCAGCTGTCCGCCTACCTGCCAAAGGACTCGGAGACCTACAAGGGCCTGCACCTGATGGAGAACGAGTTCACCACCTTCGGCACGGCCAAGTTCATGCTGGTGAACATCTCGTATGACGAGGCGCAGGCCGTCTCGGAGCAGATCGCGGATATGGACGGCGTGCAAAGCGTGAGCTTTGACGACACCAGGGACCACTATACCAACGCCTCCGCCCTCTACGACATCACCTTCGACTATTCCGAGGACGACGACCGCTGCGAGACCGTCATGAACGACATCGAATCTTCCCTCAGCGGCTACGACATGTACGTCTCCGCGACCTTCGGCGATACCGCGTCCAAGACGCTCGCGCAGGAGATCGGCGTCATTGTTATCATCGTGGCGATCGTCGTCGTGTCGGTGCTGGTTTTGACGTCGCAGACGTATGCCGAGGTGCCGGTGCTGCTGCTGACGTTCATCGCGGCGGCAGTCCTGAACATGGGCTCGAACTTCCTGCTCGGGACGATCTCGTTCGTGTCCAACTCCGTCACGATCGTGCTGCAGCTGGCCCTGTCGGTCGACTACGCCATCATCCTCTGCAACCGCTATAAGGAGGAGCATGAAAAGCTTCCCATCCGCGAGGCGGTCATCGTCGCGCTCAGCAAGGCCGTGCCGGAGATCTGCGGCAGCAGCCTCACAACGATCGGCGGTCTGGTGGCCATGCTCTTTATGGAGTTCCGCCTGGGCTTTGACCTCGGCATTTGCCTGATCAAGTCCATCTTCTTCTCGCTCTTTGCCGTGTTCTTCCTCATGCCCGGCCTTCTCATGCTCTTCGGCAAGAAGATCGACGCCACGCGCCATAAGAACTTCGTCCCGAAGATCCCCTTTGTCGGCCGCTTCGCCTACGCGACGAAGAAGATCGTTCCGCCCATCTTCCTCGCAGTCATCATCGTGGCCATGCTCTTCGCCAACAACTGCCCGTACGTCTACGGCTTCAGCTATCTGAAGACCACCAAGCAGTCCGCGCAGCAGGTCGCGGACAATCTGATCGATACCATGTTCGGCTCGAGCAATATGGTCGCCGTCGTGGTCCCGGCAGGGGACTACGCGTCGGAAAAGAAGCTCCTCGATGAGCTTGGGACCTATGACGAGGTCGACTCCACCCTCGGCCTTTCCAACGTGGAGGCCATGGGCGGCTATATGCTGACCGACGCGCTCACGCCGCGGCAGTTTTCCGAGCTGACGGATCTCGACTATGAAGTCGCGGAGCTCTTATACGCGGCCTATGCGGCCGACGGCGGCAACTACGGCAAGATCATCGGCGGTCTGCCCAAGTATTCCGTGCCGCTCATCGATATGTTCACCTTCCTCTACGGCGAGATGCAGGACGGCTATGTCTCGCTCGACGCCGATATGACCCAGACGCTCGAGGACGCCTATTCGCAGATCACGAACGCGAAAAAGCAGCTGCAGTCCGACGACTACAGCCGCATGCTCGTCTATCTGAACCTCCCCGTGGGCGGCGACGAGACCTACAACTTCCTCGACCAGATCCGCGCCGTCGCGCGCAGCTATTATCCGGACGGCGACGTGTACGTCGTGGGCGATTCCTCGTCCGAGCAGGACTTCAAGGCCTCGTTCGCGCGCGACAATGTCGTCGTGTCGGTCCTGTCCATCCTGATCGTGCTGGTCGTTCTGCTGTTCACGTTCAAATCGGCCGGTATCCCGGTGCTGCTGATCCTGGTCATCCAGGGCAGTATCTGGATCAACTACGGCATCCCCACCATCACGAACAGCCCTCTGTTCTTCCTCAGCTATCTGGTCGTCTCGTCCATCCAGATGGGCGCGAACATCGACTACGCCATCGTCACGACCAGCCGCTTCATGGAGTTCAAGGACAAAATGCCCAAAAAGGACGCCATCATCGAGACCATGAACCTCGCCTTCCCGACGATCATCACCTCGGGCCTCATGATGGTCATCGCCGGCATCCTCATCGGCCAGATGACCTCCAACGCCGCCATCGCCGGTATCGGCGACAGCCTCGGGCGCGGCACCATCATCACCATCATCATCGTCATGTTCATCCTGCCGCAGATCCTGCTGCTCGGCGAGAAGGTCATCGATAAGACCTCCTTCGACGTGCCCACGCCGGTCTCGCAGCGCCAGTCCTCCGGCCGCGTGCGCATCGACGGCATGGTCCGCGGCGAGATCCGCGGCCAGATCCACGGCATCGTCCACGCCTATGTCGACGGTGATGTGAACATCAGCCTGCTCTCCGGCCAGACCGAGCCGGACCCCGGCGAGGACACCGACCCGGCGCCTTCACCAGAGCCCGAGGCGGAGCCAAAGCCGGAGCCCGGCGAAGAAGCCGCCCCGCAGGACGAACAGCCGCAGGAAAAGGAGGCCGAAGCACATGAAGAATAAGCAGAAAGCCGCGCTGCGGCTGCTCGCGGCGCTCCTGGCGCTGACGCTGCTCGCGCCGCTCGGCCTGACGGCCTCGGCAGCGGACGGCCCGGATACCATCTACATCGATTCCGCCAGCGATTTTGTGAGCTTTGCGAAAAGCTGCGCACTCGACACCTGGTCGGCCGGAAAAACGGTCATCCTGCGGGCGGATATCTCGCTGGCAGGGATGGACTACACGCCCGCGGCCGCCTTCGGCGGCACATTTGACGGCGGCGGCCATACCATCTCCGACCTGAACCTCACCGGCAGCTACAGCCCCGCGGGCCTGTTTGCCGTCATCCTGTCCAGCGGCAGCGTGGAGGATCTGAACGTGGCTGGTTCCGTGGCCGCGGCGGGCGACAAGATCGTCGCCGGCGGCATCGCGGGCGAAAACTACGGCCGCATCGTCTGCTGCAGCTTCACCGGCATGGTGCAGGGCAGCGCGCAGATCGGCGGCATCGCGGGCGTCAACCGCGTCTCCGGGCAGATCATCAGCAGCACGTTTGACGGCAAGGTCCAGGCGACGAACGCCACGGGCGGCATTGCGGGCCTGAACGCCGGCATCATCCGCCACTGCACGAATACCGGCAGCATCAACACCAATAACGTCGACGCGTCGCTGAGTCTCAGCGACATCCAGATCGACTCGACGCTCGACCTTGCCAACCTCACCACCTCGCAGACACTCCTCACCACGACCGAGACCGGCGGCATCGCCGGGACCAACACCGGCCTGATCGCGGGCTGCAAAAATACCGGCACGGTCGGCTATGAGCACGTCGGCTATAACATCGGCGGTATCGCGGGCTCGACGAGCGGGTATCTGCGCAGCAACACGAACGAGGGGACCATCCTCGGCCGCAAGGACGTCGGCGGCATCGCCGGCCAGGTCGAGCCGTACGTAGCCGTGACCGTGTCCGAAAGCACGAAGGACCAGCTGCAGACGCAGCTGCAGGACCTCAAGACCCTGACCGATCAGGCGACCGCGGACGCGGGCGGCGCAGCCAGCAGCCTCGGCTCGCAGCTGGCCGGGATGGGCACATATCTCGACGGCGCAGCCAACGCAGCAAACAACCTCCGCGCCACCGCCACCATCGACGCCGGTGCATTGGCCGGCGGCAGCGTGACCGGCGGGGCCGACCTCACCGTGGGCGACGCCTCCGCTGGCATCGGGGCCGCCATCGGTGCCGGGAAGGACGCGGACCTCACCATCGACACGCACCCGCTGGAGATCGGCAGCAGCACGTCCGCCGGGATCGGCGCGGGCGTGGGCGGCTTTGTCGACCCTTCGGATCTTTCTCTCTCCGGCGGCACGGACGGCAGCGGCGCACTCAGCGCCTCGCTGCAGATGAACGCCGACGCCTCCATGCCGGAGCTGGCCTCCGCCCTGAGCGGCATGGGCGCGCAGCTGCGCGCCATCGGCTCGCAGACCGCGAACCTCTCTGCGACGCTGCAGAACGACGTGCAGGCCATCAGCGATAAGCTCGGTGAGATCAACGACACCGTCTTTTCCGCCATGGACGAGCTGGAAAACCGCGACCTCGTCACCGACGGCTCGCAGACCGACCCGGACAGCATCACCCTCGGCGCGGTGCGCGCGTGCGAGAATACCGGCACGGTGCAGGCCGACCGCAACGTCGGCGGCATCGCAGGCGCGATGGGGCTGGAATACAGCGTCGACCCGGAAAGCGACGTGAGCCAGAGCCTGTCGACTGCGGAGCGCAAGCAGTACGAGCTGCGTGCGCTGCTGCAGGATTGCGTCTCGACCGGCACTGTCACGGCCAAGAAGGACTGCGCGGCCGCCATCTGCGGCCGGATGGACCTCGGCCTGATCGAAGGCTGCGAGGCCTACGGCAGCGTGGAGAGCCAGAGCGGCGACTACGTCGGCGGCGTGGCCGGCATCTGCAGCGCTGCCATCGAGAATTGCTATGCAAAATGTGAGCTGTCGGGCGGTCGATACCTCGGCGGCATCGTCGGCAGCGGCGTAACGGACAGCATCACGGGCGGCGGCAGCACCGTCTCCGGCTGCACCGCGCTCGTCCGCACCGGCACGTATGAGCAGTACGCCGGTGCGATCGCGGGCAGCGACGCGGGCGCGTTTGCGCAGAACCGCTTCGTCTCCGACGCGCTCGCGGGCCTGAACGGCAGGAGCGTCGCCGGTGAGGCAGAGCCCATCGCCTACCGGACGCTCGCAGAAGACGAGAACCTCCCCGACGCCTTCCGGACGTTCACTGTCCGGTTCGTCGCGGACGAAACGGTCCTCAAGACGGTCGAGGTCAGCTACGGCGAGTCGCTGGACGAAAGCGCCTACCCAGACATCCCAGCCGTGGACGGCCAGTACGGCGTGTGGGATCCCCCCACGCTCAATTCCGTCACCTTTGACACCACCGTCACGGCGGAATACCATACCTGTGTCGACGCCCTGCCGAGCGACGCGCAGCGGGACGACGGCCGCCCGATCTTCCTGGCCGAGGGCGCCTTCTCCGATACCGACCGGCTGCAGGCGCAGCCGCAGGCCATCACCCCCACCGCCTTCGGGGAGATCTCCGCCAGCGTTCCGGAGGCCATCCGGAAGTATTTCCAGAACATCTCGGACGGCCACGCGCCTGCGGCGCATGTGGCAAAGTCCGTCATCGAGCAGTGGCAGCTGCGGCTGCCGGAGGATGGGGCCGACACGCACACCATCCGCTTCCGCGTCCCCGACGGGCAGAAGGACACGCCGGATATCTACCTCATGAACGCCAACGGCGTCTGGCAGAGGGCAAAAACGACTAAGATCGGCAGCTATCTGAGCTTCGAGGCATCGGGCCAGACCGTGCAGATGGCGGCACTTTCCACCTTCCCCGTCTGGTGGGTGTGGATCGTGCTGGCCGGGCTCGCGGCGCTGCTGGTGCTGCTCATCATCCACCTGATCCATAAGCTCAGCAAGGCCCGCCGCCGCCAGATGCAGGCCCTGCGCAAGGCCATGCAGGACGAGCAGAACGCGAATGAAGCTGCCATCGGCGGGCTCGAAGCCGACGCGCAGCCCGCACCGCTCACGCCCGAGCAGGCGAAGAAGCGGAAGAACAGGCGCCGCGTCTGGCTGATCGTGCTGCTGGTGCTCGCCGCCGCGCTGACGGCCGGCGTGCTGATCTACCGGGCAAACCTCAAAAGCAGCGTCGATGCCCTGCTGCTGCTCAAAAATCTCTCGGCCCGCAAGGAGCTGGACATGGACGCCTCCGTGCAGATGGGCCTCGGCGACGAGACGCTGCAGACCGACGCGCACCTGTTCCGCACCCAGGCGGACGGCAAAACGATCCTCTGCATCGAGGAAAACGGCGTGCAGCTGTATTATTACGACGGCTCGATCTATCTGGAAAACGGCAGTGCCTACCGCACGAGCGGCCTGTTCCCGGATTATTCCACGCTCGGCGAGCATCTGCTCGAACTCTATAACGCCACGGACGTGACCTACGCCCGCGAAAGCGGCGAGGAGGTCTATTCCGTGACCGCCTACGGCCAGGACGCCGAGCAGGCGCTCTCTCTGCTGACGCCGACGATCGCGGACTCCCTTTCCGCCGTCGACAGCATCGACCTCTGCATGCACGTGCAGGACGGCGAGATCTGCTCGATCGAAGCCTCCGGCAGCTGCGAGGCGCAGGACGCGGGCGGCGTGACCCAGCCGATGAACGTCTGGGCGGAGCTCACGATCCAGCCCGACGTCCAGACCCCGCACAGCGTCCCCCAGGCCGTCACAGACGCCATGGCGGGCGGCGGCTATCAGGGCAAGCTCGAGCTGACCGAGGACCTGCTGCGCGTGATCTCCGCCGTGTCGGAGCTCGGCAAGCGCGACCCGCTGGCCGCCCGCGTCGGCCTCACCGCCAACTGCGGCCCGGTGATCTTCAATACCTCGCTCGACTACTTCCGCACCACCGAGAATGGCCGCAGCGTCAGCGGCATCCGCGCAGGCAGTGTGGAGCTCTGGTTCGCAGGGGAGAAGGTCCTGACGAAGGACGGCAAGACGGCCTCGGCCAGCGAACAGGCGCTCACCAAGTGCGCTGATCTGCTCGACATCGCCTACCGCGCCTGCCTCGAGGGCGGCGTGACGAGCACGCAGACGGAAAACGGCTATACCTACACGCTCACCCTCAGCGCCGACCGGACGCGCCAGGCCGCCTGTGCCATCGCACCGGACGCGGAGAAGCTGAACGTGACGTATCAGCCCGGCACGATCAGCCTCGACGTGCAGGACGGCAAGATCACGGCCCTGCGCGTGGAGCTCGGCGGCAGTGTGCAGGTCGCGGCCGTGGATACCCAGGCCTCCCTCGCGGCCCAGTTCACCTTCCGCAGCGATCTGACCGCGGACGACGTCCGCATCCCCGCCGCAGCGCTGGAAAAGCTGTAAAAATGCAGAAAACGCCCGGTATGCAAAGCATACCGGGCGTTTTGCGATTATTTTTCCCAGCGGTCGATGAGCGCCTGGATCTGTGCGGTGAAGCGGGTAAGATCCCGGTTCGGACGCTCCCTGCACCCCTGCGCGACGAGCAGCAGCCGCTGCGCCGCGGCGATGAGCGCGTCGAAGACGCTCTTCTTGCGCGCCGCGCCCTTTTTGGCGATGGGCCGGCCGGCAGGGAAGGCGGTGAGCTTCCCGGCCGCCAGATCGAACTGCGCGCCCGAGAACGGCGCGATGGCGACATAGCCCTTCTGCTGCAGCAGCGCCTGGAAGGCCTCACAGGCCTCCGTGTCGCCGTGGTTGATGAAGACGACCTCGGGTTTCCGCTCGAACGCCTCGACCCAGTTCAGCAGTCCCTTCTGGTCGGCGTGGCCGCTCGTGCCGTGCAGCACGGCGATCTCGGCGTTCACGGCGATATCCTCGCCGAACAGCCGGACCTCCTTCACCCCGTCGAGCAGCGCTCGGCCGAGCGTCCCCTTCGACTGGTAGCCCGCGATGAGGATGATGTTCTCCGCCATCCACAGATTGTGCTTCAGATGGTGCCGGATGCGGCCCGCGTCGCACATGCCGCTGGCGGACAGGATGACCTTGGGCCGGGGATCGCTGTTGATGGCCTTGGAATCCTCCGCCGTGAGCGCAAGCTGCAGCCCCGGGCACCAGATGGGGTTCTGGCCGCTTTTCAGGACCTCCTGCGTCTCCGGGTCAAAGCAGTCGGTATCGCACTGCAGAAAGACGCTCGTGGCCTCCTCGGCCAGCGGGCTGTCGAGGTAGACGGGGAATCCGTCGTGGCCGTGCACGAGTTTCTTCTGCTTGATCTCGCGCAGCAGGTACAAAAGCTCCTGAGTCCGCCCCACGGCGAAGGCCGGGATGATGACGCTGCCGCCGCGGTCAAAGGCCCGCTGCAGCACGTCGGTCAGTTCGGCGCGTACGTCCTTGGGCTTGTCGTGCAGACGGTTGCCGTAGGTGGATTCCACCACGAGATAATCCGTCTCTGCGACCGGCTGCGGATCGTTCAAAAGAGGCTGGTCGATGTTGCCCACGTCGCCGGAGAAGACGATCTTCTTTTCTATGCCATCCTCACGCAGCCAGAACTCGATGCAGGCCGAGCCCAGCAGATGCCCGATGTCGGAAAACCGGACGCGCATCCCCTCCGCGATCGGCACGATCTGGCCGTACCGGCAGGGGCGGAAGAGCGAGGCCGCGCCCTTCGCGTCGTCCACCGTGTACAGCGGCGCGACCGGCGGCTCGCCCGCGCGCTCGGCTTTGCGCGTTTTCCAGGCGGCTTCAGATTCCTGGATGTTGGCCGAGTCGCGCAGCATGACGTCCGCCAGCGCGCAGGTCGCGGGCGTGGCGTAGATCCTGCCCCGGAAGCCATCCTTGTACAGCTGCGGCAGCAGCCCTGCGTGGTCGATGTGCGCGTGCGTCAGAAAGACGGCGGCGACGTCCTTCGCAGCCACGGGCAGGGGAATGTTCTCATAGACGTCCACACCCTGCTCCATGCCGCGGTCGATCAGGTAGCTCTCGCCGCCCAATTCCAGCAGCGTGCAGCTGCCGGTGACCTCGTGCGCCGCGCCGACAAATGTGATCTTCATAGCGGTCCCTCCTTTTTTATCAGTATAGCACAAACTGCCGGAAGTGCAAATACGGCGCGCCGCCCCGCCCGAAAAAATATTCCGCGTTTTTTCAAAAAGTTCTTGACTTTTTGGCGCTCTTCGTCTATAATCAGCCTTGCTGTTTGAG
>DHKK01000036.1:0-2200 GCA_002404795.1 Clostridiales bacterium UBA4696
TTCATGCCGCCGCCCTCTTCGACATATTTGCGCTCGACGCCGTCGAGCCAGAGGACCTGCGAGTAGCCCTTTTCGATGGCCTTATCGCCTGCGCGGTTGGCTGCGGCGTAGTTGCCGCCGCACTTGGCCTCGCCGGTGCCGCCGCGCACAGCGCGGACGTCCTCGGTCTCGACCATGATGGGGACGGGCTGCAGGCCGTTTTTGAAGTAGCTGCCGGAGGGAGAGAGGATGATGGCGAACGTCGCCTCATGCACGCCGTGCAGGGCGAGCGTCGGATCCGTCGAATAGAGGAAGGGGCGGATATAGAGCGACGTGCCGGGGTCGGACGGGACCCAGGCCGAATCGGCCTTCACGAGCTCCTTGATCGCCTGCAGGCCGTCGTCCTCGTCGATGCGCGGAAGGCCGAGACGGTCGCAGGAGCGGTTGAGCCGGGCGACGTTCTCCCACGGGCGGAAGAGCTGCACGCCGCCGTCCGGGCGGCGGTAGGCCTTGAGGCCCTCAAAGACCTCGGTGCCGTAGTGCAGGACGCTGGCCGCCGGGGACATGGAGATGGGCCCGAAGGGCACGATGCGCGCGTTGTGCCAGCCGTTCTGGTCGGTATAGTCCATGAGGAACATGTGGTCGGTGAAAACGGAGCCGAAACCGAGCTGGTCGGCGGGCGGGAGCTTGCCGGGGTTGGGATTTTTCGTAACAGTGATGTTCATAATGATACCTCCTGATAATTACAGATCGTTCAGATGCGCCATGTTGGCGCGGATGCCCTCGCAGCAGGCGTGGAAGGTCGCTGCCTCTTCCTTTGTCAGCGGCAGCTCAACGACCTGCTCCACGCCGCCCGCGCCGATGACGCAGGGCACGCCCGCGAACAGGCCGGACTCGCCGTATTCGCCGCAGAGCTCGGCGCTGGCGGGCATGATGGCCTTTTCGTCGTGCAGGACGAGATGCGCCATGCGCGCGGCCGTGGTCGCGATGCCGTATTCGGTGCAGAATTTTCCGGCGAACGTGACCCACGCGCCGCTGATGGCGCCCTTCTGCAGCGCCTCATGGTCAAAGCGGAAGCGCGCATCCTTCTCTGCCCAGGCGTCCAGCGGCATGCCGCGGAAGCTGACGCAGGACCAAGGTGCAAACTGCTGGTTCCCGTGCTCGCCGAGCATGTAGCAGGTGATGGACTTGTGGTCGATACCAGTCTGGCGGGCAAGCTCGTTCAGCAAACGGGAGGTATCAAGCCCCGTGCCGGTGCCGAAGACGCGGCCGCGCGGCAGGCCGAGGCCGAGCGCCAGCTCCCGCGTGACGATATCGCAGGGATTGGTGATGTTGATGAGCACGCCGTCAAAGCCGCTGTCTTTGATCTTCTGCACATAACTGCGCACGGTGGGAACGGTATAGCTCATCTCCGTCACACGGTCATGTGACTGACGCAGCAGCTCGATCTTGCCTGTGCTGTTGATGATCACGTCACACGCACCAAGATCCGGGAAATCGCCCGCGCGGACCCTGACCCGGTGCGGCAGATATGCAACTGCGTCGCGCAGATCCTGCACCTCGCTCGCGAGCTTCTGTGCGTTTTTGTCGATGAAGATCAGCTCGTCCGCGATGCCCTGCACCGCCAGCGCATACGCCACGTGCGCGCCCACATGGCCAAGGCCGATCACACCAAGAATTCTTTTTTTGCTCATATCAAGCACATCCCTTCATTATACTATCCATAAAACAAAAGCGGCTCCGCCACGATCATGGCGGAGCCGCTGGACTGCACTTCCCTGCACACTGCCTGCTTCAAACAGGGAAACGGACCTGCGGACCGCCCGGTCTGCAAATCATAATTCGATCCATGCATACAAAAATGGACGCCGAGACGGCGTCCATGGCAAGTACGGCAGTATGCACCTCAGAGCAGGCGGAAGCGGCACAGAAGGTCTGTGCAGAACGGGCGGTATGGAGCTGCATCGTCGTCCGGGCCATCGCTCACGCTTCCTTTCTTCTGAGATGCTCCGATTTTAGCGCTGCCGGCGGCATTTTTCAAGTGATCAATTTCATCAAACTTTCCCCAGGCACCGCAAAAAAGCTTGGCGATTCCGCCGGAAACCGGCCCGGCAGCCGCAGGGGCTGCCGGGCCGGGAGATGGTGCGGCTCAGCGGACGGCTTCGAAGGCGGATTGGAGGTCGGCGAGGATGTCGTCGATGTGCTCGGTGCCGATGGAAAG
>DHKK01000036.1:2209-5230 GCA_002404795.1 Clostridiales bacterium UBA4696
GTGCCGATGGACAGGCGGATGGTATTGGGACGGATGCCCTGGTCGGCGAGCTCCTGCTCGGTCAGCTGGCTGTGGGTCGTGGTGGCCGGGTGGATGACCAGGCTCTTGACGTCCGCGACGTTGGCGAGCAGGGAGAAGATCTTCAGGTTGTCGATGAACTTATGGGCCTCGGCCTGGCCGCCCTTGATCTCAAAGGTGAAGATGGAGCCGCCGCCGTTCGGGAAGTATTTCTCATAGAGCGCGTGGTCCGGATGGTCCGGCAGGGACGGATGGTTGACGCGCTCGACCTGCGGATGGTGCGCGAGGAAGTCGACGACCTTGCGGGTATTCTCCGCGTGCCGCTCAAGACGGAGCGAGAGCGTCTCGATGCCCTGCAGGAGGAGGAAGGCGGCAAACGGGGAGATCGTCGCGCCGGTATCGCGCAGGAGGATCGCGCGGATATAGGTCACGAAGGCCGCGGGGCCGGCCGCTTTGACGAAGGAAACGCCGTGGTAGCTGGGGTTCGGGTCGGCGATGGCGGGATATTTGCCGCTGGCCGCCCAGTCAAAGCTGCCGCCGTCGACGATGATGCCGCCGAGCGTCGTGCCGTGGCCGCCGAGGAACTTGGTGGCGGAGTGGACGACGATATCTGCGCCGTGCTCGATGGGACGGATGAGATAGGGCGTGCCGAAGGTATTATCGACCACGAGCGGCAGACCGTGCTTGTGCGCGAGGACCGCGAGGGCGTCGATATCCGGGATGTCGCTGTTGGGGTTGCCGAGGGTCTCGATGTAGATGGCTCTGGTATCGGGCTGGATGGCGGCCTCGACCTCCGCGAGATCGTGGATGTTGACGAAGGTGGCCGTGATGCCGAAGTTCGGGAGGGTATGCTCGAGCAGGTTATAGCTGCCGCCGTAGATGGTCTTCTGGGCGACGAAGTGGCCGCCGTTCTGGCCGAGGGCTTCGAGCGTGTAGGTGATGGCGGCTGCGCCGGAGGCCACAGCCAGGGCGGCGACACCGCCCTCGAGCGCGGCGACGCGCTTTTCCAGCACGTCCTGCGTGGAGTTGGTCAGACGGCCGTAGATGTTGCCGGCGTCGGCGAGGCCGAAGCGGGCGGCGGCGTGGGCGCAGTCATGGAAGACGTAGGAGGTGGTGGCGTAGATCGGCACCGCGCGGGCGTCGGTGGCAGGATCGGGCGTTTCCTGCCCGACGTGCAGCTGGAGGGTCTCAAATTTATATGCAGACATGATGTTATTTCCTTTCTTTTTTCAGATAGACAATTCTATTGATTTTTCTATCTTCATCATATATATTTGGATATGAAGAAGCGAACCCCCGCGGGCCATTGCCGTTCCCGGCATCAGAGCCCTCTACTTTGGGGCTGGCTTCTTCTTTTTCTTAAATATGTGCTCCGCCGCGTCACATTCGTCCGAAGCGGAAATTGTTCCGCACAAAAATTCGCAAGCTGATCTGCATGGTCTTCCCTGCTTTCCCGGCGTTTTGGAGCGCCGTTTCAATGCCTACTGTTTTGGTTGGCATTAGGATAGCATGTAATTCCTACCTTGTCAATAGGCAAGTGGATATTTCTTTTCGCGGCGGGCGGATGGTTGCTTTTTGGCGGGAAAGCGGGTATGATGAGAGAAGCATCACATAGGAAACTGGAAGGCAGGACATGTATCGGGATCTGACAAAGGGAAGCATCATCCGGGGGCTGCTGCTGTTTGCGCTGCCGATGATCGCGGGAAATCTGCTGCAGCAGCTGTATAACATCGCCGACACGCTGATCGTCGGGCAGGCGCTGGGGCGCAATGCGCTGGCGGCCGTGGGGTCGGCGTACACGCTGATGACGTTTTTGACGTCCATCTTCCTCGGGCTGTCGATGGGGTCCGGGGCGCTGTTTTCGATCGCGCTGGGAAAAAAGGACGAGGCGCTGCTGCGCAGCGCGGTCGGGCATGCGTTCGGGCTGATCCTCGCGGTGACGGTGGTGCTGAACGTGCTTGTCTATGCGTTTCTGGACGCGATCTTGCGCTTTCTGCAGATCCCGCAGGAGCTGTATGGGCAGATGCGGGGGTATCTGGTGATCATCTTCGCGGGGCTGCTGGCCACGTTTTTGTATAATTTCTTCGCGTGCCTGCTGCGGGCGGCGGGCAACTCGGTCGCGCCGCTGTGCTTCCTCGGGGTCTCGGCGGTGCTGAATATCGCGCTCGATCTGTTGTTCGTGCTCCGGTTCGGCTGGGGCATCGCGGGCGCGGCGGCGGCGACGGTCTTTTCGCAGTACGTCTCGGGGATCGGACTGACGGTCTATACGGCGCTGCGCTGCCGCTGGCTGCTGCCGGATGTGCGGTCGCTGCGGTTTGACCGGCAGGTGCTGGCGGACATTCTCGACATGTCGCTGCTCACGTGCGCGCAGCAGTCGGCCATGAATTTCGGCATTCTGCTCGTGCAGCGGCTGGTCGACAGCTTCGGGCCGGTCACGATGGCGGCGTTCGCCGCGGCGGTGAAGATCGATTCGTTCGCATATCTGCCGGTGCAGGATTTCGGCAACGCGTTTTCCACCTTCGTCGCGCAGAACTACGGCGCGGGGCAGCGGCAGCGGATCCGGAGGGGCTTCCGGGACGCGACGCTGGTCTCGACGGGGTTCTCGGCGCTCATTTCCCTGCTCGTGTGCGTATTCGCGCAGCCGCTGATGCGAATCTTCGTGCAGGCCGGCGAGGTGGAGGTGCTGGCGGCAGGCGTGCGGTATCTGCGGATCGAGGGCGCGTGCTATGTGGGCATCGGGTGTCTGTTTTTGCTCTACGGGTTCTACCGCGCGGTGAAGCGGCCGGGGATGTCGGTGGTTCTGACGGTCATCTCGCTCGGCGTGCGCGTGGCGCTGGCGTATCTGCTGGCCGGGCCGGTCGGGGAGGTCGGCATCTGGGCGGCGATCCCGATCGGGTGGGCGCTGGCGGATGTGACCGGATACGGATACTATCTGCTGCGCAGGGCAAGGCTGCTGCCGGAGGAATAAATAAGGCTCCCTTTCCAGGGGAGCTGGCTCGGCGC
>DHKK01000036.1:5334-21090 GCA_002404795.1 Clostridiales bacterium UBA4696
AGATAGGGGAGAAAAGGGGCGCTGGGGGACGCGTTTGGTGCGTGCTGCATCTGAATTTAGGCAGGAACCAATGTTTTAGATATCGTTCCACTCGATGGTCACCTCACGTATGTCTTGCTACGCGCCGCCTGATACGGGGGTAGCGGATTTGTGACTGGTTGCCTTAGAACGATTGCTGTCAATAGAAGGTACGGTGGAAATTTTGATAAGTTGTACCTTCTTGCGGGGCGCCAAGGCTCCCCTTGCAGGGGAGCTGGCAGCCGAAGGCTGACTGAGAGGTGGATGCAAATTTGCTGCAACCTCTCCGTCTCGGCTGCGCCGAGCCACCTCCCCTGAGAGTGGAGGCTTTGGATCTCTGCACGCCCATGGCTTCCCCTATGAGGGGAAGCTGGCTGCGGAGCGAAGCGGAGCAGACTGATGAGGTGGGCGAAGCTGCATAGACGGAAGTGCCTCCACCTCATCCGTCACGGCTACGCCGTGACACCTTCCCCTCATAGGGGAAGGTTTTTTGCGGCGGGAAATTTGAAATTCAGGAAGGACAACACCATGAAGAAGGAAAAACGGAAAGAGCTCTGGCGGGTGGTGAAGTTTGTGTTGTTTTCGGCTTCGGCTGGGGTGATCCAGATCGGGCTGTTTACGGCGCTCAACGAGCTTTGCCGGTGGAGCTACTGGCCGTGCTATCTGATCGCGCTGGTGGCGTCGGTCGTGTGGAATTTCACGCTGAACCGGAAGTTCACCTTCCAGAGCGCCAACAACGTGCCGAAGGCCATGGCGATGGTGCTGGGCTACTACGCCGTGTTCACGCCGCTGTCGACGATCCTCGGCAATTGGCTGGTGGAGCGCTGCGGGTGGAACGAATATCTGGTCACGGTCATGAACATGCTGCTCAATTTCGTCACGGAATACCTGTTCGACACCTTCGTCGTCTTCCGCGGCAGCATGGACACGAACGAGGCGGCAAAAAAGAAGGCCGCGCAGTGATCCGCGCGCAAAAGAGCCTGTTTCCGGATGGAAACAGGCTCTTTTTTTGTGTATGTTCAGAATTTTCCGCTGCTGTGAGAGAAGCCGCCGGAGTTGACGGAGGTGCCGCCGGACTTGGCGGTCTCGATCTTGACGCGGGTCTGGGTGGTGGTGATGTAGCGGTCGTCCTGCCGGGTCAGGCGCAGGCTGTCCTGGGTGATATAGGCGTCGGCCTGGGTCTGCAGGCGGGCGGACTTCATCTTCCCCTTCATGACGAGGCAGACGACGAGCGCCGTCAGCAGCGGCACAAAGATCACGACCAGCCACTTGACCACGGCCAGATCCCCCAGCCGCTCCGGGTCGGTGCCCTGGTCAAAGGGCGCGTCTTCGGCGTCCATGCGCAGGTATTCTTCGCAGCCGTCGAGGAAGGCGGCAAAGCCGCCGGACCAGTCGTCCTGGCTGAACGGCTCTAAAAACCAGTGTTCGGCGAGCACGCCCTTGCCGTAGTCCGTAAAGGCGCGGTTGCCGATCGTGCCGTGGGCGCAGATATCGTAATCCCGTTCGGCCATGCTGAGCACGAGCAGGACGCCGCCCTGCTCCTCCCCTGCGCCGAGACCGAGGTCCAGGAAGACGGACTCGGCGAAGGACTCGATGGAATCGGCAGAGTAGTAGGCCGTATAGTCGTCCACCGTCACGAGGTAGACGCCGCAGCCGTAGGTCTGCTCGAGCTCGCTGCAGCGCGCGTCGAGGGCTTCCGCTTCGCTCTCGCTCAGTAATTCTGCCGTGTCGATCACGTTGGCATAGACAGCCGCGGAGGCTGAGACGCTCAGCCCGAGCAGGAGCAGCAGGGCGGCAAGCAGGCAAATGATGCGTTTTTTCATCCCGGTTCCCTCCTTACAGCGCGAACAGCAGCACGGACAGCACAGCGGCGAGGCCGCCCGCGATCCCGGCGAAGTACGCCCAGAACCGGCCCCACGAGACGGGCAGGTCTCCCGTCAGCTTGCCGGTCTGCCCGTTCATGGAGAACAGGTAGTCCTTGCCCTTCCACTTCGTGTGCAGCATCCAGACCGGCAAAAGCGCGTACTGCACCTGGCCGCGGCGGATGCGGACGGTCTGCGTCTCCGGGGTGCAGGTGGTATAACCGGTGACGGTACTGCGCAGGGCGCTTTCACAGCTGGCTTTGCAGCGGGTGTCGGCGCGGGCGGAGCTTTCTTCGACACTCACGTCGTATTGATCTGCCAGGAAGCCCGGCAGATACGCGTTGGAGAAGGGCTTGAGGGCCTGATAGTCGAACGGCTCGATGGAGTCCATATTTTCGTCCGGCATTTTGCTCGAGGCGTCGACGGGGATCTTTTCGAACGTGACGGAGCCCGCGCGGCGGACAAGGTAGTGCTGCGTGTCGGTCACGTCGTAATCGCCCTCGCGGCGGGTCATCGACCGGGTGCATTTGTAGGTGACGTCTCCCTCGGCGCTGCCGCTGAAGAGCCAGAACGGGACGTAGACGCCCTGGATCTGCTCGATATGGTTCTGCGCGGAGAAGGCTTTCGGTAAAAGCGGCTTTTTCTGGTAGTGCTTTTTGAGGGCGGCGACGGCGTCGGCCTTGCTGAGGCGGAAGGGGATGATATAGTCCGGCTTCTGCGCGCCGGACAGGCGGCCGGGGACGATCGAGGGGTTGCCGCAGTAGGGGCAGCTGGTCGCGGCGGTCGATGCGTCGCAGACGAGCTCCGCGCCGCAGGACGGACAGGTATAGCTCTGCATCCCGTCTTCGGCCCAGTCGCCGCCATCGGGCGCGGTCCAGGCGCCCTCGCCGCCGTCCGGCGATGCGGCGGCTTCATCCGCCGCGGCGGTCCCGGCGGCGGCCTGTGTGTCTTTGCTTTGGTAGAGGGCTTCGATCTCGTCGACGGAGTAGCTCGATCCGCAGTAGTCGCACTCCAGCCGTCCGGACGCGCCCACGAAATGCAGGGGGCCGGTACAGGCGGGGCACTGATAGTTGGTGATCTGGTCTGCCATAGAAGAGAAAACCTCCTGATACGCGCCTGCCCGCGCAGAGCGCGGGCAGGGACTCAAACTTTGATCAGAATTACACAATGATATCGCCGTCGTTGAACGGGTCGCCGCACTCAGGGCAGAACTTCGGCGGATGGGTCGGATCCTCGGGCTCCCAGCCGCACTTGTCGCACTTGTACTTCGGTGTGCCGGCGGGCTTCTTCGTGCCGCATTCGGCGCAGAACTTGCCCTTGTTCAGCTTGCCGCAGGTCGGGCAGGTCCAGCCGTCGGCCTCGGGCTTCTTCGCGCCGCACTCGGGGCAGAACTTGCCCGTGGCCGTCTTGCCGCACTGCGGGCAGGTCCAGCTGCCGGCAGCCGGAGCGGCTGCGGCGGGGGCAGGCTGCTGCGCGGCCTGCTGCGCGCCCATCTGGTAGAGGTTCTGCGCGTTCACGCCGCCGGCCTGACCGGCCATGTTCATGCCCATGAAGGCCATGGCGGGGCCTGCGTTCTGGTTGTTCGCGGCGGCCTGCATGGCGGACGCCTGCGCGCCGACGAGGTGCGCGGCGGCTCTTGTCGGGTCCATGAAGGCGGCGTTGCGCTGCATCTCCTTGAGCATCTTCTCGTCTTCCTCGCTCGCCTTGACGGACGAGACGCCGAACGAGACAATCTCGAGACCGCGGAGGTTGCGCCACTTGGAGGACAGGACGTCGTTGAGGGCGTCGGCCATCTCCATGGTGTGGCCGGGGAGAGAAGAATAGCGGATGCCCTGCTCGGAGATCTTGGCAAAGGCGGGCTGCAGGGCGGTCAGCAGCTCGGTCTTGAGCTGGCTGTCGAGCCGATCACGGGTGAAGCTGTCGGTGACGTTGCCGCAGACGTTGGTGTAGAAGAGGATCGGGTCGCAGATGCGGTAGCTGTATTCGCCGAAGCAGCGGATGGCGATATCGATATCGATGCCCGCGCGCTGGTCGACGACGCGGAACGGCACCGGAGACGGCGTACCGTACTTGTTGCCGATGAGCTCCTTGGTGTTGAAGTAGTAGACGCGCTGGTCCTTGGGCGGCTCGCCGCCGAAGGTGAAGCGCTTGCCGATGTTTTTGAAGGTGGCGAGGATGTTCTCGCCCAGCTTGCCGCAGAACAGCGACGGCTCCGACGAGGAATCGTATTTGAATTCGCCGGGCTCCGCGCAGAACTCGGTGACCTTGCCCTGATCGACGATGATCATGCACTGGCCGTCGGCGACCGCGATGATGGAGCCGTTGGAGATGATGTTGTCCGAGCCCTTCATGTTGCTGCTGCGGCCGGAGGTCCGCTTCTGGCCGCGGACGGCCATGACGCTTTCCGGAAGAGAATCACAATAGAAATACTCAAGCCACTGATCGGCCATCACGCCGCCCGCGGCGCCCAGGGCTGCTTTGATAAGTCCCATTTGTTTATGCTCCTTTACTGACAGAATAATAAATGGTATCTGCATCTGTGCTTGCTTTCAGAATACCATAGTTTGACGCATCCGGCAACGGGAGTGTTCCAATTTCATGAAAAATCACGAATTTTCGCCGCTCCGCGCGGCTGGGCAGAAACAAAAAACTGACCATAGGAAAGAAAGGCGGGGTTTGGTATGATATATGAAATATCTGCGGACTGTACATGCCTTCCCCTATGAGGGGAAGGTGGTACGGCGGAAGCCGTGACGGATGAGGTGGGGCACTTCTGTCTGCGCGACGCAGCCCACCTCATCAGCCGCCTCCGGCGGCAGCTTCCCCTCATAGGGGAAGCCTTTGGAGTGCGCAAATCCCAAGCCTCCCCTTCCAGGGGAGGTGGCTCGGCAAAGCCGAGACGGAGAGGTCGCATCAAATCTGCGACGACCTCTCAGTCAGCCTGCGGCTGACAGCTCCCCTGGGAGGGGAGCCTTTCCGAAGACAGAAAGGAGCGCCGATGCGGGGTTTTTATTGTTTGTGCTATGCGGCGGGGCTGGGTGTGGTGAGCTTTGTGCTGGGCAGGCTCGTGCCGAAGGAGTGGTTCGACTATACGCGCTTCCCCTACCGGAGCTTCGCGTTTGAAAAGGGCGGGAAGCTCTACGAGGCCATCGGCATTGCAAAGTGGCAGAGCCGTGTGCCGGATATGAGCCGGATCTTCCCGAAGCTCATGCCCGCCAAGAAGATCCCGGCCCGGCCGGACGAGCAGACGCTGCTCGTCATGATCCGCGAGACCTGCGCGGCGGAGGCCACGCACGCGCTGCTCATTGTGGCGGGGCTGGGGCTGCTTGTCATCTGGCCGGGCGCGGGCGGCATCGTTTTATATCTGATCTACGCCATTTTCGGCAATCTGGTTTTTCTCATCATTCAGCGCTATAACCGCCCCCGCCTCGTGCGGCTGTATGAGCGGACACGCGCAAAAAGGAGCAAAGAAGCATGAAAGTCCTGATCCTCAGCTGCAATACCGGCGGCGGGCACAATTCCTGCGCCCGGGCCATCGGCACGGAGCTGCAGCGCCGCGGCCACACCTATGAGACCGACGACGCGCTCTTGTACGTGTCGAAGGGCACGAGCCGCTTTGTGAGCAACTGGCATGTGCGCTTCTACCGCTATTTCCCGAAGCTCTACAACAAGGGCTACCAGTACGCGGAGGAGCATCCGGCGTCGTTTGACGAGTCGTCCGCGGCCTGCCGCATCCTGCGGCGCGGGTGCAAGCGGCTGCGCGCGGCCATTGTGCAGGGCGGATACGACGCGGTGGTGTGCGTGCACCTGTTCCCTGCGCTGATGCTCACGTTCATCCAGCGGCAGCAGCCGCTGCCGGTCAGGACCATGTTCATCGCCACGGACTACACCGCAAGCCCCTCCTGCGACCGGATGCAGCTGGACACCTGCGTCATCCCCGACGCGTCGCTGCGCGCGGAATTCGAAAAAAACGGCGTCCGGCCGGAGACCATCCTCCCCTGCGGCATCCCTGTGCGCGGGGAGCTCTATACCTGCCTGCCGAACCGGGAGGCGAAGCTCGCCATGGGACTCGAGCCCTCACACCGGCATCTGGTGATGATGACCGGCAGCATGGGCTGCGGGCCGATGGAAGAAATCACGGAGCTGCTTGCAAATTCGCTCCCGCCGGAGTATGATATGACTGTAGCCTGCAGCAGCAACCGGCAGCTTCTGCGGCGCATGGAGCGCAGGTTCGCGGACAAGCCCAACATCCACATCCGCGGCTTTATCAGCAACGTCTCCGTCCTGATGGACAGCGCGGATCTCTTCCTCACCAAGCCCGGCGGCATCAGCACGACCGAGGCCATGGTCAAGGGACTGCCGATGGTGCTGGTCAACGTGGTGGGCGGATGCGAGACGCCGAACCTGAATTTCTTCGTCTCCCACGGCGGCGCGGCCACGGCCGAGACGCCGGAGGACATCGCCGCGCTCTGCAGGGAGCTGCTGGAAAACGACGAAGAGCGCCTCATCATGCGCCAGTCGCTGCTGGCCATGAAGCAGATCCCCGCCGCGCAGGCCATCTGCGACAGGCTGGAGGGATAAAGCGGGCAGGCTATGGAATCATAACGATACAAGGAGGGTACCCAACATGACGAATGTGAATCTGGATAACTTTGACGCGGAGGTCATGCAGGCAAAGACGCCTGTCGTGGTCGATTTCTGGGCCAGCTGGTGCGGCCCGTGCATGATGCTCGCGCCTGTGATGGAGGCGCTGGACGGCGAGATGGACGGCGTGAAGTTCTGCAAGGTCAACGTCGACGACGAGCGCGATCTGGCGATGGAATTCGGCATCGAGTCGATCCCGACGCTGCTGTGCATCAAGGGCGGCAAGGTCGTGAAGCGTCTGGTCGGCTACCGGGAGAAGGACGCGCTCAAGAAGGAGCTGGAGGCGCTGTGAAGGTCCGGCTGAACGAAGACAAGGCGGTCGTCGCCCGCGTCAAGGAGGGGCTCAAGCGCACCGGCGGCTACTGCCCGTGCCGGCTCGCGCGGACGGAGGAAAACAAGTGCATGTGCAAGGAATTCCGCGAGCAGATCGCCGACCCCAACTTTGAGGGCTACTGCCACTGTATGCTCTATTATAAGGAAAAATAAGCGAAACGAAAGCTCTTTCCCTCTTTGGGAAAGAGCTTTTCGACGTGCCTGCTTCTTCAACTGTAGGGGCCGATGCCTACATCGGCCCGTGGGGAAGCATCGAATTCGCCGAAGGCCCCCCGTGTTTCGGATGTACATGCTGCCGGGGCGATGTGGGCATCGCCCCCTACGCAGATCCTGCAAGTCTCCCGCAAGGAACGGAAACACGATCTTTTTTAGCAATTTGGGGAAGGGTCTTCCTGTGTTTCCGGGGGCTTCCTGCGGCTGGGGCGGAAAGTTGTGAAGAATTTCTGAATTATTTACAAAAGTATTGCAATTTTTAAATCTTACGGTAAACTGGAGTCACAAAAGAAGCGGCGAAGCTCGCCGCAGAAAGAGGTGTACAGGGATGAAACGTACATTTGCAAAGCTTCTGAGCCTGTTCGTGGTGCTGGCGCTCGTCATCGCCATGGTTCCGGCGGTTTTCGCCGTGGATGGAACGGTCTCAGCAGGAAAACCATTACTGAACGTTAACGAAGAGACAACGATCAGCGTCAAGAACGCGGACGGAGCCGACGTGTCGAACGTGATGCTCACCAGTGTCCCTGATGATATTGTCAGCATCAACGGCATGACGATCAAGGCACTGAAAGTCGGCTCCGCCACCATCACGGCAACGGTGACAGAGAACGAAGAAACACGGACGCTTGGCAGCGTCCAGATCACCGTGCAGTCGGGAGTGACCGCGATTACGGCCGACACTTCCGTTGAGATCGATGCTGACAGCTCGGCGACCCCTTCTCTGTCCGTGACGCTCGCGGGCGCGGCGAGCGGCGACGTGCTGGCGGTCCAGTCGTCCGATACGACCGTCGTGACGGCGCAGGCTGGTAACATTTCAAATGGCAGCTGCACCGTCACGCTGACGGCGGTGAAGACCGGCACGGCCACGCTGACACTCAGCTGCGGCACGGCCACGGCGCAGGTCGCTGTGACCGTCAAGGCAACGGAAACGCACACCGTGACCTTTGAAAAGCAGAAGCTGACGGTCGAAAAGGGCAAAACGGCCACGAACACTGCAACGGCCACGACTGGCGATACGCTCACCTACGCCAGCAGCAACACGGCGGTCGCCACGGTCGACGCTTCCGGCACCGTGACCGGCGTCGCCGCCGGGACGGCCACGATCACCGCGACGGTCAAGAACGCCTTCGGCGTTATCGTCGAAACGGCGAGCTACACCGTCGAGGTCGCGGACGCGTATAAGATCGAGCTGAGCGCCGCGCCGTCGAGCCTGACGGCGGGCAGCGCCTCCACCATCTCCGCGACGGTCTATCAGTACACGGCGGAAAAGGGCTATGTGCCCTATCAGCAGTCCGTGGAGCTGACGTGGAAAGCCTACGAGGAGAGCGTCGCCGATCTTGGCGGCAATGACCCGAGCAAGGCCGTAACGACCACGACGAGCAGCGGTTCTTCGAGCGTCACGCTCTACACCTATGCGACCGGCTCGTCCAAAACTGCCGTGCAGGTACCGGTGAAGGTCTCCGTCACGATCGGCAGCACGACCTATCAGGCTTCCCCGCTCTCCGTGAGCGTGAGCCCGGCCTCCGCGCCCTCGTTCGCGGTGCATGAGGAGGACTATTTCGATCCTGACGACTTCTCCGAGGCCGTCGACGGCACGACGGGCCGCTACGCAGGCAAGCTTGCCTCCATCACCATCGAAGGCTCGAACGGCGGCTCGGTCTATGAAAACGGCAGCCGCGTGAGCTCGTCGACGAAATACTATGTCTCCGGCACGCGCAACAAGCTGATCTCCAGCCTGTATTTCCGGACCTCCTCCACCAGCACGACGAACGCCTACTTCACCTACATCGGCTATGACGCCGACGGCGATGTGATCGCCGCGGGCAAGGTGACGCTCGGCGATGAGAGCGTCGACATGGAATACTCCGCCAGCTTCGGCGGCAGCGTGACCTTCCTGGAATCCGATTTCAGCAAGGCCTTCTCCGGCAAGGCAGGCGAAAAGCTCGACTATGTCACGTTTGCGATGAACCGCGCGACGGTCGTTATGAACAACAAGACCTACAGCCTGAACGACGGCAGCAACGCCGCCATCTTCGGCTGGGCCTACACGACCTCCAAGGCCACGACGAAGCTGAGCTCCACCGACAAGTGCTACTATCAGGCGAGCTACACGCAGCTCGACCTCGACGAGGTCACCTACGTGACCGGCAGCTACCGGACCAAGTACACGGTCTACCTCCCCTATACCGCTGTCGGCACCTCCGGCTCGCGGTATGAGGGCTACACCGCCGTCACCGTCTCCGGCGACGACTCCATCACGGCCTCCGGCGCGTCGATGAAGACGCTGGGCGCGGCGGACGAGATCCTGCGGGCCTACCCGAACGCCGCTTACGTGATGTTCAAGCAGCCCGCGGCGAGCGAAGGGCGTCTGCTCTACAACTTCCGCTCCGTCGCCGCGCAGAACTACACGACGGTCGACTACAGCAAGGACCAGTTCTATCTCAGCGGCACGAGCGCGAAGAACCTGTATCTGGACAGCGTCTTCTTCCTCCCCGCGGCGGACTGCAGCACGCAGATCCGGCTCGCCTTCACGGTCTACGGCACGTCCGGCACGCAGCTGGGCAGCGGCGAGCTGACCGTGCGCGTGGCCTCGAAGACGGCCTCCTCCGTCTTCTCGGATGTGAACGCGCGGACCTGCTCGTGGGCAGCGAACGCGGTCGACTTCATGAATGAATACGGCCTCGTCAAGGGCACAGGCGCCTCCACCTTCGGCTGGAAGGGCAATATGACCCGCGGCGACTTCGTCCTCATTCTCTACCGCAACGCCGGTTCCCCGTCGGTCTACGGCGTATCGAACCCGTTCACGGATGTGAAGAGCACGGATTACTACTATGAGGCTGTCCTCTGGGCGTACCGCAACAACGTCGTCAACGGCACCAGCACCACGACGTTCGGCCCGAAGGGCAAGATCACGCGCGAACAGATCGCCTCCATCCTCTGGCGGCTCGCGGGCAAGCCGGTCTACTCGGCCAGCCTGCGCAGCTACACGGACTATGCCTCCGTCAGCGATTACGCCTATGACGCGATGAGCTGGGCGGTCGGCAGCGGCTATGTCAAGGGCAGCGGCGCCAAGCTCAGCCCCAAGAACAACGCCACCCGCGCCGAGGTCGCAGTCATGCTCCACCGGTATCTGACCAAGTAAAAAGCAGAAAAAATTCCCCGCCTGCGATGCAGGCGGGGATCTTTTTTTCGAAAGCAGCACAGTATGCACATCCCTGTAGGGGCCGATGCCCACATCGGCCCGCGCAGGATGCGCCGGTTTTTCTGGAGATCTGCGGCGAATTCGCAACTGCCCTCCGGGCCGATGTAGGCATCGGCCCCTACGCGTAAGCTGGAAATCTCGTTCAGAAAATATGTCTTCCCTTTTATCCGTCTTCGCGCTCTCTGGCTTTCAGGTCCTGCAGGATCTGGTCGTAGAATTCCTTGCTGATCTTGTATTTGCGCAGGTAGATGATGTAGCCGGCGGCGATGAGGAGGAGGGGGATGGCCAGCATGGCGAGCTTGATGGTGAGCTTGCCGGAGGCGTCGATGGCGGCCGCGGCCGCGTCGCTGCCCTTCGTCTTGATGCCGGCGAGCATGATGCTGATGCTGATGAGGCCGGTCGAGAGCGCGCCGCCGATCTTGTTGACGAGCGGCTGGATGGAGAAGGTGATGGACTCGGAGCGGCGGCCCAGCTTCCACTGGCCGTATTCGATTGTATCGGCGAGGAACATGAGCATCAGCAGCTGGATGAAGGCCTGGCCGACGAACATGAGGATGGCGGCCAGCGCGATGAGGACGATGGAATGCTCGGCAAAGAAGAACACGGCGTAGCCCGCAGCGACGAGGATGGTCGCGCCGGTGTAGAGCTGGCGGCGGTCATGCTTTTTCGAGAACAGCGGGAAGATCATGAGCGCGGCCAGCTGCGCCACGCCGCAGACCGCCGCCAGCACGGCGTACATGTTGATATCGCCGTAGAGATACTGCATGTAATAGGTGGCGAAGCCCGTCGTGGTGCAGTAGCCGACCATGAACAGGGCCATGGAGAGCGTGGTCCACATGAGCTGGTCGTTTTTCGTCAGCGCGTTCCACATGTCACGGATGGTGAACTTCTCCTCGTCCTCTTTGATCTCGCGGTTCTCTCTCACGCCGAACAGCGGGAAGCACAGACCGGCAAGGTAGATGACGCTCACGGCCACGGCGACCGTCATCCACGCCTTCGGCGTGTTGCCGAGGGCGGCGGTGATGGGCTGCCAGCCGACCATGATGATGTACATGCCGATGTTCGCGCAGATGCGGGCGAAGGCGCCGTAATTCTCGCGCTGCTTCTGGTCTTGCGTGAGGGCGGGCAGAAGCGTCCAGTAGGCGATGTCGTTGATGCCGTAGCTGATATCCCAGAGGACGTAGGCGACGGCGAAGAAGATGACGTAGGCCGTGCCGGTGCCGACGTTGCCGAAGAGGATCAGATAGAAGATCACGGACACGACGCCGCCGACAAGGATCGCGGGCTTGAACTTGCCCCACTTCGTGTGGATGTTGTCGATGACAAGGCCGGTGATGGGGTCGTTCAGCGCGTCGGCGATGCGCAGCACGGAGAGCACGAGGCTGACCGCCGCGAACACGTGCAGCGGCAGCGAGAGGATGTTGGACAGGAAATACAGAAGCGCGTTTGCCTCAAACGCATAGAACATGTCGCGGCCGATGGTGCCGAGGCCGAAGAAATATTTGTTGCGGCGGTCAAGGTTTTTCATGACTGCACACCTCCTGAATGAAATAGACATTGGAACCGAAATCGCCCTGCATCCGGCCGTCCGGGTCGTAGCCCGTGCCGGAAAAGCGCGGGGCCAGGCAGATCCCGGCGGCGAAGGCCGCGCCGGAGGCCGTCAGGCTCTGACTGCCGTCGGACATGCGGTACAGGCTGTCCGCGGTCTGGACGGCAAGGCCGTTGGGATTAAGCTTCACGGGCAGCACGTGGCGCAGGAGCGTCCCAAAATCGCCCACGCGCAAAAGCTGGGGGCGGGAGGTCAGGCGATACTGCTTCTCCCCGTCCAGCCCCGTCACGCACAGGTGCTCGTAGCCGGGGGCGGCGGGCTGCAGGCCGTGGAAGACGGCCGCGACGGTCTCCTGCTTCGTCTGCATCTGCCAGACGGTCCCCCCGCCGTCGGTGCAGCCTCTTGTGAAGCGGCCGTACTGGAGCGTGCGGCGGTGGGCGCGGTAGAACTCCGTCTGCGCCCGGATCTCCGCCTGCTCGACCGGCAGGAGCTCCGTAAGATCCAACTCATAGCCGAGGCAGCCGAACAGGCTCACGTTGCCGCGCGTGGGCAGCGGCGTATGCCGCAGCGTCTGCGCGTGCGGGCTGGCCGAGACGTGCGCGCCGAAGCACGAGGGCGGATAGAGGTAGCTGAGGCTCTGCTGGATGCGCAGGCGCTCGACGGGGTCGGTGTCGTCGGAGCACCAGATCTGCGGGGAGAACCAGAGCATGCCGCAGTCAAAGCGGTTGCCGCCGGACGAGCAGCTCTCAAGCAAAATCTGCGGCCGGGGCAGGAAGATGCGGCGCAGCACGTCGTAGAGCCCGAGGACGAAGGCGTGCTGCTGCGCGCCGAGCGCGCAGGAGTGGCGGTTCATGTCCCACTTGACATAGGAGATGGGCGCGGAATCGAGGATGCCGCCGACGCGCTCGACGAGATAGTCCCGCACCTCCGGCTTTGTGAGGTCGAGCAGCAGCTGGTGGCGGCCGAGCAGATTCTCCCGGCCGAGGACGTCATGCAGGGCCCAGTCGGGATGCTGCCGGTAGAGCTCGGAATCGGGGCTGACGGATTCGGGCTCGAACCAGAGGCCGAACTGCAATCCCATGGCGTTCAGCTTTTCGCCGAGGCCGCGCAGACCGCCTGGCAGCTTCTTTTCGTTCACGGTATAGTCGCCAAGGCTGGAGGTATCGCTGTTTCGCTTGCCGAACCAGCCGTCGTCGAGGACGAACAGCTCGCAGCCGAGCTGCTTTGCCGCCCGGCCGAGGCGCAGGAGCTTCGATTCCGTGAAATCGAACATGCAGCCCTCCCAGCTGTTATAGACGATGGGGCGGGGCCGGCCCTGCCAGTAGGGCGGGACGAGGTGCTCGTTCACATACCGGTGGAAGCAGGAGGACACTCCGCCGAAGCCCGCGCCGGAATATGCCATGACGGCCTCCGGCGTCTCAAAACGCGCACCGGGCGCAAGCTCCCAATCGAAGTTCGCTGGCGAGATGCCCTGCAGCACGCGCGTGAGGCCCTGCAGGCTCTTCTGCGCGCTGAGGTAGTGGCTGCCGGAGTAGAGCAGGTTGAAGCCGTAGACCGCGCCCGCCTGCTCCCCCGCGTCCGGCGCGGCGAGCAGGAAGCCGGGGTTGGCGCGGCTGGAGGACGCGCCGGTCGTGCTCTCAAGGCAGGTCCTTGCAAGGGTGACGGGCGTGCGGGTGTGCTGCATCTCGGCGATCCAGCCGCCGGAGAAGGTATGCAGCTCCCAGTCGCCGGGAAGCTCCGTGCAGGCGCTCATGCATTTGCGGATGTGCACCGCGGAATCCCCGCAGTTTTCGAGGATCGCCCGCCGGGTAAAGACCGTGGGCAGGACGCCGTAGAGGAGCGTCAGGCGGAGCTTCGCCGCCGCGTCCGTAAGGTACACGGCGAGGACGGTCTGGCCGCGGGAGACGGGCAGCGCGGAGGGCGGCGGCTGCTTCAGCACCTCGCAGCCGCGGTAGCGGAAGTCGGTGGAGACGGCCCTGCCGCCGATCGACAGCTCCAGCGGGCTTTCGCGGTAGTCGCCGCGGCCGCAGCCGCTCCACTCGAGCGGCAGGATATCGAGGCAGCTGGCGTTGGAGCCCTCGCGGTAGAGCGTGCTGTCGCCCCAGCCGCAGCCGGGGCGGGCGGCGAAGGCCTGCGCGTCGGAGGTCTCGGCGCGCGCGCCGAAGTGCAGGTGCTCGAGAAACCCGTCCTTCACGCGGAAGAGATAGGACGCCTCTTCATTTCGCAGGTGGAACACGCCTTGTCTGACGTTGATCATTCGATGCGGTAGACCTCCCCTCTGACGTAGGTGTTGAACGCCTCGTCCGTCACGCCGCCGTGCTGGATCATGTCGGCGTAGAACGCGCCGGAGCGCTTGATGGTGCGCGTCTGGGTGGCGTAGTCGACGTTCACGAGGCCGAAGCGGGCGCTCTCGCCCTCCAACCACTCGAAGTTATCGCAGAAGCACCAGTGGTAATAGCGCTCAAAGGGCAGGCCGGACTGGACGATGGCCTCCAGGTGCTCGTAGAGATAGCGGGCGCGGAAGGCGTCCTGGTTGTCGCAGGTGCCGTTCTCCGTCACCCAGATGGGGCGGCGGAGCAGCTTTTCAAGCTTTTGGGCGCAGCGCACGATGCCCTCGGGGTAGATCTCCCAGCCGAGATCGTTGCGGGGGCTGTTTTTGCGCACGCCGTCGGCGAAGCCGGTGACGGTCGAGCGCGTATAGTAGTTGACGCCGTGGAAGTCACAGTATTCGCCCTTCGGCAGCTTCCAGTGGTTGCGCAGCGGCCAGCGGAACGTGCCGGTGGACATGGCCTCGGTGATCGCGCCCTGGAACAGCCACTCGACGGCCTTCGCCGTCGCGGCCTGGGCCGGATTGCGGGGGTTTTCCGGCTCGAAGACGCGCAGGTGGTTGGCGAAGCCGACCATGGTGTCGGAATAGCCCATGGCCTCGCGCGTCTCATGGAGCATCCGGTAGCAGCGGATGTGGCAGTAAGCCATGTTTTCGAGCACGGTGAAGGTCTCGGCGAATTTCTTGTGTCCCGGGGGCCAGTCGCCGAAGAAATAGCCGTTGGTCGCATAGACGTTCGGCTCGTTGATGGTGATCCAGTCGCTGACGAGATCGCCGAAGCGGTCGGCGCAGAGCTTGGCAAAGGAGAGGAAATCGTCGAGATTTTCGCGTTTGGAGAACGCGCCCATGCGCTCGAACCACATGGGGTTGGAGAAATGGTGGATCGTCAGCAGCGGGCGGATGCCGAGCTGGCTCAGGTATTCCAGCTCCGCGCGGTAGTGCGCGACGGCGGACTCGTCGACCTGCCCGCGCTCGGGCATGATCCGGGCCCACTCGACGCCAAGACGGGCGATGGGCAGGTGCAGACCGGCCATGAGTGCGCAGTCCTCGCGCCAGCGGTTCCAGTGGTCGTCGGCGACGGCGGGGTCGGAACCGTCCTTGATCCGGCCCTGGTGATACCAGTCGTTCCAGTTGCTGCCGACCTCTCCGCCCTCGATCTGCGCCGAGGCGGAGCTGACGCCAAGCAGAAAGCCCTCAGGGAACTGTAAACGCATCGGATGTCCTCCTTCATAATTGTTGATTTTTGATGGTATGCAAGCCCAAAGGCTCCCCTTTCAGGGGAGCTGTCAGCCGTAAGGCTGACTGAGAGGTTGCTGCAAATTTGCAGCTGCCGTAGGTCTCCGACGGCCATATCTTTTCTCTCGCAAGAGAAAAGATATGGAAGAAAAGAGTGCGTGGGGACGCGGGGTGCTTCCTGCCTCTGAATTCAGGTACGCACCAATGTTTCAGGCGTCGTTCCACTCGATACTCACCCTACGGGTGTCGTACTACGCGCCGCCTGATACGGGGGTATCGGGTTTGCGGCTGGTTGCCTTTGAATGATTGCTGCCAATAGAAGGTACGGGGGAAGTTTTGATGGTTTTTTTCCTTCTTGCGGGCTATAACCTCT
>DHKK01000027.1:0-1091 GCA_002404795.1 Clostridiales bacterium UBA4696
ATGACCGTCGTGCCGATGAGAAGCTTCAGGTTCGTGAGGTTGAAGAGCACGAGCAGCTTATGGATGAACGGGAACGCAAAGCCCAGATGCAGCCCCGCGAACAAAAGCGGCAGGAAGAAGACCAGCAGCAGCTGGGAGTTGATGGACTTGCGGATATCCGTCTTCGTCATGCCCACGCGCTGCATGATCTCGAACCGGGCCTGATCCTCATAGCCCTCGGAGATCTGCTTGTAGTAGAGGATCAGCACGGCGGCTGCCAGGAAGACGATGCTCAGCAGGATCGCAAGGAAGAACAGGCTTCCGTAGGTGCCCTGGAAATCGTCTCGGTTGAACGCCAGAGACTCCACCGTGTACGAGGCGTAGGCCAGCCCGTCTTTGTTTTCGGCGAACACGTCCCTCACATCGGCAACGAATGCGATCTGCGCCTCATCCGGGCTGTCGGAGTTGAACGAATACTGCCAGCTGATAACGACCGGATAACGGGTGTCCTGCGTCTGCAGGGCGTCGACCGCCGCGTCAAAATCCGGGACAATGAGATAGATCGTCGTCGTGATATTTGCGCTGTCCGCGCCGAAGCCGCCGAACTCCGGCAGCTGGCCCTTGATCTTGTAGGAAAGCTCGCCGATGTGGAGTTCCTGCTGCGTGTAGGTCATGCGCGGGCAGCAGAAATACGCCTCGCCCGGCTCCAGCGTCAGGCTTTCGCCCACCATGCGGTTATAGTCCTCCAGCGGCAGGATGGTCATGTCGACCGCACGTTCATAGTCCATGAGCGCGGAGCGATCCGCGCGCTCGAAGGAATCCCCCGTAAGAAGACCGGAGAACCATGCGCTGCGCGTGTTGAACTGCTCCTGTACATCAAGCTTGTCCTGTTCGATGACGGACTCGACCATGCCGCGCGCGATCCGGAGATTTTCCTCGTTTGCGCCGCCCTCATCCTCCGTAAAGCGCAGCTCAACGGAAAGATCGGTCGGATAGCGCGTGCGGAGCGCGTCCTCTTTGCCGAAATACAGGCACGTCGTCGACGAGAGCATGACGAGCACCATCGTGGCCAGAATGCACACGGACGCGAGTCCCGCGCCGTTGCGCTTCAT
>DHKK01000027.1:1145-17651 GCA_002404795.1 Clostridiales bacterium UBA4696
TTCATGCGGTAGGCCATGGAGGAGACGGAGATAAAGTGGTTCTTCTGATAGTAATACCGCTTGTTCTTCTGCAGCACCCGGCACAGGAGGACGGAGCCGGAGATGAAGATCAGATACGTCCCCGCGATGACCATCAGCACGGCGATGAAGAACACCGCGATGGCGGTCAGCGGCTGCTTGATGGTCACGGCGATGTAGTACGCCGCACCGAGGATCCCGAAGCCCGCCAGGCCGAACGCCCAGCTCGCCTTCGGCGGCTTTTCGCCGTAGGATTCGCTGCGCAGAAGGGCCGCGGCGTTCGTCCTGCAGACTGTCACCAGCGAGCGCAGGAACAGCAGCACGAAAATGCCGAGATACAGGATCGCCGTCATCGCCGTGGCCGGGACAGAGACGGTAAAGTCCATCTGCACGTCGCCGCCCACGATGTTGACGAGCACCAGCTCAAAGAGCTTCCCGAGCGCAATGCCCAGCGCCTCGCCGCCCACGATGGCCACGAGCGCCATCATGACCGATTCCCACGCAAGCACCCTGGCAAGATTGCCCTTGCCCATGCCGAGGATGTTGTAGAGGCCGAACTCGCGGTTTCTGCGGCGGATGAGGAAGGAATTCGTATAAAACAGGAACAGAACGGCGAACGCCGCCATGACGAAGCTGCCCATGCTGAGGATCATCGGCATGGTGTCGCCGCCCGGGAAGGTCTTGAGGACTGGGGAGGACGCCAGCGAGAGCAGGATGTACGTCATCATCACCATGCCGACACAGGTGAGCAGAAACGGCAGATACAGCCGCTTGTTCTTCGTGATACCCTGCCAGGCCAGGCGCGGATAGAGTCTGTGCGTCATACCCGCTCGCCTCCCGCCTGCAGGACGGTCAGCGCGTCCGTGATCTTCTGGTAGAGCTGATCGTTGGTCATGCCGCCGCGGTAGAGCTGGTGGCAGACCTCGCCGTCCTTGATGAACAGGACCCGGCCCGCACGGCTGGCCGCGCGGACGGAGTGCGTGACCATGAGGATGGTCTGGCCGCCGGCACTGATGTCGGAGAAGACGCGCAGCAGCTCGTCCGTGGCGCGGGAATCGAGCGCGCCGGTCGGCTCGTCGGCCAGCAGCAGACGGGGGTTCGTGATGATTGCGCGGGCGACAGCCGCGCGCTGCTTCTGGCCGCCGGAGATCTCATACGGATATTTTTTCAGCAGCTCCGAGATGCCGAGCTTCGCCGCAATGGGCTCGAGCCGTGCGCCGAGCTGGCTCTGCGGTACGCCCGCGAGCACGAGCGGCAGATAGATGTTGTCCTCGACCGAGAAGGTGTCGAGCAGGTTGAACTCCTGAAAGACGAAGCCGAGATTGTCGCGGCGGAAGGCGGCGCGGTCGGACTCGCGGATGGACGCGAGGTCCTTGCCGTCGAGCAGCACCTGGCCGGAGGTCGGCTTGTCGAGCCCGGCGAGAATGTTCAGGAGCGTGGTCTTACCGGAGCCGGATTCGCCCATGATGGCGACGTATTCGCCGTTTTCCACGCTGAAATTGATGTTTTTGAGCGCCTCGACCGACGCGCCCCCAAAGCGCGTCGTATAGACCTTGCGCAGGCCGTTCACTTCGAGAATCTGCATAAGAAAAATGCCTCCTGTGAAAGTTTCTGCGCCAAGTATATCGCGCCAGGCTCCCCGCCGCCATCGATTCCGCTTACACTTTCCGGCTGCCGTCTTACAGTTTTGTAAGCTCCCCGCAGTCCGCTGCGCGGGCCGATGTGGGCATCGGCCCCTACAGGCTCTCCCGCAAGAAGGTAACATCCATCTGGATTTCCACCGTATTTTCTATTGATAGCAGTCGTTCTAAGGCAACTTGTTGCAGATTTGATACCCCCCGTATCAGGCGGCGCGTAGTAAGACACACGTAGGGTGACTATCGTGTGGAACGCCAGACTAAAACATCGGTTCCTGCCTGAATTCAGATGCAGCATGCACCAAACGTAACCAAGCGCCCTTTTCTCCCCTATCTTTTCCCGCGCAAGGGAAAAGATAGGGCCGTCGGAGACATCCGGCAGTTGCAAATCTGCGACAACCTCTCAGTCAGCCTGCGGCTGACAGCTCCCCTGCTAGGGGAGCCTTTAGGGTGCGCCGCCGGAGGTGCGTCGGAAATGGGAAATAACCTCTCAGTCAGCTTCGCTGACAGCTCCCCTGGGAGGGGAGCCAAGGGGCGCGTTATTCCCGGACCTGGCGTTGGGAGAGGCCGATGCGGATGGCGGTGCCTTCGTCCGGGGACGATTCGGCGGTGATGGAGTGGCCGAGCTTCCGGCAGATCGTCCGGCACAGATAGAGGCCGAGGCCGCTGGCCTTCTGGTCGCCGCGGCCGTTGTAGCCGGTGTAGCCCTTTTCAAAGACGCGCGGCAGATCCTCCGGCGCGATGCCGATGCCCGTGTCGCGGATGACGAGCGTCTTCGGGTGCTCCATCGTGATGGTGATCGACCCCTCCCGCGTGTATTTGAGCGCGTTGGACAAGACCTGCTCCACCACGAACAGCAGCCACTTCTCATCCGTGACGCACGCCGCGTTCAAAGGCTCATAGCAGAGCTTCAGCTTCCGCGTGATGAACTCCCCGGCAAAGCGCCGCACGGCCTGCCGGACGATCGCGTCAAGATCGCAGGTGCGCAGCACAAAATCGCTGCCGCCGTCCGTCAGCCGCAGATAGACCATGACCATCCCGACATACTGCTCCGCACGCGAAAGCTCCTGCAGCAGCTGCCGGGCCTTGGGCGTGTCCTCCTGCTGCAGGGAAAGGCGCATGGAGGCGATGGGCGTCTTGATCTGGTGCGCCCAGAGGGTATAGTAGTCGAGCATGTCCTGATACCGGCTGCTCAGCTGGGTCTCCAGCGTGCGCTGCTGCGCGAGCAGCGCGCGGGTGAGCGCGCGGTAGTCCTCCTCTAAGATCGCCTGCGGCTGCGGAAGCGCCTCCGGCAGGGTGGGGAGGTTTTTCAGGATCTGCTGCAGCTCCAGATGCCGCTGCCGGACGCGCCGGAAGTCCAGCAGCAGGATCACGAGCCCCAGCCCCGCGCACAGCGCCGACGGATACCATACCGCCGCCAGCGGCAGGTGGTACAGCCGGAACGAGACCAGAAACAAAAGGGCGAACAGCAAAAACGCCCCGATCTTCAGCGCCTTGGAGCGCAGATAATGCAAAAACAGCTTCATATCATTCTACCAGATAGCCCGCACCGATTTTTGTCGTGATGAAGCCTGCCAGCCCCGCGCCGTCGAGCTTTTTGCGCAGACGCGCCATGTTGACCGACAGCGTGTTCTCGTCGACGAAGCTGTCGGTCTGCCACAAAGCCTCCATGAGCTTTTCGCGGCTGACGATCTTCCCCTTGTCCTGCAGGAGCGTCCAGAGGATGCGGTATTCGTTCTTGCTGAGCGGCAGCTTTTCCCCGTCCACGAGCAGCGACTGGTCGCCCGTCTGCAAAACAGCGCCGCGGTGCGAAAGCACCGGGCTGGCCGCGGCAAAGTCATACGTCCGGCGCAGAAGCGCCTGCACCTTGGCCGTCAGCACATCGAGGTCAAAGGGCTTGGCGATGAAATCATCCGCGCCCATGTTCATTGCCATGACGATGTTCATATTCTCCGCCGCGGACGAGAGGAACATGACCGGCACGCGCGAGACGCTGCGGATCTGCGTGCACCAGTGATAGCCGTTGAAAAACGGGAGCGAGATATCCAGCAGCACGAGCTGCGGGTCGAACGCCGTGAATTCGTCCATCACCGCGCGGAAGTTCTGCACGCACCGCGCCTCCAGCTCCCACTGTCTCAAATGCGCGCAGACGGCCTGCGCGATGCCGGGGTCGTCCTCGACCACCAGGATCCGGTACATACCGCCGCCTCCTTTTCTTTTTTGTTCCAGTATAGCACACCTGCCCGGCTGCCGCAAGAAAAGGCGATTTTCCTCTTTCTTTATTGTGCGGAATCGTATATAATATTGGTATCTTTACGCTTCTTCCGAAATGGGGGATCTTTGGAGCATGGAACAGGAAGACAAGAACCTGCACGCGCAGCAGCCGGACGAGGCGCAGACGCCTGCAAAGCCGCCGGAGCCGAAGGGCTACGAGGCCTATCTCAGCTTATTTGATCTGGTGCGGATGCTCGCGGTCATCACGCTGATGTTCGTGTTCTTTTTCCGCGTGAACGGCGTCAGCGGCAGCTCGATGTACCCGACGCTCGTGGACAAGGACTATCTGGTGCTGGAGAGCAATTTCCTCTACCGGAACGCCAAACAGGGCGACATCGTGGTTTTGTACACGCCGCCGTTCTCGGATAACGACGAGCTGCTGGTCAAGCGCGTCATCGCGGTCGGCGGGCAGACGGTCGATATCGATTTTGATGCCGGCATCGTCTACGTTGACGGGCAGGCACTCGACGAGAGCTACACCTTCGAGCCGACATACCTGAGCTACGCCGAATACGGCAAGGCGCTCGACTATCCCGTCACCGTGCCGGAGGGCGAGCTGTTCGTCATGGGCGACAACCGCAACCACTCGGAGGACAGCCGCTTTTCCGACGTCGGCTGCGTCAAGAAAGAGGCTGTGCTCGGCAAGGTGCTGCTCGTCATCTTCCCGGGGCGGCAGACCAACGAACTCGGCGCCGTGACCGGTGGCCGGGACTGGCACAGATTCGGAGCAGTATCATGAAACAGGAAGCAAACAGCGAAGCAACGATGAATATCCAGTGGTATCCGGGCCACATGACCAAGACGCGCCGGATGATCGAGGCGGATGTGAAGCTTGTCGACGCCGTGTGCGAAATTCTCGACGCGCGCATCCCGCTCGCCAGCCGCAACCCGGACATCGACGCCATCTGCGGTGCGAAGCCCCGGATGATCATCCTCAACCGCATCGATATGGCCGATCCCGCCATGACAAAGCGCTGGGCGGAGCATTTCCGCGCGAAAGGTTACAGCGTCCTGCAGACCGACTGCAAGACGAAAAAGGGCATTTCCGGCTTCGTGCCGGCCGTGCGGGAGCTGCTGGCGGAAAAGCTGGCGCGCTACGCGGAAAAGGGACAGGTCGGCAGGCCGCTCAAGCTCATGATCGTCGGCATCCCGAACGTGGGCAAATCGACGTTCATCAACCAGGTCGCCGGGCGCAAGGGCGCCAAGGCGGAAAACCGCCCCGGCGTCACGCGCGGCAAGCAGTGGATCACGGTCGACCAGGGGCTGCTGCTTCTGGACACGCCGGGCATCCTGTGGCCGAAGTTCGAAGACCCGGAGGTCGGCATGCGGCTGGCCTACACGGGCGCAGTCAAAGAGGACGTCATCGACACCGAGACGCTTGCATGCCATTTTATGGAGCTTCTGGCGAAGTTCTACCCCCAGACGCTGCTTGAGCGCTACAAGCTCGAAGCGCCGGGGGGCGCGGACGGGTATGACCTTCTGCAGCTGGCGGGAAAGAAGCGCGGCTATCTCGTCTCCGGCGGCGAGGTCAACACCGAGCGGATGGCGAAGGCACTGATGGACGATTACCGCAGCGGCAAGCTCGGCAGACTCACGCTCGAAAGCCCGGAGGAGCAGGACGCATGAAACAGGAAACACCGATCGATCTGTGGCTCTATGAAAAAGAGGCGTTCGCAGACGGCTTTCAGCTGGTCTGCGGCGTGGACGAGGCCGGGCGCGGGCCGCTGGCCGGGCCGGTCTGCGCGGCGGCGGTGATCCTGCCGCCGGAGCTGGTGATCCCGGGCCTGAACGACTCCAAAAAGCTTACGGACAAAAAGCGCCGGGAGCTCTGCAGCGTCATCACCGCCGAGGCCGTCAGCTACGGCATCGCGTTTGCGAGCGAGCAGGAGATCGACGAGATCAACATCCTGCAGGCGACCTTTCTCGCCATGGAGCGGGCGATGGCGCAGCTGGCCCCGCAGCCGGACCTGGCGCTCATCGACGGCAACCGGGCCAGAGACTTCGGCCTGCCCGTCCGGACGATCGTGAAGGGCGACAGCCTGTCCGCCTCCATTGCCGCCGCGTCGATCCTGGCCAAGGTGACGCGGGACCGGCTGATGGAGCAATACGACGAGCAATACCCGCAGTACGGCTTCGCCGTCCACAAGGGCTACGGCACGAAGCGGCATTATGCAGCGCTTCGGGAATACGGCCCCTGCCCCATCCACCGGCAGTTGTTTCTGAAAAAATTCTATGCGGGCACGTGATCTGCTCGGCCCCTGGGGCGAGGCAGCGGCCGCGGCGTATCTGCGGAAAAAGGGCTTCCGCATCGAGGCCATGAACTACCGTACCCGCCTCGGCGAGATCGATATCATCGCGGCAGACCGCCGCTATCTCATCTTCTGCGAGGTCAAGCTGCGCAAATCGGCGGATTTTGCCGCCGCGCGGGAATTTGTCGACAGCCGCAAGCAGCAGCGGCTGCGCGCCACCGCGCTTTTGTACTTATCCCAGCACGAGTCAGAGCTGCAGCCGCGCTTCGACGTGATCGAGATCTACGCGCCCGCGGGCACACAGACCCGCCGCCCGCAGATCACCCATATGGAGGACGCTTTCTGATGCCATACCGTGTATTTGACGGCCACTGCGACACGCCGGTCGAGCTCTGGCTGCAGGAAAAGCAGCTGCGCAGCAGCGATCTTGCCGTGTCGCTGGACAAGGCCGCAGAGCTCGGCGGCTACGCCCAGTTCTTCGCGTTCTGCACCGCATGGATCGAAACGCGCATGCCCCATACGGAGCATTTTTCCCGCGCGCTGGACTATTTTCTGGCGCAGCTGCGCAAAAACGAAGACAAGATCACCCTCTGCCGCACCGCACCGGAGGCGGAAGCCGCCATGCAGGCGGGCAGATGCGCTGCCTTCCTCGCCATTGAGGGCGCGGAGGCCGTGCGCGAGGACGAGGGGCTGCTGGAGCTCGCATACGAGGCGGGCGTGCGGATGGTCTCGCTCGTGTGGAACCTGCCGAACAGCCTGTCCGGCTCCTGCCAGACCGGCGAGGGACTGACGGAAAAGGGAAAAAGCTTCTTCCGCCGCGCGCAGAAGCTCGGCATGCTCGTGGACGTGAGCCACCTGTCCGAAAAGGGCTTCTGGGACATGGCGGAGCTGGCGGAAAAGCCGATCGTGGCGAGCCATTCCGATTCGTTCGCCGTCTGCCCGCACCCGCGCAATCTGACCGACGCGCAGTTCCGGGCCATCTGCGATCTTGGCGGCACGGCGGGGCTCAACCTCTACGGGCCGTTTCTGACCGACGGGCCGCGCGTGACGCTTGACGATCTGCGCCGCCACCTCGATCATTTCCTGGACCTCGGCGGCGAGGGGCATCTTGCGCTGGGCGCGGATCTCGACGGCTGCGACGTGCTGCCGGAGGGCTTTGCCGCGCTGAATGACTATGAAACCTTCGGGCGCTATCTGGCCGACGCCGGATATCCCGATGAAACCATACAGAACCTGTTCTGCAATTCTTTGATGAAGGTCGTGAAAACATGCATTATGTAAGTACCCGGGATTCTTCCCGCCGTCTGACCGCCAGCCAGGCCATCGTGGAGGGCCTCAGCCGCGACGGCGGTCTGTATCTGCCGGAATCCATTCCGCAGCTGACCATGGCGGATATCCGCGCGCTCGCGCGTCTGTCCTATCCGGAGCGGGCGGCGAAGATCATGAAGCTCTATCTTGAGGAATTCTCCGAGGAAGAGCTGCTCGGCTTCGCGCAGAAGGCCTACGGCCCTGCCAAATTTGATACCCCCGCGGCTGCGCCCGTCGTGCAGCTCGCGGACAACACCTATATTCAGGAGCTCTGGCACGGGCCGACGTGCGCGTTCAAGGACATGGCCCTGCAGATGCTGCCGTATCTGCTGACGGCCTCACTCAAAAAGACCGGCGAGGAGAAGACCGTCTGCATCCTCGTCGCCACCTCCGGCGACACCGGCAAGGCCGCGCTCGAGGGCTTCCGGGACGTGGACCGCACGAAGATCCTCGTGTTCTACCCCGACGGCGGCGTGTCGGAGATCCAGAAGCTCCAGATGGTCACGCAGGAGGGCCGGAACGTCGGCGTGTGCGCCGTGCGCGGCAACTTTGACGACGCGCAGACCGGCGTCAAGCGCATCTTCTCCGATGCGCAGCTGCGCGAGACGCTCGCCTCCCGCGGCTATTTCCTCTCCTCGGCCAACTCCATCAACTGGGGCAGGGTCCTGCCGCAGATCGTGTATTACGTCTCGTCGTACTGCGACCTGCTCGCCTCCGGCGCCATCGGAGAAGGGCAGACCGTCAACGTCTGCGTGCCGACGGGCAACTTCGGCAACATCCTCTCCGGCTTCTACGCAAAGAAGATGGGCGTGCCCATCGGCCGGCTCATCTGCGCGTCGAACGAGAATAACGTCCTGACCGACTTCATCCGGACCGGCACCTATGACCGCAACCGTCCGTTCTATCAGACAGCTTCGCCGTCGATGGACATCCTGATCTCGTCGAACCTTGAGCGGCTTCTGTACCTGCTGTCGGGCTCGGACGAGGAGGTGCGCGGGTATATGCAGGCGCTCGCCGAGACCGGCCGCTATACCGTCTCGGAGCGGGTGTTCCGCGCGGTCCAGGCGGAGTTTGCCTGCGGCTTCTGCACTGACGCGCAGGGCGCGCAGACGATCGGCAGGACCTTCCGCGAAAAGAACTATCTGCTTGACACCCATACCGCCGTGGCCTGCACCGTGCTGGAGGACTACCGCGCCGAGACCGGCGATGGGACGCTGACCGTCGTCGAGTCCACGGCCAGCCCCTTCAAGTTCTGCGCGAGCGTGCTGGACGCGCTCGGCGTGACGGAGCATCAGCCCGGCACGAAGGTCCTGGGCCAGCTCACGGCCGTGACCGGCCGCGAAGCGCCGCTGCCGCTGGCCAGCCTCGCGGGCAAGACCCCGCGCTTCGGCGAAGTCGCGGACAAGACTGCGATGCAGTCCGTCGTCACGGAGTTTCTGCAGTAATGGCCCTGTACGCGATCGGCGATCTGCACCTGTCGCTGGGGCCGGCCGATAAGCCGATGGACGTCTTCGGCGGCCGGTGGGAGGGCTATGTCGACAAGCTCCGGGAGAACCTGCGCGTCATCGGGCCGGAGGATACGACCGTGCTGCTCGGCGATCTCAGCTGGGCGATGGGGCTGGAGGACGCGGCGGAGGATTTTGCCTTCATGAACGCCATCCCCGGCCGCAAGATCATCCTCAAGGGCAACCACGACTACTGGTGGACGACGCTCAAGGCCTTTGACCGCTTCTGCGCAGAGCACGGCTTTTCGGATTTTCACGTGCTGAACAACAGCTGCTTCTTTTATGGGGAGCTCGCCCTCTGCGGCACGCGCGGCTGGTTCTATGATGAACAGAAGGCCGGCAGCCACGACGAGAAGATCTTCCGGCGAGAGCTCGGGCGGCTGGAGCGGTCTTTGCAGCTGGCGGGGGAGAAGGAGAAATACTGCTTCCTGCACTACCCGCCGCGCTACCGGGGCTATGTCTGCCCGGAGATTTTGGCCTTGTTTGAGACCTACGGCGTGACGCGCTGCTACTACGGGCATCTGCACGCCGACTCCATCCGGCTGGCACTGGAGGGGCCGTACCGGGGCACGGAATACCGCCTTGTCTCGGCCGATCACGTCGATTTTCAGCCGCAGCGGATCGGATGAACGGAAAGATTTTGAATTTTTTCTGAATTCGGATAAATTCCTGAAAAAACAGTGGATTTCTTGCACGAAGTCTGGTAGAATAGAGCGGATTCAAATGAGAATGGTGAATACCGGCTTTTTTTCATGAGCCGCACCGCATAGGAGGAAAGTACCACAATGAACGTCAAAAACGTAGAGAAAGAAAACGGCGCCGCAAAGGTCACCATCGAGATCGCCAGGGACGAGTTCCAGACTGCTCTGGACAAGGCCTATGCCAAGATCCGTAAGGATATCATGATCCCCGGCTTCCGCAAGGGCAAGGCCCCGCGCAAGTTCGTCGAGCGGATGTACGGCTCGCAGGTCTTCTATGAAGACGCCGTCAACGAGATCTTCCCCGAGATCTACGAGGCTGCCATTGTCAAGCAGGCGCTCAAGGCCGTCGGCCAGCCCTCCGTTACCGATATGCAGACCCCCGAAGACGGCAGCGTCGTGCTGACCGTCTCCACCGAGCTCTACCCCGAGGTCACCCTCGGCGAGTATAAGGGCATCGAAGTCCCCAAGGAGACCGTTTCCATCTCCAAGGCCGAAGTCGACGCAGAGCTCGGCCGCATGCAGGACCGCAACGCCCGCATCGAGACCGTTGACCGCGAAGCCAAGACCGGCGACACTGTCGTTCTGGACTTTGAAGGCTTTGTCGACGGCAAGCCCTTCGACGGCGGCAAGGCCGAGGGCTATACCCTGACGCTCGGCTCCGGCGCGTTCATCCCCGGCTTCGAAGATCAGCTCGTCGGCCTGAAGGCCGGTGAAGAGAAGGCCGTTGAGGTCACCTTCCCCGAGAGCTACACCAAGGAGCTGGCCGGCAAGGCCGCGACCTTCCAGTGCAAGATTCACGAGGTCAAGGAGACCATCAAGCCCGAGCTCGACGACGAGTTCGCCAAGGACGTCTCCGAATACGACACGCTGGCTGCCCTCAAGAAGAGCATCAAGGCCGACCTCGCCAAGAAGCGCCAGGAAGCCGTTGACCGTGACTTTGAGAACGAAGCTGTCGTTCTCGCCGGCAAGAACATGACCTGCGACATCCCCGCCTGCATGATCGACGAGCAGGTCGACAAGCACCTCGAGCAGTTTGCCTATCAGCTGCAGTCCCAGGGCATGAAGATGGAAGACTACGTCAAGATGATCGGCGGCGACGTCAAGGGCATGCGCGATTCCATGCGCCCGATGGCGGAGCAGACCGTCCGCAGCAACATCCTGCTGAGCGAGATCGTCCATCAGGAGAACATCGACGTGACCGACGAGGAAGTCGAAGAAGAGCTGAAGAAGCTGGCCGAGCAGTACAAGATGGAGCTGGACAAGATCAAGGAAATGATCGACGTCGAGGCCGTCAAGTCCGATCTCAAGGGCCGCAAGGCTGTGAAGCTGATCGTCGAGAACGCCAAGCCCGTCGAGAAGGAAAAGGAAAAGAAGGCCGCCAAGAAGGCTGCCAAGAAGGAAGACGAAGCTGCCGAAGCTCCCGCAGAAGAGGCTCCCAAGGCTGAGGAATAATTCTCCAACCGGTTGGGTAGAATCCTACAGCCAACCTGACATCCGTCTGAAAGGAGAATCCCACTATGAGTTTAGTTCCGTATGTCGTTGAACAGACCAGCCGCGGCGAGCGGTCGTACGATATCTTCTCCCGCCTGCTCAACGACCGTATCATCATCCTGTCCGAAGAGGTCAACAGCACCACCGCGAGCCTGATCGTGGCGCAGATGCTCTATCTCGAGGCGCAGGATCCCGATAAGGACATCCAGTTTTATATCAACTCCCCCGGCGGCAGCGTGACCGACGGCATGGCGATCTATGACACCATGCAGTTCATCAAGTGCGACGTGTCCACCATCTGCGTGGGCATGGCCGCCTCGATGGGCGCGTTTTTGCTGTCCTCCGGCACGAAGGGCAAGCGCCTGGCGCTGCCCAACGCGGAGATCATGATCCACCAGCCCTCCGGCGGCACGCAGGGCCAGGCGACCGACATGCAGATCCAGGTCGAGCGGATGCTGAAGATCAAGCAGCGTCTCAACGAGATCCTTGCCGCCAACACCGGCAAGCCGCTGGAGACCATCAAGGTCGACACCGAGCGCGACAACTTCATGACCGCCGAAGAGGCGCAGGCCTACGGCCTGGTCGATAAGGTCATCTACAAGAGACAATAATCCCTGAAAGGAGGAGTCCAGCTTGGCAAGAGACTCCATCCGCTGCTCCTTCTGCGGCAAACGGCAGGAGCAGGTCGGCCGGATCATCGCCGGCCCCAACGTCTACATCTGCAACGAATGCGTCGAGCTCTGCTCGTCCATCCTGCGCGATGAGATGCACAACGGCGTCAACACCCAGCAGCTCGAGCTGCCGGATACGCTCCCGACGCCGGAGCAGATCAAAACCTATATGGACCGCTATATCATCGGCCAGGACGACGCCAAAGTCGCCCTGTCCGTCGCGGTCTACAACCACTATAAGCGCATCTACTTCCAGAACGACTCCGATGTGGAGCTGCAGAAGAGCAATATCCTGCTCATCGGCCCCACCGGCTCCGGCAAGACCCTCTTCGCCCAGACGCTGGCCAAGATCCTGAACGTGCCGTTCGCCATTGCCGACGCCACGACGCTGACCGAGGCCGGCTACGTCGGCGAGGACGTCGAGAACATCCTGCTCCGATTGCTGCAGGCGGCGGATTTTGACGTCGAGCTGGCCGAGCGCGGCATCATCTACATCGACGAGATCGACAAGATCGCCCGCAAGTCCGAAAATACGTCCATCACCCGCGACGTATCCGGCGAGGGCGTGCAGCAGGCGCTTTTGAAGATCGTCGAGGGCACGGTCGCCAACGTCCCGCCGCAGGGCGGACGCAAGCACCCACAGCAGGAGTTCATCCAGGTCGACACGACCAACATCCTCTTCATCTGCGGCGGCGCGTTCGACGGGCTTGACAAGATCATCGAGCAGCGCACCGATACCTCCGCCGTCGGCTTCAACTCCACGGTCAAGAGCAAGGGCGACCACAACGTCGGCAAGCTCTTCCAGCTGGTCCAGCCGCACGATCTTCTGAAATTCGGCATCATCCCCGAGCTGGTCGGCCGTCTGCCGGTCATCACCTCGCTGCAGGGGCTGGGCAAGGACGATCTCGTCCGCATCCTGACCGAGCCGAAAAACGCGCTCTGCAAGCAGTACCACAAGCTGCTGGCCTACGATCAGGTCGAGCTGAGCTTCGAAAAGGGCGCGCTGGAGGCCATTGCCGAAAAGGCCATCGAACGCCAGATCGGCGCCCGCGGCCTGCGGGCCATCATGGAGGAGATCATGACGAAGATCATGTATGAGATCCCGTCCGACCCCACCATCCAGTCCGTCTGCATCACCGAGCGCTGCGTGCGCACCGGCGAAGCCCCGCAGATCACCCGCGACGCCTCGAAGCCCCGCGCTCCGATCAAGAACGCAGGCGTTACGCTGTAACACAAGAACCAGGAAGGGAGCGCACGCTCCCTTCCTGCGTATTTTTATTCTCCACGAAAGGAGAGAACATCCATGAGTGAATATAAGCCCCTGACCTGCCTGCCGGTCCTGCCGCTGCGCGGGATCGTGGTGTTTCCCGGCTGTGTGACGCATTTTGACGTCGGCCGGAGCAAGTCCGCGCGCGCCGTAGAAGAAGCCATGCGCGGCGACCAGATGATCTTCCTCGTCGCCCAGCGCGACGTGCAGTGCGACGAGCCGAAAAAGGCCGACCTGTACCAGATCGGCACTGTCGCCTGTGTCCGCCAGATCCTGCGGCTGCCGGGCGACAATATGCGCATTCTGGTCGAGGGCAAATACCGCGCCCAGCTGACCGACATGATCCATTCCGAGCCCTACTTCTTCGCCCGCGCGATGGAGCTGGACGTGCCGGGCTACAACGCGTCCGTGCCGCGCACGCAGGCGCTCGTGCGGCAGGCGCATCAGCTGTTTGAGCAGTTCATCGACCTTGCCGTCAAATCCGGGCAGGAAAACCTGCTGCAGGGCTCTGCCGGCGACGACGCGGGCGAGCTGGCCGATTTCATTGCCCAGAACGCCACCTTCGGCTATGAGGACAAGCAGAAGATCCTTGAGACGCTGCCGCCCGTGCACCGGCTGGAGCTGTGCGTGCGCATGATGGCGAAGGAGCTCGATATCCTGCGCCTCGAGAGTGAGATCAACGATCAGGTGCAGCAGAACGTCAACCAGAACCAGCGGGATTATTACCTGCGCGAGCAGCTGCACGTCATCCGCGAGGAGCTCGGCGAAGACGATGACAACGACGCTGACAGCTACCGCGCCAGGATCCAGGCCCTGAAGCTGCCCAAGGAGACGGAGGAAAAGCTCCTGCGCGAGGTCTCGCGCTTCGCGCGCCAGCAGGCGGGCTCGGCCGAGGCCGCCGTGCTGCGCAATTACCTTGATACCATCCTCGACCTGCCGTGGAACAAGGAGACGAAGGAGCGGCTGGACGTCAAGTCCGCCGCGAAGATCCTCGACGAGGATCATTTCGGCCTCGAGCCGGTCAAAAAGCGCATTCTCGAGACACTGGCCGTGCGCCAGCTCGCGCCGGAGCTGCCGGGGCAGATCCTCTGCCTGGTCGGCCCGCCGGGCGTGGGCAAGACGTCCGTCGCCATCTCGATCGCGCGCGCGCTCAACCGCCATCTTGCGCGGCTCTCGCTCGGCGGCGTGCGGGATGAGGCCGAGATCCGCGGCCACCGCAAGACCTATATCGGCGCCATGCCCGGCCGCATCATGACGGCCCTCATCCAGGCCAAGAGCAAAAACGCCCTGCTGCTGCTCGACGAGATCGACAAGCTTGGCAGCGACTACAAGGGTGATCCCTCGTCGGCCCTGCTGGAGGTGCTCGATTCCGCGCAGAATTCCAGCTTCCGCGACCACTATATCGAGGTCCCGTTCGACCTCTCCCACTGCATGTTCATCACCACCGCCAACACGACCGACACCATCCCTCGGGCTCTGCTCGACCGGATGGAGGTCATCGAGCTCGGCTCGTACACGGATGAGGAAAAGCTGCAGATCGCCAAGCAGCATCTGCTGCCCAAGCAGCTCAAGCAGCACGGCATGAAGCGCACGCAGGTGCGCGTCTCCGACGACGCCATCCGCGAGATCATCGCGGGCTACACCCGCGAGTCCGGCGTGCGCAATCTCGAGCGGCAGCTGGCCGCGCTGTGCCGCAAATGCGCCATGCGCTTCGTCTCCGATGAGCCGCCCAAGCGTATCACCGTCACCGGCGGCAATCTTGAGGCCCTCCTCGGCGTGCGCAAGTACCTGCCGGAGGCCAATACCGTGGGCGACCAGATCGGTCTTGTGACCGGCCTGGCGTGGACCGCCGTCGGCGGCACGACGCTCGAGGTCGAGGTCAACGTCGTGCCCGGCACCGGCAAGCTCGAGCTGACCGGCAATCTCGGCGATGTGATGAAGGAATCCGCCTTCGCCGCCATGAGCTATATCCGCTCGCGCGCAAAGGAGCTGGGCCTTGCCCCGGATTTCTACAAGACGAACGACATCCACGTCCACTTCCCCGAGGGCGCCGTGCCCAAGGACGGCCCGTCCGCGGGCATCACGATCTGCACAGCCATCGTCTCGGCGCTGACGAACCGCCCCGTGCGGCGCGACGTCGCCATGACGGGCGAGATCTCCATCCGCGGCCGCGTGCTGGCGATCGGTGGACTCAAGGAAAAGACCATGGCCGCCCTGCGCCATGGCGTGCGGACCGTCATCATCCCGGCCGAAAACGAAAAGGATCTCGAGGAGATCGACCAGACCGTGCGGCAGGCGCTGCAGTTCATCACCGTCTCCACCGCCGACCGCGTGCTGGAGGCTGCCCTCCTCCCCGCAGGCGCGCCGGAGCCGGAGACCGCCGCGCCGTCCGGCACGGACGTGCTCGCCGCCATCCCCGCGCCGAAGACCCGCCGCAAGCCCGGCATCCGCCAGTGAGGGACCGCCATGAATCTGCATAACGCGGAATTTGTCCGCTCCGTGACCGCCGTGGCGGATTGCCCGAAGGACGATCTGCCCCAGATCGCCTTCGCAGGCAAGTCCAACGTCGGCAAATCCTCGGTCATCAACAAGCTCCTGCTGCGCAAAAACTTCGCCCGCGTCGGTGAAGCCCCCGGCAAGACCACGCACATCAACTTCTTCCGCATCGACGAGGCCATGTACCTCGTCGATCTGCCGGGCTACGGCTACGCCAAGGTCCCGCAGAAGGAAAAAGAGCGCTGGGGGCGGCTGATGGAGGCCTATTTTGCCGCGCCGGATACGCTCACCTTCGGCGTGATGCTCGTCGACGTGCGCCATGCGCCGACAGCCAACGATGTCGTGATGGCCAATTACTTCCTGCAGTCCGGCAAGCCCTTCGTGGTCGTGGCCAATAAGCTCGATAAGCTCAAAAAGAGCGAGATCGCGCCCAACCTGGCCCGCATCCGCGAGGTCCTGCAGCTGCCGGACGCCGTCCGCCTCATCCCCTTCTCCGCCGAAAAAGGCGACGGCCGCGACGACCTCCTCTCCACCGTCCTCCAGGCCGCGGAGGCGTAATTCCATAAAACCAAAAGGTGCAGTCTGATATTTCAGACTGCACCTTTTTGTATTTATGCGCACCCAAAGCCTCCCTCTGACGAGGGAGGTGGCAAAACCGAAGGTTTTGACGGAGGGAGAGAAGACCTGAAGGTTTCTGCTTTCTCAAAGTTATGCGAAGATTCAACGTTTTCTCTCCCTCAGTCAGCTTCGCTGACAGCTCCCTCGTCAGAGGGAGCCTTGGTGCGTGCAAATTCATAAAACCTCCCCGCAAAAAGGTGCAGACCAGCAAATTTGGTCTGCACCTTCTATTGACGGCAATCGTTCTGAGGCAACTAGTGGTATAAAAAGT
>DHKK01000009.1 GCA_002404795.1 Clostridiales bacterium UBA4696
GAGCGAAGCGAGGCGGAGAGGTTTTGTCTGCCTCGATTATACCCCACTTTTCGCCTGAAGGGAAGTCTAACCGCCGAAAATCACGAGGATCAGACCGTAGAGGACGCTGGCGACGGTGCCGTAGACGATGACGGGGCCGGCGATGATGAACATTTTCGCAGCCATGCCGGTGACGAATCCCTCGGCCTTGAACTCGATCGCGGGCGAGACGACGGCGTTGGCAAAGCCCGTGATCGGCACGAGCGTCCCGGCCCCGGCGAATTTCGCGATATCGTCATAGACGCTCAGGCCCGTCAGGACGGCGCTCAAAAACACCAGACTGACCGAGGTGGCCGCCGCGGCATCCTGCTCGGAAAGATCCAGCGCGGTAAAGCCGTTCAGGATCAGCTGGCCGATCGCGCAGATGAGACCGCCGACCAGAAAGCTCCTCAGCAGATCCTTCCCCAGCGGCGACTTCTGCGCCAGCCGCGCCACATAGCGGTTATATTCCTTTTTTGACATATTCATAAAGCTGCATCGATCCTTTCAGATACATTCAGATCTAGTATCCGCATGCGAAGCGCCGCCCATGCACCGGCAGCGGCGCTTTCTGCATATACTAATGCCTGAAAGCTTCAAAAAGGAGGCGGCACTATGCAGGAATACGGAAGCATCATCGCGCAGATCGTAACCTCGGCCGCGCAGATCCCCGTGGCGGGCGCGACGCTCACGATCTCGCGCGAGCTGCCGGGCGGCGGGCAGGAGCTGCTGGCCGTGCGCATGTCCGACTACGACGGCTTTACCGAGCCCTTCGAGCTGCCCACGCCCCCGGCGTCCGACAGTCAGACACGGCAGACGGCAGAGGTCCCCTACGCGCTCGTCGATCTGCGCACGGAGCGTACGGGCTACGGCCGGGTGCTGGTCCGCGGCGCGCAGGTCTTCTCCGGCGTGCAGACGCTGCAGCAGCTCGTGCTCATCCCGACGCCGACGCTGCCGGAGAACTATGCCGAAACGCAGGAATTCGACATTCCCGCGCAGGAGCTGTAAGCGCATGGCCCCGATCGTCCCGTACATCCCCGAAACCATCACGGTCCACCTCGGCGCGCCGGACGCGGGCGCGGAAAACGTCACGGTCTCGTTTTCCGACTATGTCAAAAACGTGCTTTCCAGCGAGGTCTACCCGACCTGGGAACCGGCAGCGTTGCGGGCCAACGCGCTGGCCGTCATCTCGTTCGCGCTCAACCGCGTCTATACGGAGTACTACCGCAGCCGCGGCTACCCCTTCGACATCACAGCCTCGACCGCGATCGATCAGAAATTCATCAACGGCCGCAACATCTATGAAAACATCTCCGCGCTCGTCGACGAGCTGTTCACCGACTATCTGCGCAGGCAGGGCTATGTCGAGCCGCTGGCGGCAAAATTCTGCAACGGTGTCACCACCACCTGCGACGGGCTCAGCCAGTGGGGCTCGCAGGAGCTGGCGCAGGCGGGCGCGGATTCCGTCCGGATCCTCCGGCGGTATTATGGAGAGGATGTGGAGATCGTGACGAACGCGCCCGTGCAGGATCTGCAGGAATCCTACCCCGGCAGCCCCGTGCGGCGGGGTGATATCGGCGTCAACGTGTCGTTCCTGCAGGTCGCGCTCAACCGCATCTCGCAGAACTATCCCGCCATCCCGAAGGTCCCAGTCGATGCCATCTTCGGCGAGGCGACGGAGAATGCCGTCCGGGCCCTCCAGTCCATTTTCTCGCTGGCCGTCGACGGGATCGTGGGCCGGGCGACCTGGTACATGATCGTGATGCTCTATACGGCAGTTCTGAAGCTCGGAGAGCTGCAGTCGCAGGGGCAGACCTTTTACGGCTATTCATGGGAGTATCCCGAACAGATCCTTCCCGGCGAACAGGGCGCGAAGGTGACGCACCTGCAGTATATGCTGTCCGTCATCTCGCAGTTCAATTCCGCTGTGCAGGAGCCGCCGGTGAGCGGCGTGTTCGGCGAAAGCACGACGCAGGCCGTGCGCTCGTTCCAGCAGGCCTACGGCCTGCCGCAGACCGGCACGGTCGAGCGCGAGACGTGGGACAGCATCTATTCGCAGTTCGCGGGGATCGAGGAGACCGTCTTCGGCGACGCGGCGCTGTTTCCCTTCACGCGGCCGCGCATCGATGACACGGAGGCCGGGCTGCAGGAGCAGCTCATCGCCGCCGCGGCGGCCTTCCCGGCTCTGCCCGCGCCGGAACGGACCGGGCAGCTCGACGCGCAGACAAAAGCGAGCCTCGCGGTCTTCCAGCGCCTGACCGGCTCCCCCGCGAGCGGCACGCCGGACGCGCAGACCGCGGAGGATCTGGCCGGGATGCAGTTCCTGCTGCAGCATGAAACGTCGACGCGCTTCGTGCAGTTCCCCGGCCGGACGCTTATGCGCGGCATGCAGGACATGGAGGTGCAGCAGGCATGATGACAGCGGAGCAATACGTCGGCCAGCCCATCCGGAGTCTGCAGACGATGCTGCGGACGATCGCGCACGCGGACGAGGCGCTCGTCCGCCTCGTCCCGGACGGGATCTACGGCCCGGACACGGTGCAGGCCGTGCGGGAATTCCAGCGGCAGCAGGAGCTGCCCGTCACGGGAGAAACGGACAACGCGACCTGGGATCGGATCGTCGCCGTTTACACGAGAAAAAGCCCCGCCGTGCTCCCGGCCGCGCCGGTGCGCATCCGGTGGACGCCGAATCAGGTGCTGCCCGCGGGCAGCCGGAATTCGCATCTGTTTCTCATGCAGGCGATGCTGCAGGCGCTGGGGCGGTTCTTCGTCAATGCGCCCGCCGTCCGCGCCACGGGCGTCCACGACGCGGCGTCGGTCGCCGCGGTGCGCTGGCTGCAGAAGCTCTCTGGCCTGCCGCAGACCGGAGCCATCGACCAGACCACCTGGGCCTACCTCTCCGGCCTTTACACCCTCACCGCCGGCACCGGCGACCCCACCCCTCCCCGCTAAGCACCCTCCAAAAGCTCCCCTCCCAGGGGAGCTGTCAGCCGCAGGCTGACTGAGAGGTTGCAGCAGATTTGCATGAAAAAAACCAAACCGCAAATTTAGTTTGCGGTTTGGAAAGGAAGAAA
>DHKK01000155.1:0-16873 GCA_002404795.1 Clostridiales bacterium UBA4696
CAATCTTTTTATGCCACTAGGATGACATTTGGATTTGACCGCTACGAATCCTGATGAATTGATGATTGCTACGATCTACGCCGCGCAAGGTGTTATGGATCACTTGATAGATTGCTTCGATGGTGCATTGCAGATGCCAAAAATGGATTCAGATATTGAAATGCACTTGCTTTGAGTTTTCTGTAATCTTTGATTATTGCGGCGCAGTTTTTGCGCCATGTTTCTGGGTTTGACCCACACGCTGACCCACACGGCGAAAGGAGCGGACGGAAACAGTGGAGACAAGAGGGGCAAAGAGCATTGATTTCCGAACAGAAAGTGCTGAAAATGTCCGGAAATCATTATTTTTACCGGTTTTCTACTTTTCGTAATCAGCAGGTCACCGGTTCAAGTCCGGCCACTAGCTCCAGAAACTGGTGAAAATCGAGAGATTTTCGCCGGTTTTTTCTTAAATTCTCAAAAAAACAGGGGGGAAACCATGACATTTGCTGAAAAACTGACGCAGGCGGAGGCTGCTGCGGGGCTGGGCGTTTCCCGGCAGATCGGCCAGGATTTATGATGAGCGGCGGCGGCATTGCCGGGCTGCTGATCCGGCAGGCCCGGCTCCGGCTCGATTGGAGTCAGGAGGGCCTGTGCCGGGGCATCTGTGCGCCCTCCTACCTATCCAAGATCGAGCAGGGCAAGGCAGCGCCTTCTCCGGAGGTGACGGAGCTTCTGCTGCGCCGGTTGGGCCTGGTCTGGACGCCGGAACCGGAGCGTCTGGAACCATGCTGGAAGGCCCTGCTCTCCGGCAGCCCGGACTTTGCCGCCTGCTATGAGCGGCTGGTGCAGCCCCGGCAGGAGGTCCTCGCCTGCAGTCCGCTGGCGGCGGACGCCCTGCTGTTGGCGGCCTTTTATGAAGATGAACTGCGTCCTCTGCCGGAGGAATGGGAACCTTTTCTCTCCACCCGGCAGCTGGCGCTGCAGCGCGGTCTGCAGGGCCGATGGGAGGAGGCGGTGCGGCTGGAGCCGCTGCTGGCTGCGCTCCGCGGAAAGGCCCTTTACGTTGGTGGTGAGTACACCGTCGCCATCGAGGTACTGCGGGATGCCTGCCGCTCGGCGGCAGACGCCGGGTATCCCCCACCTGATGCTGTCCTGCCGCCTGTGGATGGGAACTACTACTCGGATCTGGGCCGCATGGAGGAGATGCTGGCCCACTTCGCCGTGGCGGAGCGTCTGGCAGAGGCCCTGGGTAACGCTGACAGTCTGGCCTCCCTCCGCTACAACGTTGCTGCCACCCAACTGGAACTGGGCCACCCCGAAAAGGCACTGCCTTACTTTTCTTCCCTCCCGCACCCCGGCTCGCTGGACCTGCACAAGCTTGCCATTTGCCGCGAGCAGCTGGGGCAACAGGAGCAGGCGCTGGCGGCTGTCCAGCAGGCAGCGCCGCTGGCCTCCGGGGAGACGGAACGGCAAATGCTGGCGCTGGTGCGCCATCGACTGGAGCACCCGGACTACCTCCACGACAGCGCCTATGGCGCGCAGCTTCTGGACTGCTTCCAGCGCCTGCGGGACACGTACCCCATGGGCTTTACCCGGTTCCACCTGCCGTGGGTGCTGGCGTGGTACAAGGCCAACCGCCAGTACCGGCAGGCGTGCCGCCTGTTGGAGGAGTTTCCTGCAAAATAGCAATTTTACCGATCTAAGCGGGTCATCACGGGAAGATCTTTCCCATGATGACCCGCTTTTCTTTTGCAAGCGGCTATGCGATAATCATAGCAGTGAGGTGGATGTCATGAAACAAACGCTCTGGACGCGGGACTTTACCCGTATCACCGCCGCCACGACGCTGGGCGCTGCCGGCGGCATCATCAGCCAGTTTGCCCTGTCCTTTCTGGTCTTTGACGAGACGGGCAGCACGCTGGCCGCGGCACTGGCGGCTGCCATTCAGCTGGTTCCCATGGCGCTGCTGCCGCTGCTCATCGCCCCCATGATGGACCGTCTGCCGCGCAAGCCGTTTCTGGTGTGGGGCGATCTGCTCAACGGCGTGTGCTACGCCGGAGCGGGGCTGTTTTTGCTGCACCGCGCTTTCTCCTATACCGCCTATCTGGGCTTTTCTCTGCTGGTTTCGTGCCTCGGCGCCTTCGACGAGCTGGCCTACAACAGCTTTTACCCTCTGCTGCTGCCGGAGGGGCAGGAGGAACGGGCCTACACCGTCTCCGCCATGCTCTACCCCATTTTGAAGGTTTTGATGATGCCGCTGGCAGCGCTGCTGTATGATACGCTGGGCGTGGGGCGGCTGCTGCTGATCCAGGCTATGCTGTCGGTGCTGGCCGCCCTCATCGAAAACCGCATCCGGGTTCAGGAGCGCTGCCGGGAGCAGGGAGCGCAGCTTTCCCCGAAGACCTGGTGGCGGGACGTGCGGGAGGCCGCCGCTTATCTGGGGCAGGAACGCGGCCTGCACAGCCTCTACGTGTATATGGCCGTCACCAACGGCATGGGCATGGGCTACTCTCCCCTGCTCATTGCCTTCTTCCGCGCGGCGCAGGGGTTCACCACCGCGATGTATTCCCTTTTCTCCGTGGTGGAGTTTGCCGGGCGCACCATCGGCGGCGCCGTCCGTTACCGCTTCTCCCTGCCGGAGCGAAAGCGGTTCGGCTTCCTGTTCGGGGTGTATCAGACCTATGAGCTGATGGGCGCCTGTCTTCTGTGGCTGCCGTATCCCCTGATGCTGGTGAACCGGGCCGCCTGCGGCTTTCTGGGGATCCAGAGCGCCACCATCCGCCAGGCGGCCGCGCAGCGCTATATCCCCGACCGGCTGCGCGCCCGGCTCAACGCCTATGAATCCGTACTCTGCACGGCGGCAGGCGCGGTGCTGTCACTGGCCATCGGCGCTCTGGGGGAGGTCCTGGACTACCGGCTCTGCATGACCATCTGCGGCCTGACCTCCATGCTCGTGTGCTGGCTGACCGTGTTCCTGCCGCGGCATCAAGTGCAGCAGGTCCTGTCCGCCCGCCCCGATGCAGCCCAAACTGCTGCCTCGCAATAACGCTCTGTTTCTGCGCACTTTTTTGCACTCTCGCCCCCCCACGCAAAGCCCCAAACTGCCCGCGCGGCGGGCAGTTTGGATCGCAGACCGGAAAACATCCCGTTTTTCCGTCTTTTGGGCGGCTGCGGACGCTGTAAACGTCTTTGCGGCCTCTGAAATGGGAATAGAAAAACGAGGCCATCTGCGGTGTGACCTCGTTTTTGTGCATATGGCTGCCGTGATTGGCCGCTGCGGGTATTTGATTTTCTGTTGTCTTCGGATACGCCCGTGCTTTTTGAGCAGCGCCGCGTTTTCCTGTTCAAGCCGCGCGATCCGGGCTCGCAGGTATCCCATGGCGCGTTCCCTCTCTGACAGTATCAGGCGTTTGCTTTCTGGAGATAGAATTCACTTTCCGCCACGCGGATAACGAAGTCATATTCCAGTCGTGTCGCCTTGGACGGGGTGATGTTGTAGCGCTTGAAGACCTTACGCAGATAGGCAAAATAATCCCGGTCCTCCTGGCTCAGCGGTGAAACCCAGCCGCTGGCGGCTCCGACTTCTTCCGCACGCAGTAATTCAAATCGATCCATAATCATCCCTCCTGTATTCAGAAATGAGCGCTTCTGCGGCATCTTCCCAGAGAACGAGCCGGAACGGATCATCGGCTCCGACCTGCCTCGCACCAAACTCGCGCATATAGTATTCCAATAATTTGCTCGTTTTCGCCTTGAAAATGAGCACACCATCAAATCCGGCTTCTTTGGAGATCTGGACAGCATATGCAAACATTGCCTTTGCGATGCCGATATATCGTTTGGCCTCGCCTGCCGCACGAAGAAGATTTGCATTGCTGTGTCGTGCGCTCTCCATGTAGAGAACCTCAACCGCAAGCCCGCGTTCATCCAGCTCATAGGACATCAGCCCCAGCAGCTCGCGATTATCTTTTCGGTGAAGTGCGACTTTATTCGGCAGCTGTCTTGCGTATGCTGACTCCCAGCTTGTCTGCCAGTCATGCGTTGCAGCGATATCCTGTTTCGTCGCGGGATCAACCACCGCAGGAATTTTTTCGCTGGACGCAGCATCCAAAACATAGAGATTCAGCATTGTATCACCCATTTTCATCTACTTTCATTTCTAGTATACCACACTATTTGCGCTTAAGGAAGATGTTTTTTCGATATCGCCTTATGCCCCCAACTCAGAGGGTTTATGCTCATCCGACAAAAGCAGTTCATCTTTAATTGTTACGGCGCAGTTTTTGCGCTGGGTTTTCGGACTTGACCCACACGGCGAAAGGAGCGGACGAAAGCAGTGGAGACAAGAGGTGCAAAGAGCATTGATTTCTGAGAAGAAAGTGCAGAAAATGTCCGGAAATCGTTATTTTTATAGCTTTTCTACTATTCGTAATCAGCAGGTCGCCGGTTCAAGTCCGGCCACTAGCTCCAGCTCGTCGCGAACTGCGCAGGTTCGCGACGACTTTTTTATGCGCTGCAGCAAAAAGTCATCTCTCACCTGCTCCTCGCTTCAAACCCGTAACCACTTTGCTGGGTTACGGGTTTGTTTTTTATATGCACCGGTTTTCTTCAGCTCAAAACTCTCACCACTCTTGACATTCTCAAAAATGAGAATATAATATATATGCAAAATAATCCAAGAGGTGATCATGAAAGATGGAAATCGCAGAAGTGGTCATGAATCCGGTTCGGCAAAGGATCTTCCAGTATTTTTTGCTCCATGAAACAGGCACGGTGAAGGAGCTCAAAAAAGCATTGCCCGATGTTCCGAATGCAAGCTTGTACCGCCATATCAAAATTCTTGCGGATCATTCTATCCTCATGGTTGTGGAAGAAAATCGAATTCGCGGTACAGTTGAAAGTGTTTACCAGCTGAATAAGGATGCTTTGGCCGTTGAGGATGAGAGCGGAAATGCCGTGCAAATGTCGCTGCTCGGCACCTGTGCATCGTTTGCAAGATATTTTGCCAGAGGTAATGTTGATCCGAGAAAAGACATGCTGCTGCTCACGAACTGCACATTATTGCTGACGGACGGGGAATTTTCCAGCTTTCTTTCGGAGATCAATGAAATTGCGCTCAAATATATGAAAGCAGAAGTGACCGAGAGCAGCAAAATGCGGCAGATCACGCTGATCTCTGCCCCGACAGGCGAGCAGGTGATATAAGATGACGGAAACGCTGAAACCGAAATCGGATTGGCTTTGCTGCCCCAGATGCGGCGGTAAAACGAGAACGCAAATACGACCACGCACGGTATTAGAGGAATTTCCTCTATTCTGCCCGAAGTGCAAATACGCCTGTGTGATCCGTTTCAAGGACGGGAAAATTGAAGAAATCAAAATGCCAGACGCATAGACGCAGTGCAAGCTATAAAAACGGCCTGTACTGCGTTTATTTTTATGCACAGTCATCTGAAAGGGGGAACACATGATGATATTCCTGCTTCTTTTGCCGATCCTGTTCTTCTTCGCCGCGTTTCTTGTGAACGCCGCCATGTTTCGCCCGGAGAAGCGGCCGGAAGCGAACATAGACGGGCGCAGGGTGACATTCCCCAGCGGCAGAAATCACCTTGCGGGGTATCTCTGGAATGAGGCGGGGCCGCAAGGTTTACTTGTTTTTGCGCACGGGATGGGAACGGACGTCGCGTATTATCTGCCGGAGATCCACCACTTTGCCGCACAGGGGTATCAGGTGTTCGCGTTTGAATACAGCGGCTACCAGGGAAGCTCCGGACATTTTTACGGTTTCCCGCAGGCGGTGACCGACCTGAAACATGCGCTTGATTTTGTCGATGACGGTTCCCGTCCTGTTATTCTGATGGGACACAGCATGGGCGCATACGCCGTCTGCGCGGTGCGGCAATACACCGATAAGCGAGTGGACGGGATCGTAGCCTATGCGCCGTTTTTCTCATCGGACGAGGCTGTTATCGCGGAGGCGACCGGAAACATACCCAAATTTGGAAAGCTGCTGTGCAGTCTGATCTTGCCGATGCAGCGCATTTTGTTTGGGCGGAATTGCAACCCGACCGCCGTGGCGGGACTTTCCCGTGCCAATGTGCCGGCACTTGTCCTGCAAGGCAGCGCGGATGTTGAAGTTTCCCCCGACGGCTGCGCGCTGTATGCGCACCGCACAGAGCTGTCCGATGCGCCCGTTACCTTTCGGCTGGTGCAGGAGAAAGAAAGCAGCGGCCACATGACAATCGTGCGTAAAAAAGGCAGCCGCAGTATCAATACGGATACCATGCAGTTGGTCGGTGCATTCCTTCGTGAAGTTCTGCACAGCGAAACGCTGCAGGCAAAATGAAAACTTCGTACCATTGAAATTTTGTACAGAAACAGAATGTCTTTCCTGCGCTGTTCGCTCCGCGTCCGCCGGTTTCATCCAGCGGTGCGGCAGGCAGCTGCCATCTTCCTCCTTGACTTCTTGTTTGCGTGCTTTATAATGGGATTATATATAATAAGGAGATAAACGCTATGAATGATTACAGGTTTTCGACTCTGGAATATCAGCGGCCGGATCTGGAGGCGCGGCGGGAGAAGCTTGCCGAGTGGAAGGATGCGGTCGAGCATGCGCATAGCTATGACGCGCTGCGCGCGCTGATGCTTGAGATCGACCGCGAGACCTGCGAGCTGGCCACGCAGTATTCCATCGCGCACATCCGGCACACGCTCGACACGCGCGACGAATTTTATGAGGCGGAGATCGCCTATCTGCAGAACACGCTGCCCACGCTCAGCGGCGCGGAGATCGCGCTCAGCGAGGCCATCGCCGCCAGCCCCTACCGGGCGGACATCGAGCAGGAGTACGGCAAGCAGTATTTCGTCGCCATGGATCTGCAGAAGAAGCTGTACTGCGAGGAAAACATCCCGCTGCGCCAGCAGGAGAGCCGTCTGACCAACGAGTATCAGAAGATCATGGCCACGGCTGAGATCTCCTTCGACGGCAAGACGCTGAACCTCTACGGCCTGCAGAAATACTTTGAGCATCCCGACCGCGCGGTGCGCGCCGCCGCCGTCAAGGCGTATTCCAGCTTCTACGAGCGCAACGAGCCGCGGCTGGAGGATATCTGGGACGAGCTGATCCGGATCCGCAACCAGATGGGCAAGAATCTCGGCTACGAGAACTATATCCCCGTCGGCTATCTTGAGCAGGGGCGCACGGACTACGGCGAGAAGGAGGTCGCGTCCTTCCGCGAGCAGGTGCGCACCGTCCTCGTGCCGCTGTGCCAGAAGCTCTATGACGCGCAGGCCAGGCGGCTCGGCATCGACCATGTCATGTGCTACGACGAAAAGATGGTCTTCCCGGACGGCAACGCCGAGCCTGCGGGCGACGCCGCCTTCATGGTCAAGACCGCGCAGAAGATGTATCACGAGATCAGCCCGGAGACCGGCGAATTCATCGACTTCATGATCGATCACGAGCTGATGGATCTGCAGAACAAGCCCGGCAAGGCCTCCACGGGCTACATGACGAGCCTGCCGAGTCTGAAGGCGCCCTTCGTCTTCTCCTGCTTCAACCACACGATCTTTGATATGCAGGTGCTCACGCACGAGCTGGGCCACGCCTTCGCTGGCTATATGGCCATGCGCAGCCAGCCCATCTCGGACTATTACAGCGAATCGACCGACATCGCAGAGATCCACTCCATGTCCATGGAGCAGTTCGCCTACCCCTATGCCGAGTGGTTCTTCGGTGATCAGGCGGACAAGTTCCGCTTCGCGCATCTGCAGGAGGCGCTGACCTTCGTGCCCTTCGGCGTGGCCGTGGACGAATTCCAGCACATCTGCTACGCGCATCCCGAGCTGACGCCGAAGGAGCGGACGTATCAGTGGCACCTGCTGGAGGAAAAGTACATGCCGTGGCGGCGCTATGAGAACGATGCGTTCTTTGCGCGCGGCGGCTATTGGTATCACAAGCTGCACATCTACCTCTACCCGTTCTACTACATCAACTACACGCTCACGACCATGGGCGCGATGGAGTTCAAGAAGAAGTACGCCGAGGACCGGGACGCGGCCTGGCAGGACTATCTCAACCTCTGCAAGACCGGCGGCAGCCGCAGCTATCTCGAGACGCTGCGCTACGCGAACCTTGCAAACCCCTTCGCCCCCGGCTCCGTCGCCCGCGCCTGCGGGTACGCGGCGGAGATCTTGCTCGGGCAGATTGAAAGGCAGGAGCAGAACGTATGATTGCACACTTCCGGGCCGGAAGTATGTGATCATGATGTAACGAAATATACACAGAGCGTCGGAGAGGATGATCGCACCCTCTCCGACGTTTTCTGCATCGGCATTGAAAGCGAAATTTTTTTGAAAATGTGCTGATCTGGCTTGCTGAATTGTTATATGGATGAGGCCTCAAGGAAATGGAGAGTCGGTATGGAACAGGAACGGGTGCTGGCGCTTTATGATGCGTATGCGGACGGGGTATATCGGGTGGCGCTTGGGTATCTGCGGTCGGCACACGACGCGGAGGACGCGGTACAGGCGGTATTCTGCCGGCTGCTGGAGAAGGAGCTGACCATCTGGCCCGGGCGGGAGCGCGCGTTTTTGACGAAGCTGACGATCAATCACTGCAAAAATCAGCTTGCGGCAGCCAAGCGCTTCGCGTCGGAGGCGCTGGACGAGCTGAGCTTGCCGGCAGAGCCGGAGGACCGAGCGGTGCTTCGCGCGGTGATGGAGCTGCCGGAAAAGTACCGGCTGGTCGTGGTGCTGCACTGCCTGGAGGGATACTCGTTTTCCGAGATCGCCGGGCTGCTGCAGCTGGCACCGTCCGCCGTCTCCATGCGCCTGCATCGGGCGCGAAAGATGTTACGTGAACAGCTTGGGAGGGATCAATGATGGAAGAAAATTTCAGGCGCATTGCAGACACTGTCCGTCTGCCGGAGGGCAGCCGGGCGCGGATCCGGGCGCAGATCGCCTCCCGGGTGGAAGAACAGGAGGCTTCTATGCAGAACAAACCCAAAAAACGCCTGCCGCGGCTGGCCGTGGCGGCAATTATCATCGCGGCGGCGCTGACGTTGACGGCGGCGGCTGCGGCGGTCGTTCATCGGTTCCGGAATGATATTATCGTCTCCAGCGTCAGCGAGCTTCCGGCACCGACGGAGGATACGCCGACAGCCGTGGCTGTTGTGACCGACAGTCAGAGTGCGGCACAGACACTGGATGAGATTTTGGCGGAAGGCCCGTATATCACTGCCGAGGAGTGGGAAACCGGAGAAAAAATCGGTGGTACGACATCCGCTCAGTATGGTGGCTGGGACACCGCGGAGCTCATCAGCAGTGACCCGGCGCTTTCCGTCCGCCGGATCACCCGCGAGGCGGACGGCGCGGAGAAAATGCAGTACATGGCGGAGGATCCTGCCGATCTTCTGCCCGTGCTGACCGGGAAGATCCGCTTTGATCTGACGTGGCTGGCAGAGCACTACAGCGTCGTCATTCCGGACGATCAGGCCTATATCATCCGGGATGAGGACGGCGCGTTCGTCAGCGAATACTTCAGCGCTGCCTACGGTGCAAATGACGGGAAAGGCTGGGTCAGTCTCGACATGGACTACGATACGACGCGCAAGGGGCTGGGGCCGAGCTATATCGTAAACGGCACCTTTGATCAGGCCTACTATTACACCACACAAGATGGGTATGAATTTCTCATCACAGCGAGTCATGATAAGGTCTGGGCGAGCTGCTATACCGATCACGCAGCCGTCAGCCTGTACGGCGCATATCTGACCACCAGCGATCTGGAACAGATCGTCGAGCACCTTTCGGTCTCGATCGCTGAATAAATACAGCAAAGCGGCGGAGGGGATGAACTTTTATCCTCTCCGCCGCTGGTTTGTTTTGGATGCGGGGCGCACTTTGCTGGCTTCCCCGGTCATGTCGTTGCTGCGCTTGCGATTTAATCACCGACTGGTACGCTTTGTGCTGCGCCCAGATATTCTTCTTTGGTGATCATCATGTGGAGGAAGCCGTCCTGCACGCCCAATTCCCGGAAGCCGGCTTTGCGATGGGTCTGCCAGGCGGCGATCTCGTTCCGGGCGACTTCGAAGTCGTTATGGATCCTGGAGATCCCGCAGACACGGAACGCGTGATCCAGCATCAGCTTCAGCGCAGGAACGGCGTAACCCTTGCCGCGGTAGGGAGCATAGATCACGATGCCCATATCCCACCAATCCTTTTCGGGGGTATTGTGGAAGTTCACATCGCCGATCCATGTGCCGTCGGAGCTGCGCTTGATGTAGGCATAGAAACGCTCCGGCTCATGTCCGATCCATTGATCGTACCAATCGGCAAGAGTCTCGTCCGGGTGGTCGATGCAGCCGGTGTCCCGATGGTAGCCCGCATAGTCAACATCCCAGCCTGCGTTGTAGGACATGGTTTCCGGGTCGGACGTCATCTTCTGATAAAACCATAGATCTTCCAGTTTGGGGATGTACAGTTCCAGTTTTTTCATATATTTTACACCTCAGTTTTCGTTCCAATCTGCTTGTCCCGGCAGAAGGCCAGGGCGGTATCTACGCTGCCGATGCGGTAGCCGGCGGCGGCGTGGATGATGTGGCGGGGGCGGTCGCAGAGGAGCAGGAGCGGAAGGCTGTCGGGGTCGACGTAGGCGCTGCGTGCCGCGGGTCCGGCGGAATCGGCGGTCAGCCAGACCTCTGCCTCCGGGAAGGCGGCGCGCACGGCGCGCAGCTTTTCGTTCCGCAGCATCTGCCTTGTGCGCAGGAGCAGCACCAGCCGCAGGGCGCGGATGCGGCCGCGGCTCGCCAGCAGCTCGTTCAGAAGATGCTCGGTCGGCTCGCTGCCCGTGTCCAGCCAGAGAAGCAGCGACAGGCCCTGCGTCAGCTCCGCGGCGGACGCCCGGCGACCGTTGGGCGCTTCGGCCTGAAAATCTGCCAGCGTGAAATCCACAGTCAGCTCGGAGAACGCGACGGGCTGCTTCTGCAGGCGGACAGGGGCCGTCTGCCCTGCCTCGATCTGAAGCTCGAGGCGCGACATGCGCAGGTCGCCGTTTGGCAGACGGCTGCTCGTCAAAACACGGTAGAGGCCCGGGCAGAGTGGGACCGTCAGGCAGTCTCCCTGCCACGAAAGCCCGGACAGCTCCAGCGGCTGCCAGCCATCGGGCGCGAGTACGGACAGGCCAAAATCCGCGTCCGTCTGCCACGCTTCGCCGGGCCGCTTTTCCAGACGCAGCGCCGCGCTGACCGTCTGCCCATTCTCCGGGGAAAGATAGCTTTCGCCGGAGCGGTATTCCGCCGCGCCGCTGTGCGGGTTCAACCGCGCCGCCACGCCAAGCGCGCGGCAGACCGCGGCGAACAACAGCCGCTGCGAGCGCAGATCTGCGCACCGCAGGCGCATCGCACCGGCGGGCAGCGTTATCAGCTGCCGGTATTCGGCCTCCGGCACGTATCGGACATTTTCCCGGATCCACTGCCAGAGCCGCGCCGGTTCCCTGCGGAATTCCTGCTTCTGCGCCTGCGGAAACGCGTTCAGCAGCGCCTCGCGGCAGCAGGCCAGCGGCTCCGTACCGATGCGCGGGCAGAGGATCTCGCGCATCGTGCGCGCGTCCTGCGGCAGATCGTCCGCGGCAAGCGCCAGCGCCTCGCGCAGCACCTCGGGGTGAACGTCGCGCAGGTCTTTTTCGGTGAGCGTCTGCAACAGCGCAAGCTTCTGCGCCGGGGCAAACGTGGGCGCCGCCAGAAACTCCGCCAGCGCGGCAAAATTCCCGCAGGCCGCCCGCAGAATGTCCTCAAGCTCCGGGCCATAGCCAAACTGCGCGCGCAGCGCCTGCAGGCGGGCCGGGTCATATGCCGCTTCCGTCCGGAGGCGGCGCGTTTCGTTTGCCGCCGAAAGCTTCTCTGCGGCGCGCGCTTTTTCTGTCGGGTCGGGCGGTCTGCGTGCGGGCAGGTGCTCCTTGGGCGCGTGGATCGTGAACGCTTCCCAGCGGCCGGACGGCGCTTCCGGCTGCGCGAGCGTCAACTCGAGCGTCTGCTGCGCGGCCGGGCAGAGCGCTTCGCAGCGCAGCGCGCCTTTCCACGCCTTCACAATAAGATCGCCATAGCCGCAGGCAAGCTGCGCCGCGCCGCGGCTGTCCGTCCGGATCACCGCCGCGGGAAACACCTGCGACGCGTTGACGATGCCGAACGTCACCGCCGCCCCGGCAGCCGGGCTGCCGTCCGGCTCGCGTACGAGCACGCGCAGCGTGCGCACGGGCGCGTAGCGCGCCGTCTGGTTCAAAAAGGTCACCGCGCCGTCTTCGGAGATGACTGCGTCGTCCGGCGCGGGTCTGCCGAACAGGCGGCTGTGCACCAGGATCGCGCGGCTGGCCGCGCCGGTAAACCAGCCGCGTTCCAGCTCCGGCTCCGGTTCGCAGGCGCCGAGATAGTGCCACGCACCATCGCAAAAGACCTCGACCCAGGCGTGGTTGTCGTCGCAGTGCGCCCAGCGGGGCGTGTACACCTGCCGCGCCGGGAGCCCGGCTGCGCGCAGGGCGTTGACCGCGAACGCGGATTCCTCTCCGCAGCGGCCGAAGCCGGAGCGCTGCGCGCCCAGCGCGCTGATGGTCCGCGCGTCGGTCGCGCGATAGCAGACCTGCTCCGCATTCCAGAGGTTGACGGCAAGGATGGCCTCACGCACGGAGAGGCCGCGGATGCGATCTTCCAGCTGCGCGTAGAAAGCGCCCCTGCAGTCGCAGAGCTCCTCCTCGTTCACGCGCGGGTGGAGCACATAATTGAGAAACAGCTGCTCGGGAAGCGCCCGGACCTCCGGGCAGCGCTCCCGCAAAAACAGCGCGTGCGCCGCGCAGGCGCTGAAAAGAGAGAAATCATAATTCGCCCAGTCGCTGAGGGGGCTGGCCGCATAGCACCAGCTCGTCAGAAGCGCCTGATCCGGCGAGAGCGCGGCGAGCTTCCGCTCGAGCGCCTCCCGCACCTCGCGGCCCACTGCCGCATATCGCTGCGCCAGGCGGGTCTGCATCCACTGCAGCTCTGCGTCTGAAAGTCTCATGCGCCCGCTCCTGCGAAGCCGTGGACAATCTCGGCGCAGGCGCGGAATTCCTCCTCATCCGTCTGCCAGATCTCATACTCGGACAAAGACGGCAGGCCCATTGCCACGGTCTGCTTGCGGTAGCGCATGCCGCTGTCGAGCGCGCCTTTGCGCCCGGTCGTGTGGAAGACGGTGATGCCTGCGCGGTCGTGGATCTCCTGGATGTTCCACTGCTTGACCCCGCAGCCCGCCATGATATCGATCCGCCCGGCCGCTGCTTCCCGAAGCTGGCGCAGAAGCTCCACGCCGGTCAGCGCGTCCTTCTGCTGCCCGGACGTGAGGATCGTTCTGCAGCCAAGCCGGATGGCGTCCTCCAGCGTCCGGATGGGGTCGCGCGTCATGTCGAACGCGCGGTGGAGCGTCACGTCCATCCCGCCCGCGCAGTCCATCATCCGGCGCATGCTTTCCAGATTCAAATCGCCGTCCGGCGTCAGCGCGCCGATCACAACGCCGTTCGCGCCGAGCTCGCGGAACATCCGGATCTCCTCGCACATCTGCTCCAGCTCTTCCCTGCTGTAAAGGAAATCGCCGAAGCGCGGGCGGATTAGGACGTTGGTCTTGACCGGGATATCCCGCTGTACCTGCCGGAACAGCGCGGTCGACGGCGTCGTCCCGCCGATGACAAGATGTGCGCACAGCTCCAGCCGGTCCGCACCGCCAAGCCACGCCGCGCGGCAGGAGGCGTAAGAGTCTGTACAAGCTTCGATCAGAGGGTTATTCATGCCGGTTCCTCCTTCGTTTCAAAAAGCACCTGAGAAAGATGATAGAGCGTACTGACGGCCGTCCCGGTCGCGCCGGGGACCTGATGCTGCCAGACGATGCCGGTGTTGTCGGCCGTCCCGGCGATGTCCAGATGCAGCCAGGGCAGCTCGGCCGTGAATTTTTTCAGGAACAGCCCGGCCGTGATCGCGCCGCAGCCGTCCTTGCTGGTGTTGCGGACATCCGCATAGTCGCTCTCAATGAGTTTTTCATATTCCGCATCGTCCGGCATGCGCCAGAATTTTTCGCCGGAGCGCGCAGCCGCGCGCGTGAGGCAGTCGTAGAAGCCGTCGTCGCTGGCCATCACGCCGGTCGTCACAAAGCCGAGCATCGACCAGATCGCGCCGGTCAGCGTTGCGATGTCCACCAGATGCGTGCAGCCCTCCTTCTCCGCGGCCCACGCGAGGGCATCGGCCAGGATCAGCCGCCCCTCGGCGTCGGCGTTCAGGATCTCGATCGTCTGGCCGGAGAAGCTGGTGATGACGTCGCCGGGCAGCATGCTCGCGTTTGAAATGCGGTTTTCGCAGATCGGGACGACCGCCGTCACGTTGACGGCCACGCCGTTCGCCGCCAGCGCGCGCACCGCGGCGGCGGCAGCGGCGCCGCCCGCCATATCGCCCTTGATCCCGGCCATGGACGCGGCCGGTTTCAGGCTGTAGCCACCGGAATCGACCGTCACGCCCTTGCCGACCAGCCCAAGCCGCCGGCGGCTCTCCGGCGCGCCGGTATAGCGCAGGACGGCCATTCTCGGCGCGTGGGCGCTGCTGTCGCCGACGGTCAGAAGCGCGCGCAGGCCCAGCCGTTCCAGCGCGGGCCGGTCATAGATCTCCGCCTCGACCGGCAGACCGGCGGCCATCTCCTGCAGCTGCTGTGCCAGCGCCTCCGGCCGGAGCAGGTTCGACGGCCGGTTGACCAGATCGCGCGTCTGCATGATCGACCGCGCGAGCTCCCGCGCTTTTTTCAGCTGCTCTTCGTCCGCGCCGGGAAAACTGCAGGTCAGCTCCGGCTCCCAGCGGCCGCTCAGCGCGAATTTTTTCTGATACGCGCCGCCATACGCGCCCTCGAGCGCCGCGAAAAGGCCGTTCTGGCCGAGCTCCGCCGCGGGGCCGGGATCAAAGGCGCAGGCCGTGCATTCCAGCTCCAGCGCCGTCTTGACCGCTTTGCCGTAGAGCTCCTTGCAGGAGAGGATATCCTGCCGGCCGCCCCGGCCGACGCGGATGGTATAGCCGCCGTCCGCGCGGGGGAAATATCTTGTTTTCAGATAGGCATCGTCCGTAAAGACGACGTTTGCCTGTACTTGCTTTTCCATGTTCCGCAGTTCCCTTCTCCGGCGCTGCCGGACTTGATTTATTGATATTCGATCTCCAGCACGGTATCGATCGGGTCGGGCAGCGGATAGGTGTACTGCGGGACCGTCCCGAACGAGACGAAGGCGAGATCTTCATACGCGCTCGTGACCCAGCTCTCGCCGCGCACCACCTCGCCGCCGTCGGCAAGACGGCGCACCGCGCCGATGCGCGCCGGATCAAGGCCGGTCAGCGGCAGCGGGCCGAGCGGCGCTTCGAGCACATGCGCATAGAGCTTCCCTGCGCGGCGGGTGTACCAGCCCCAGTCCGGCTTCGGGAGCTCCGCGCTGCCGCAGCCGTAGATGCTCTCGCCGTTCAGCGCCATCCACACGCCGATCTCGTCAAGCAGACGGCAGCTTTGCGCGGGGAAGCGCCCGGTCGCGTCCGGGCCGACGTTCAGGATCATGTTGCCGCCCTTGCTGACGCACTCGACGAGCTTGCGGATGAGCATGGACGCGGGCTTGTAATTCGTGTCATAGGGCACATAGCCCCAGTTGTTGTTCATCGTCGCGCACAGCTCCCACGGCACACGCTCGCCGCGGACATTGCGGATGCCCTCCGGCGGCAGAAGCTGCTCGGGGCTGACGAAATCGCCGCTGTAATAGGCCGGATGCTCCGTGACGAGGCTCCCGAAGCCCTCGCCGCTGGCCTCGAGCCGGTTGTCCACGACGACATCCGGCTGGTGGCTGCGCACCATCTGCATGAGCCTGGTCGCCTTCCACGCCTCGCCGCGCAGCTCGCCATAGGCAAAATCGAACCACAGGATGTCGATCTTTCCGTAATTTGTGACCAGCTCCTCGACCTGTCCGTGCATGTAGGCAAGATAGCGGCCAAAGTCGATCTGCTCCTCCCGATAGGCGGGGTTGCCGCGCATCGGATGGTTCGGGTCGTTGTATTTCGGGAAGTCCGGGTGGTGCCAGTCGATCAGGGAATAATACAGGCCCACACGCAGCCCCTCGGCGCGCACGGCGTCCACGAATTCCCGCACCAGATCGCGGCCGCAGGGCGCGTTCGTGCTCTTGTAGTCCGTCAATTTGGAGTCGAACAGGCAGAAACCGTCGTGATGCTTCGCCGTCAGCACGACGTACTGCATCCCGGCGCGTTTCGCCCGCCGCGCCCAGTCTCTGGGGTCGTAGGCCTTCGCGGTGAATTCCCGCATGTAGCGCTCGTATTCCTCCGCCGGCATCCGCGCGCCGCTCATGTACCATTCGCCGCGCCCGGGGATCGCGTAGAGTCCCCAGTGCAGGAACATCCCGAACCGCGCCTCCTGAAACCACTGTACCCGCTTTTCTCTTTCCGTCATCGCACTTCCCTTTCCCGCCCGGCCTCCGGCCGCGCGCGCTTTTTTTGTTATCATACCAGCAGCGCTGTATAAAAAGCAAGTGGAGGCATGGATCTTTCCGTTTCCCGTCTGCAGGTGGTGCAGTGCAGGCTGGCGGGGCTGCGTGCTGAGGAGGGGGGTGTTCTCCGCACAGATTTCTTGACATATGAGCGACTTATTTTATAATGTAGGGAGTTGGATCTGGTTGGGGCTGTGGAGGAGGAGTTTTTATGGGTGACAATTATTTTCTGTTGACGAATCTGCTGTCGGAGGATGAGCGGAAGGTGATCACCAGCATCACGGCGCACATCGAGCGCGGCGAGAAGCGCGTGGGCATCCAGCAGATCGCGGCGGAGAACTATCTGTCCACGGCGAGCAT
>DHKK01000155.1:16969-18150 GCA_002404795.1 Clostridiales bacterium UBA4696
TCCGAAAAGCCGACGGAGGAGACGCTGCGGCGCCTGATCGACAACTATTCCGCGGACCTCATCAGCCGCTTCTGCGCGCTGCTGCACGAGCGCAGGCGCGGGAAGATCTTTACGACCGGCGAGGGCTTTTCCAACATCGTCGGGGCCTATATCGTCCAGCGCATGTCGATCTGCGGCTTTATGGCCTTCAGCAATGTGCATTTTTACGACTACATGATCTTTCAGGAGGCGCATCAGAGCGCGGACGCGGACGAGAGCGCGGTCATGTTTGCCGTCAGCCAGAGCGGCGAGACCGAGCCGGTCCTCAACGACGTGCACCACGCCAGGCAGCACGGACAGAAGATCATCTCCTTTACGCGCCGGAGCGACTCGACGCTCGCGCAGCTTTCCGACCTTGTCTTCGTCGTCGACGGCGCGAAGCAGACGCTGGCGGGCAGTCTGCCGAATCTGTTCTTCGGGCATATCATCTTGATCTTCGAGGAGCTGATGGCCCGGTTTTTCTCCCCGGAGCCGGACGCGCAATAAATACTTTTTTTACGCAAGCAGAAAATTTTTTCTCCGTCGGATGTGCTATAATCAAAATGCGGCAGAAAGGGATTTTTTCCGCCGCAGGAAACCGGCTCCGGCGCTTTCTGCAACGGAGCACCATGAAACAGATCGATAGATATGATGGAGGAACGATCAATGAAAAAAAGTCTTGCACTTTTGCTTGCGCTCGTCATGCTGATCGGCATTCTGGCCGGCTGCAGCGCAAACACCGACACGACGACCGCCGACAGCACCACCGCTGCCGAGACCACCGAGACCGCGGATACTTCCGCTGAGACCGAAGACACCGCCGAGACCGAAGAGACTGCGGAACCGGCTGCAAAGACCATCGAAACGCTGAAGGTCGCCTTTGTTCCCTCCCGCGAGCCGCAGGAGATCATCACCGCGACTGAGCCGCTGAAGCAGCTGCTCAAGGACGAGCTGGCCAAGGAAGGCTACGACGTCGGCGAAGTCGAGATCACCGTCGGCACCACCTATGAGGCAGTCGGCGAAGGTCTGGAAGCCGGCACCATCGACGTCGGCCTGATCCCCGGTGGCACCTATGTCCTGTATGACGACGGCGCGGAGGTCATCCTGACCGCGACCCGCGACGGTCTGAACAAGGACTCTGACAACGCCAAGGACTGGAACGA
>DHKK01000059.1 GCA_002404795.1 Clostridiales bacterium UBA4696
GACGCCGTCGACGAGCCGCTCACGATGGACAATATCGGCACGTGCGAGCTGGTACTGCTGTGCGTGCGGCCGCTGGCTGCGGTCGAGTATCTGCGGCAGGCCGCGCCGCACATCGGCGGAAAACCCGTTGTGATCGACTGCTGCGGCACGAAGCGCGTGGTGTGCGCGGCGGCGTTCCCGCTGGCGAAGGAGTATGGATTTACCTATCTTGGCGGCCATCCGATGGCCGGCACGCAGTATTCCGGCTTCGGCCACGCGCGGGCGAACCTCTATCACAACGCTCCGATGGTCATCGTGCCGCCGGATTTTGACGATATCGAGCTTCTGAGCCGCGTGAAGGAGCTTCTGAGTCCGGCCGGGTTCGGCAGCTTCTCGGTCACGACGGCAGACAGCCACGACGAGATGATCGCCTTTACGTCCCAGATGGCGCATCTGGTCTCCAACGCCTACATCAAAAGCCCGACCGCGAAGGCGCACAAGGGCTTTTCGGCTGGCAGCTACAAGGATATGACCCGCGTGGCGTGGCTGAACGCACCGATGTGGTCGGAGCTGTTTCTGGAAAACCGCGACTATATGCTCCGCGAGCTGGACGGGCTGATGGACTGCCTCATGCAGTACCGAGCCGCCATCGCGGAAAACGACGGCGAAGCGCTCACGCAGCTGCTGGAAGAGGGCAAAAAACGCAAGGAGGAGGTCGACGGCCGATGAAAACGGTATCGGTCCACGCATCGAGAAGCTATGAGATCCGGATCGGGCGCGGGCTTCTGCACGAAGCCGGCGAGCAGATCCGCGCCGTGACGGACGCGAAAAAAGTGATGCTCGTCTCGGACGATGCGGTCTGGCCGCTGTATGGCGACGCGGCCCGGCACAGTCTGGAGTCTGCCGGGCTGACGGTCTGCAGCTTTGTGTTCCCGCATGGAGAGAGCTCCAAGTGCGCGCGCACCTATCTTGCGCTGCTCGACGCGCTCTGTGCGCAGCAGCTGACGCGGAAGGACGCGATCGCCGCGCTCGGCGGCGGCGTGGCGGGCGATCTGGCGGGCTTTGCCGCCTCGACCTATCTGCGCGGCATCGGCTTCCTCCAGATCCCGACGACGCTGCTCGCCATGGTCGACTCGTCCGTCGGCGGCAAGACGGCCATCGATCTGCCGGCGGGGAAAAACCTGGCCGGGACGTTCTATCAGCCCTGGCTCGTGCTCTGCGACCCGGACTGCCTGGCAACGCTGCCGGAGGAGATCTTCCGCGACGGCTGCGCGGAGGTCATCAAGTACGCCGTGCTTGGAAACGCGCCGTTCTTTGACGATCTCAGGGCCGCATCCGCGCACGCGCAGCTGGAACATATCATTGAGACCTGCGTCACGATGAAGCGGGATATCGTCGCGCAGGATGAATTTGACCGCGGGCAGCGGCAGCTGCTCAATCTCGGCCACACGTTCGGCCACGGGATCGAGGCCTGCAGCGGCTTTGCGGTGAGCCACGGCTCCGCCGTGGCCATCGGGATGGCCATGATGGTCCGCGCGGCGGCGGCCTTCGGGCTCTGCAAGGAGGAGACGCGCGACGCGGTGGTGGAACTTCTGCGGCAGTACGGGTTACCGGTCGACTGCGCGTTCCGCGCGGAGGACATGCTCCCGACGGTCCTGCACGACAAGAAGGCCGCCGGGGATACGATCCATCTGATCGTCCCGACCGCCGTCGGGCAGTGCCGGATCGTGAAGACGCCCGCCTCCGAGATCATGGACTGGCTCCGGGCCGGAGGCGCGCGATGAACCGGACGCTGCTGCCCGGGCCGCGCACTGGCGCGGTCCGGATCCCGGCCTCAAAATCACAGGCGCACCGGATGCTCATCTGCGCCGCTTTGTCCCGGACGCCGGGCCATCTTGTGCTGGACGGCTTCAGCGAGGATATCGAGGCGACGATGCAGTGCCTGCGGGCGCTGGGAGCGAAGATCGAGGCGGAGGCGGACGGGCTTTGGATCGAGCCGCCCGCGGTCTTCCCTGCGCAGGCTGCGCTGGACGCCGGAGAAAGCGGCTCGACGCTGCGGTTTTTGCTGCCGGTCCTCGGGGCGATGGGCGTCCGTGCGCAGATCCGGATGCACGGCAGGCTGCCGGAGCGGCCGCTCAGCCCGCTGTGGGAGCTGCTGGAGGCGCACGGGATGCAGCTGCAGCGAGAGGATGATCTTCTGCACGTATGCGGGCAGCTGCAGGCGGGCAGCTATGCCCTGCCCGGCAATGTCTCGTCGCAATTCGTGTCCGGGCTTCTGTTCGCGCTGCCGCTGCTTGCGGAGGACAGTACGCTTACGGTCACCGGGCAGCTGCAGTCGGCGCGGTACGTCGCCATGACGGAGCAGGCGCTGCGCGCGGCCGGGATCCGCTTTGAAAAAAACGGCCAGTGCTGGATGATCCCAGGCGGGCAGCGGTATGCCGCGCCGGGCAGGCAGCTGGTCGAGGGCGACTGGTCGAACGCGGCGTTTTTCCTGTGCATGGGCGCGCTGTCGCGGCAGGGTGTCTGTGTGTCCGGATTGGATGCTGCGTCTTTGCAGGCTGACCGGGCCATCACGGAGATCCTGATGCGCTTCGGCGCGGAGGTGAACATCGAGGGCGATACGGTCACGGTCCGGCGCGGTACGCTGCGCGGCATCACGCTCGACGCGGGGCCGGTCCCGGATCTGGTGCCGGTCGTGAGCGTGCTGGCCGCGCTCTGCGCGGGCGAAACGCGGATCGAGAATGCTGCGCGGCTGCGCATCAAGGAGTCTGACCGGCTCCGGACGACGGCCGCACTCATCGAAGCGCTTGGCGGGACAGTCCGCGAGCTGCCGGATGGACTCATCATCACAGGACAGCCCGCGCTCACGGGCGGAAGCGTCGACGCCAGCGGCGATCACCGCATCGCCATGAGCGCGGCGGCGGCCGTCTGCGGCTGCACGCAGCCGGTCACGGTATGCGGCAGCGCGTGCGTCGCAAAATCCTATCCCGCGTTCTGGGAAGACTTTACTGCATTGCAGGAGGAAGCGTTATGAGCAGCGTATATGACGGCAATCTGACCGTCTCGATCTTCGGACAGTCGCACGCGCCTGCCATCGGCGTGACCATCGATGGGCTGCCCGCCGGGCTGCCGGTCGATCTGGACGCGCTGGGCCGGTTTCTGCGCCGCCGCGCGCCCGGGCAGAATGCCTGGTCGACGCCGCGGAAGGAGGCGGATCTGCCGGAGTTTTTATGCGGTCTGAAGGACGGCCAGACCTGCGGCGCGCCGCTCACGGCCATCATCCGCAACACGAATACGCGCTCCGGCGACTATGAAAACCTGATGGATATCCCCCGCCCCGGCCACGCGGACTATACCGCGCAGGTCAAGTTCGGCGGCGCGCAGGACGCCGCGGGCGGCGGACATTTTTCCGGCCGTCTGACAGCGCCGCTTTGCATCGCGGGCGGGCTCTGCCTGCAGGTGCTGGAAAAGCAGGGCGTCCGGGTGCGGGCGCGGATCGTGTCGATCGGCACGGTGGCGGACGAGGCGGCGTTTGACGCGCCGGTGGATGAAAAGCCGTTCCCGGCCGTCTCGGACGAGGCGGCGGCGGCCATGCAGGCGCAGATCGCGCAGGCAAAGGCGGAGCAGGACTCCGTCGGCGGCGTGATCGAGTGCGTGATAGAGGGGCTCCCAGCGGGGATCGGCGATCCGATGTTCGGGGGACTGGAAAACCGCATTGCGCGCACGGTATTTGCCATTCCGGCGGTCAAGGGTGTGGAATTCGGCGTGGGCTTTGCCGCCGCGCGGCTGCGCGGAAGCGAAAATAATGACCCGTTCTGCGTGGAAAACGGAAAGATCGTCACGAAAACGAACCACTGCGGCGGGATCCTGGGCGGGATCTCGAATGGGATGCCGGTCGTGTTCCGGGCGGCGTTCAAGCCGACGCCGTCCATTTCCCGGGAGCAGGACTCGGTCAGCCTGTCCCGGATGGAGGAGACGAAGCTCGTCATCCACGGGCGGCACGACCCCTGCATCGTCCCGCGCGCGGTCCCGTGCGTGGAGGCGGCGGCGGCCATTGCCGTGCTCGATGCGGTGATGGAGCGGAAAAAGGAGCTTGGATATGGATACTAAGACGCTGCGCTGCGGACTGCTCGGCCGGAAGCTCGGCCACAGCTACTCCCCTGCCATCCACGAGCGGCTGGCGGATTATTCGTACCGGCTGTTTGAGGTGGAGCCGGAGGACCTCGGCGCCTTTTTACAGGAAGGGGCCTTCGACGGGCTGAACGTCACGATCCCTTATAAAAAGGACGTGATCCCCTACTGCGCAGAGCTTTCCGACACGGCGCGGGCCATCGGCGCGGTCAACACGCTCGTCCGCCGGGCGGACGGGACGCTCTGGGGCGACAATACCGACGCCTACGGCTTTTCGATGCTGGTGCAGTCCAGCGGCGCGGACGTCGCCGGGAAAAAGGCGCTCGTCTTCGGCAGCGGCGGCGCTTCGGCGACGGCGCAGTATGTGCTCCGGCAGCTCGGCGCGCGCGAGGTCGTGGTGATCTCGCGGCACGGGGAAGACAACTATGAAAATCTGGACCGACACGCGGACGCGCAGATCGCCGTCAACACGACGCCTGTCGGCATGTATCCGAATACCGGCGTCTCGCCGGTCGACCTTCGCCGTCTGCCGCAGCTGGAGGCCGCGCTGGACGTGGTCTACAACCCCGCGCGCACGGGATTTCTGCTGCAGGCGGAAGCACCCGGGCTCCGGCGCGCGAACGGGCTTCTGATGCTCGCCGCACAGGCGAAGAAGAGCTGCGAGGATTTTACGGGCGAGCCGGTCGCGGACGAGAAGATCTTCTCGATCACGAAGGCGCTCGGGGCGCAGATGCACAACGTCATCCTCATCGGGATGCCCGGCAGCGGGAAGACGACGGTCGGGAAGCTGGTGGCTGAGCGGCTGGGACGGACGTTCGTCGACGCCGACAGTGTCGTAGAACGTGAGGCCGGGATGCCAATCCCGGAGATCTTCCGGCGCGAGGGCGAGGCGGGCTTCCGCCGGCGGGAGACGGCCGTGCTCGCAGCGCTCGGACGGCAGTCGGGGCTGGTCCTTGCGACCGGCGGCGGCAGCGTCACGCGGGAGGAAAATTACCCGCTGCTGCACCAGAACGGCGAGATCTTCTGCCTGCAGCGCGCGCTCGAGCGGCTGCCGTCCGCGGGACGGCCGGTCTCGCAGGCGCTGGGCGCGCAGACGATCTACGCGCAGCGGAAGCCGCTCTACGCCCGCTTTGCGGATGCGATGATCGACAACAACGGCACGCCGGAGGCGGCGGCCGCGCAAATTCTGGAGGTACTCGGATGCAGCTGCTGATTTTGAACGGACCGAATCTCAATCTGCTCGGCCTGCGTGAGCCGGCCATTTATGGCACACAGAACTATGCCGCGCTCGAGGCCTTCTGCAAGGAGGCCTGCCGGGAGGCGGGCTTCGGGTGCAGGGTCTTTCAGTCGAACCACGAGGGGGCGCTCGTCGACGAGATCCAGGCGGCCTACGGCGTATATGACGGCATCGTCATCAACCCTGCCGCCTATACGCACACGAGCGTCGCGATCCTGGACGCTCTGAAGGCGGTCGCCATTCCGGCGGTCGAGGTCCATCTGTCCGATGTCAGGCAGCGCGAGGACTTCCGCCAGGTCTCCTACGCGCGGCTTGCCTGCGTGAAGACGTATATGGGGCTCGGGTTCGAGGGCTACCGGCAGGCGATCCTGTTTTTGAAGGACTATCTGCATAGCCATACGGTATAAAGCTGTATTTTTTACGCGCGGGCGGCCGGGATCGGCCGCCCGCGCGTGTTCGTTTTGCAGTTTTGCGAATCTAAAAATTTCATCATTTTGCAGGATTTCTTTCTATAAAATGCATTTTCGCTGTTTGTAAGCAAAATTATGCAGGATTTCCGCTGTTTTTTGCGTTTTGAAAAAAATAAATTTCATATTTCGCACGCTGCTATCTTGAAAAATTCATTCTGAGGCTGTATAGTAAGGAAAATAAAATTTGTATGGAGGGAATTCTGATGAAAAAGATCCTTGCACTGCTTCTCGCGGCTGTTCTCGTTCTGGGCATGGCTGCGTGCGCTGCCTCGACTGAGGCTCCCGCTTCCACCGACGCATCGGCTTCCACCGACGCTCCGGCTTCGACCGACGCTTCAGCTTCCACTGACGCTCCTGCTGCTTCCGGCGCCAAGCTCCGCTTTGTGACCGGCGGCGAATCCGGCACGTATTACGCCTTCGGCTCCGTCATTGCCCAGCATGCGACCAACAACGCCGGCATCGACGTCGTCGGCCTGGTCGGCAATGGCTCACAGTCGAACATCTTTGAGCTCGAGGACGGCAACGCCGATCTGGCCTTCTGCCAGTCCGACGTCATGGCCTACGCCTATGAAGGCACGAATATCTTTGCCGAAACCGGCGCGGTCACCTGCTTCTCCACTGTCGCGGCTCTCTACACCGAGCAGGTGCAGATCGTCACCACGGATCCCGAGATCAAGTCCGTTGCGGACCTCAAGGGCAAGAACGTCTCCATCGGCGCGGCCGGTTCCGGCGTGTTCTTCAACGCGATGGACGTGCTCGGCGTCTACGGCATGACCGAAGCGGACATCAACCCGACCTACCAGTCCTTCGGCGACAGCGCAGACGCGCTGAAGAACGGCCAGATCGACGCGGCCTTCATCGTGGCCGGTGCTCCGACGACCGCCGTGACTGACCTTGCCACCACGAAGGACGTTTACCTCGTCTCTCTCGATGACGAGCATGTCGAAGAGCTTCTTGCCAAGTGCCCGTACTACACCAAGGTCACCATCGGCAAGGACGTCTACGGTCTGGACTCCGACACCGTGACCGTCGCGGTCGGCGCAGTCATCCTTGCGCGCGACGACGTTTCTGAGGATGCCATCTACGCGCTCGTGGCCGATATCTTTGACAACGCGGCCAGCCTGACCGACACCCACGCCAAGTACGCCGAGATCAGCACCGAGTACGGCGCTTCCATCACCTCTGTCCCCTATCATCCGGGCGCTGCCAAGTACTTCGCGGAAAAGGGCTTTGAGGTCCCCACCAAGTAAATCTTAACGCGTTTTACACGGTATTCCAGCACTTTTACAACTACGGCAGGGGTCCCCTGCCGTAGTTGTCGCGCAAATCTGAAGAAAAGAAGGAGAAATGCAACTTGTCCCAGACTCCCGACAGGAACACCCCCATGACCGCCAGCGACGACGCGCAGAATATTGCCGCCGACGTTGATGAGGTCATGCGCAAATATGACCGCGAATCCAACACCCGGATCTGGTCCGGCTGGCAGGCCGTCGTGATCAAGGTCTTTATGGCCGCCTTTGCCCTGCTGTGCATTTGCATGACGCTGTTTTCCACGGCCATGCCGGAGATCCGCCTGCCCGGCTTCATGGGCTTTATCGTGCTCGCGGGCTTCCTCAATTTCCCCGCCAGCAAGCACCATGTGAAGCCGAATTACCTGCCCTGGTACGATATCCTGCTGATGGTGATCGGCGCGGGCTGCTTCTTCTATTTTGCCTTCAACGCGATGACGATGATCAAGCTCGCCACGCGCATCCAGCCCGTCCATGTGGCGATCGGCGTCGTCGGCATTCTGGTGCTCGTCGAGCTGTGCCGCCGCTGCGTGGGTCTGCCGATCCTGGTCGTGGCGGGTCTTCTGATCGTCTACGCGTTCTATAACCAGCTGAGCTACAACCCCAGCTTCTATCAGGCGCTCAAGAACATCATCTATAAGCTGTTCTACACCACGAGCGGCGTCATCGGCACGCCGATCAGCGTCTGCTATACCTACATCGTGCTGTTCATCATCTTCGGCGCGTTTCTGGAGCGCACCGGCATTGCGAACTTCTTTATTTCGTTCGCAAACCGGATTGCCGGCTGGTCCTCCGGTGGCCCGGCGAAGGTGGCGGTCATTTCGTCCGCGCTGTGCGGCATGGTGTCCGGCTCGTCCGTGGGCAACACGGTCACGACCGGCTCGTTCACCATCCCGATGATGAAAAAGACCGGCTACAAGCCGGAATTCGCCGGTGCGGTCGAGGCTGCGGCCTCCACCGGCGGCCAGATCATGCCGCCCATCATGGGCGCGGCCGCCTTTTTGATGGCGGAGTACATCGGCATTCCGTATGCGCAGGTCGCTGTTAAAGCGATCTTGCCCGCGATTTTGTATTTCACCGGCATTTTCATCTCCGTGCACCTGGAGGCGAAGAAGCTCGGGCTGCGCGGCATCCCCAGAGATCAGCTGCCGAAGTGGAGCCTGCTCGCGCGCGACTGCTATCTGATCCTGCCGCTGATCCTGCTCGTCTGGCTGGTCTCATCCGGCGCGAAGACGATGTCGCACTCCGCGGCCTATTCCATCCTCGCGGCCATCGCGGTCGGCCTCGTCAACTTCTTCCTGACCCGGATGCGGGACGCAGGCGAGAAGTCTGTGAAGACGACGGTCCGCGCGGTCGGCGGCGCGCTGGCTGACAGCGGCAAGTCCGCGGTCGACTCGCTCGAGGCGGGCGCGAAGGGCGCGATCACGGTCGCTGTCGCGTGCGCGATGGCTGGCATCATCGCGGGCTGCATCACGGTCACAGGGCTGGCTTCGATTTTGATCAACGCCATCGTCCAGCTGGCGGGCAACGCGACGTTCATCGGCCTCATCCTGACCATGATCTGCTGCATCATCCTCGGCATGGGCGTGCCGACGACGGCAAACTACTGCATCATGGCCTCCACCTGCGCGCCGATCCTCATCAAGATGGGGTATCCGCTCGTGGCGGCGCATTTCTTCGTGTTCTACTTCGGCATCGTCGCCGACATCACGCCGCCGGTCGCGCTGGCGGCCTACGCGGGCTCGGCCATTGCAAAGTCGAACCCCATGAAGACCGGCATCAACGCGACGAAGCTCGCCATCGCGGCCTTCATCGTACCGTTCATCTTCGCGTACAACCCGCAGATGCTCTTTGAGAACGTCACGAGCATCTTCCAGGTCGTCCAGATCGTCATCACGGCGCTGCTCGGCATTTTCGCAGTCGCTGCGGGTCTGGAGGGGTATATCCTCCGGAAGATGGGCTGGCCGCTGCGCGTGCTGGCTGTCGTCGGCGGTCTGACGCTGCTGATCCCGGGTACGGTCTCCGACCTGATTGGTCTTGTGATCGTGGCGGGCATCCTCGCGCTGCAGCTGCTGCAGAACAAGCGCGAGCGCAGCGAGGTCTGAGCGCATTTCTTCCCTCCCCTCTTGCAAAAACGCACGGCGCGGGATATAATATCTGTAAACAGATGGAACAGTCGCCAATATGGGAGGTACGATATGCACTGCAATGTCAAAACACGCTGCGAGGCGCTGAAGGCGCTGGCGCAGAAGAAGCTTGGGACGGACGATCCCGCGGTGGTGGAGATCACGCGCGGCGGGAAGAACAGGTCCCACCATGTGCTGCGGCGGTCCGACATGAAGAAGGTCGGGCTGATCGCGGGCGGCGCGTTCGTCGCACTGACGGCGCTGAACGTGTACAGCCACTACAAGCTCCACCAGAAGCTCGCGGACCGGAAGCTCAAAAAGCAGCTCGCGCCGCTCAACGCCCAGCTCGACGAGCTGCGCACGGAGAACGAAGCACTTCGGCAGGCGCTGGCCGAGCTCAAGCCCCGACCGGCCGCTCCGCAGCCCGCGCCCGCCCCGGAAGCCGAAGCTTCCGAGCCGCAGGCCTGAGACAGGAAAAACCCGGCCCCTGCATTGCAGGGGCCGGGCTTTTTTTCTGCTTTTATTCGGTCAGCTCGCGGATATATGCAGCCACGGCGGCGACGGCTTCGTTGTCCTGCAGGCGCCAGCGGATCCCGGTGGAAAGGTCGGTGAAGGTGCCGAGGGGCGGCTGGATCAGCGAGACGGTATAATAGGCGACGATCCCATTCGACAGATCGAATACCTCTACTCTCGCGTACTCTCCGACGCGCAGGGTCAAGCCGGGCGGGAAATCGCTTTCCGGCTGTTCAAAATACCGCCGGACGCGGAGCGCCGACAGAAGCTCCAGCAACCGTGCTTTCTTCTCCGGATCCTCCACAAAGATACGGTCATCGCTGAAACTGTCTATGGTAACTCGCAGGCGGCAATTTTCCGGCAGCACGACCTCCCGCGGTTTAAACCAGACTAGTGCTACTATTGCCAGCAGTAGCACAACTGCTAAAGTTATTTTTTTTTTGCAGAAGTTCATATATTCACACGTATCAGAGTTTTCTCACTGTTATGTTGCAAAATTCCATGTGATTCCGCCAATTTCACAGGAAATCCATTCATCAAGCGGGGATAGAATGCTATAGTATGCAGTCTCCCACGGATCATCAAAATGCGGCGACTTCACAACATCTCCCGGTTTAGAGGATAATACTTGCCTTCCCGATCCATTAACAACAAACTGCTGATATATACGAATAGTCCTAACATTTACTTTCTCTGAACAATAACCAAGTTGCCAATCTGTCCCACCATATAATCCATATGTCCACTGTCTGTAATCATCATATTTCAGTTCAACCTGGCTAAAATCGCTTGACGATGTCGTTACAACGCTCTGTCCAGTTGCAGCTTCAAAAATCTGAAGTAAAGTCTGAGAAAAAGAAATAACTTTACTCGTCGCGCCTGCTGCGACGCCTCCAATTATAAATACAATTCTATCGACCGAATCTGCAAAAGCTTTAGCTTTTGTCCCATCCACCTTGTAATGAAATGCAGTGGATATATTTTCCACAAAAACTCCATCTGTTCGCATAGACATTCCCCTATAGCTTCCATAGTTTGTATAGGTGTTATTGTTAAGAAGAAGTGGCGAGAAATACGTTACAGCTAAATCAGCGTTCTCATCCATCTGATTCATCTCAACCAGTGTAGAGACGTACTCTTTAACTTCTTTCGGAATTTCATCCGTCGTCATAAATTGATTAACTGCAGTTTCATCTGATAAACGTAAATTCATCCGTCCAACAGGCTGAATAGCATCACCGCAAACCATAGCATACTCGCCTGTTTGCGATTTCAGAATTGAATCGTATTTTGTAGGAATTGTGTACTTCATGCTTACATCTTCAACCATCTCGTAAGAAACATCCGTCGCAAATGCCGGAACAGCGAAGGTAAAAATAAAAACCAAACACAAAGCCAGACTGATAATTTTTTTCATGTTTATGCTCCTTTCTTTGTATGCACATACGATGGATTAGCCTTCCCTTCTTCTGTTGTTTCACCCCTTTCTCAGTCTTCGTCTCTGAAGTTAGTATATATCGTGTCATATTATTTGTCAATGCTTAATATTGACTTCAAAAAAATAATGTGCTATAAAATTATTGTCGACACCCTCTCCCGGAAGGAGGGAGGCCTATGGCGAAGCGGGAGGACTCCGGGCATTCGTTTCTGGCTTATTTCAAGCGGGCGACCAGCCCGCTGGCGGTCCTGCGCATTCTGTCGGACCGTCCGATGTATGGGTACGAACTGATCCAGGAATTAAAGCAGCGCACAGGCGGAAAATATCAGCTTTCTCTGCTGTATCCCGTCCTGTACCGGCTGGAGGAGCAGGGCTATCTGACCATCAGCGCAAGCGAGATCGTCGATGGCCGTGCGCGGAATTACTATGCCGTTACAGCCGCGGGACGCGAGTATCTGCGGCAGACACTGGCCGAATACGACGAGATCTCCGGCGTATTCCGGCAGCTGATGGAGGGATGGGACGGATGAAACACACAAATACCGTCATGCAGCAGTATTGCCGGGCTGTCCGGAAAAAGCTTCCGCTCCCGGCGCGCCAGCGGCGGCAGCTGCTGGACGGGCTGCAGGAGGAGCTGGCCGAATCCGCGCCCGACTGCACCACGCTGGACGCCCTGATTGCCCAGATCGGCACCCCGGATGAGACCGCACAGGAGCTGCTGAGCAGCATCTCCCCGGAGCAGCTGCAGGCCTATCAGAAGCGGCACCGGCTTCGGTATATTTTAGCTGTAGTTCTAATTGTCCTGCTCATTTGCTCTGCAGCGTTTGTGTATGCACAGGTGATAATAGAGAATTCTGTTGTCTATGCAGAATCACATATCATTGAGTACCCATCAGAAGGTTTTTCCGAAACGGATAATTGAATCAGGGGGAAATCACATGAAATTGAAATTTAAAAACTCCATTATTTCTCTTATTCTCTTTGCTGCAATCATTGTTTCTGTGTTCTGTCTTCCCGCCGCTGCCTCCGCACAGGAGAGTATTACATATTTCGAGGATGGTTCTTACGTTGTTTCAACGATCAGGGTTCTCCCTTCAACGCGAGGTGTAAACGCGACAAAATCCGGTGAAAAAACAAATATCTATTTCGGAAGCAACAGCGAAAAGCTATATTCGATTACCGTTATTGCTTCGTTCACCTATACCGGCAGTACAGCTACCGCTACTGACTCTGATTATACATACTCAATCAGTAAATCCACATGGTCGCTTGTGCGAGGGAGTTCCAGCTGTTCCGGCGCTTCGGCTACAGCAACTGCAACAATGCGTTGCCTAAGTGCAACTGCCCCTGCCTCCGTCACTCTCACTTGTTCCCCAAGTGGAAAACTCTCCTGACGCTTTGGCAGATAGATGACCTCATAAAAAAGTTCCGGCCCTCGCCTGATGGCGGGGGCCGGGGTTTTATGCTTCGTGGACGCATTGCCGGGCGATGCGGAGGAAGGCGGAGAGGAGCTGCGCGCCCAGCTCCTGCTCCACGGCGGCGATATGGCCGGAGAGCGACTGCTGCGTGATATGCAGGGCCTCGGCCGCGCGGGTAAAGCTGCGCTCGCGGGCAAGGACCGCGAAGTATTCCATCGTCTGCAGATTCATAGCGTCCCCTCTTTCACAGGTATTACCTGTATCATACACAAGAATCAACAGTTTTACAATGTAATTTTATTCTGCTATGATTAAGCCAGCTCGAACAGGGAGCTATTCGGGGCGGCGGGCGGTCCTTCTCTTTTCTTTCATCCTGCCCGCCGCTCTCTGATCTGGATATGGCAAACGCCCGGCAGGTCTGCCGGGCGTTTTTGCGCTCATACATGCGCCATCAGCCAGTCGTACATTTCCTGGCAGGCGGGCTCGGAGAGGGGGAAGACTTTTTCGTCTTCCATCTGGCTTTTTTCGTAGCAGTATTCGCCGTGCCAGCACTCGCATTTCATGGAACTTTCGTCAAAGTTGACCTCTTTCTGGTTCAGCATGACGATCGACGGGGTCACGCGGAAGCGGAGCGCGCCGAAGCTCCCCGTAAAGATGTTATTGTTTTCAAAGCTGTGCAGCACCGGCAGAAATAACGGTTCCATGCGTGCGCCTCCCCTGTTTTTTGTATATGATACCACAAATTCCGACGGGCGGCAAGATTGTTTGACTTTGCACGGGGAATGTGCTATCATGGCAGAAAATTCTTTTTTACGATAAAGGAGCAAAGCCATGCACAAGCAGACAAAGGGCTGTATTCTTCTTCTCCTGTGTGCCATGATCTGGGGCTCGGCATTCGTCGCGCAGAGCGAGGGCATGCAGTATGTCGGTCCGTTCACGATGGGCGCGACGCGGTTTTTCCTGGCGGGGCTGGTGCTGCTGCCGGTCATCCGGGTGCTGGACCGCAAGGGCTGGTCACAGAACCGGCCGGTCACGAAGGAGGACAAAAAGCGGCAACTGCTGGCGGGCGTCATCTGCGGTGTGCTGCTGTTCGCGGCGACGACGCTGCAGCAGTTCGGCCTGCTGGACACGACGGTCGGCAAATCCGGGTTCGTGACGGCGCTGTATATCGTCTTCGTGCCGATCGTCGGGGTGCTGACGGGCAAAAAGGCGGGCCTCAAGGTCTGGCTGTGCGCGGCGGCCGCGGTGTTCGGGATGTATCTGCTGTGCGTCGGGTCCGGGTTCTCGATCGCGGGCGGCGACCTGCTGACGCTCGGGTGCGCGGTGCTCTTTACGTTCCATATCTGTTATATCAGCGCCGTCTCGCCGCGGATGGACGGCGTGCGGCTGAGCTGCGTGCAGTTTTTTGTGTGTGCGGCGCTGTCGGCAGTGGGTATGCTCGTGTCTGAGTCGCCGGACTGGGCTTCGATCCGCAGCTGCTGGCTGCCGATCGTGTACGCGGGCGTGTTTTCCGGCGGCGTGGCCTATACCTTCCAGATCATCGGCGAACGGGACGTGCAGCCTGCGCTGGCGTCGCTGCTGATGAGCCTGGAATCGGTCTTTGCGGCGCTGTTCGGGTGGATCCTCATCGGGCAGGGGCTTTCTGGGAAGGAGCTGATCGGGTGCGCGATCATGTTCGCGGCCATCCTCCTGTCGCAGCTGCCGGAGCGAAAAAAGGCCGGCTGAGTCTCCCATGTTTCTTTCGATCGGCTCTGCGGGAAAATTCCCGCAGAGCTTTTTCGAACGTATAGTGGAAATATTTCTGGATCTGTGATAATATAAATATGTATGTGCATCCGCCCGGCGGAGGCAACTTTCCGGATGGAGGATCTGGTATGACCTATTGGAGCGCCATTTTACTTGGTATCATACAGGGGCTTGCGGAGTTTCTGCCGATCTCCAGCTCCGGCCATCTCGCCATTCTGCAGAACTTTCTGCGCATCGGGGATCTGGAAAACCAGATGCTGTTTGACGTTCTGCTGCATCTCGGGACGCTCGGGGCGGTCATTCTGGCGTATCATACGGAGCTGCGCGGGCTGTGCCGCGAGGGACTCGCCATGCTCCACATCAAAAAGCTGCGGCGCGGCGGAAAGCCCGATCTGCCGCGGCGGCGGCTGCTGCTGTTTCTGATCGCGGCCACGCTCCCGCTGATCCCCGCCGCGCTGCTGAACGACTGGCTGGATCCGCTGTTCTACAACACGTTTTTCATCGGCTTCGCGCTCATCGCCACGGGCTTCCTGCTGCTGGCGGCTGACCGCTTCGGCCACGGCAACAAGACAGAAAAGGCCATGACGCTCTCGGACGCGATGGTCATCGGCCTGGCGCAGATGATCGCCGTCGTGCCCGGCCTGTCCCGGTCCGGAACGACGATCTCCGCCGGGCTGCTGCGCGGGTTTGACCGGACGTTCGCGGTCCGCTTCTCGTTCTTCCTCTCCATTCCCGCCGTGCTGGGCGCGAATCTGCTGTCGCTCATCAAGGCCATTTCCGCCGGGATCGACTGGGCGGAGGTGCCGATGTATCTGTGCGGCGTCGCGGCGGCGTTCGTATTCGGGTATCTCGCCATTTTCGCGCTCAACCGTATCGTGCAGCGCGGGAAATTCGGCGGATTTTGCTATTACTGCTGGGGCGCGGGTCTGCTGACGCTGATCCTGTCCCTGATTTCGTGAGGTGTAAGGTTTCATGGCCACCAATAACAAAAGAAAAACGACATCTTCCTCCTCCCGCGGGCGGAAAAAGCCGGCCAAAAAGCAGGCCGCGCCCATCCGACGGGAGGTCGGCGCCTGCGTGTGTCTGGTGCTGGCGCTGCTGACGGTGCTGTGCTGCTTCCGGATCGACGCGGCGATCTTGAATCTGCTCGGGTCGGTATTCCGGGGGCTGATCGGCGCGGGATTTTATATCCTGCCGTTCTCGTTCGTGATGAGCTTTCTCATCCTCATCCTGCATGACGGCCGCCCCGTCGCACTGCGCGTGACGTGCACGTTTCTGACGGCCGCGCTGGTCGGCAGTCTGGTGCAGCTGGTGGGCGGGAGCTTTGACGCGCCGGAGGGCTGGGAAGTCGTCACCGCGCTCTGGGACGGCGGTATCAGCGGCACGGCCGGAGGCGTGCTGTCCGGCGGGCTGGCAAGTCTGCTCGCGGCGCTCATCAGCCGGATTGGCGCGGTGATCGTGGTGATCGTCGGGATGCTGCTGAGTCTGATCACGAGCCTCAATATGACGGTCGCGAGCATTGTGACCGCCATCAAGAACCGGCCGCGCGCCGAATATGCCGAGCCGCAGCGCGAGCATAAGGACACCGCGCAGGCCATCGTCGACACCGTCGCCACGCATCACATCGAGCATGTCCAGCGGGCGGAGCAGCGCCGCGCGTCGCGGATGAGCGAGTTCGACCTGCCGGTCGACGATCCTCCCCTGCCTGAAGAAACACCCAAAAAGAGCGCGAAGCGCTCCGCACCCATGCGGCCGGATGTTTTCGTGGAGAACAGCCGCAGGCAGGCAAAGCCGTCCGCCGCGCCTGTGCAGGAGCCGGAGGCCGCGGAAGCGCCCGCCGCCGTGCAGCCGGAGCCGGAGGTACACACCGATTACAAGTCGCAGTTTGACGCGCTGATCGCCGACCAGCCGGAGCCGCCCGCGAAGGCGGCGGAGCCGGAACCGGAAGAAGAACCGGCGCCTGCGCCCATCCCGAACGTCATTCCCATGACACAGCCGCGGCAGATGCCGCCGCTCATCATCGACCATTTTGACGCGCCCAGGCCCGAGCCGCAGCCCGCCCCTGCCCCGGAAGAACCGCTTCCGCCGCTGCAGGTGCCGGAGCAGCCGGAAAAGCTCAAAAAGGCGGACGTGCAGCTCGAGGCCGCGCAGATCGCGCAGCAGATCACGCAGCAGGAGCCTGCAAAGCCCGAGTATCAGTTCCCGCCCGTCGACCTTCTGAAGGCCGGGAGCGGTCAGGCGCACGACGGCACCGAGGAAATGCGGCAGAACGCGGAGCGGCTGAGCGATACGCTGCAGTCGTTCGGCATCGAGGCGCACATCATCAACGTCACGCGCGGCCCGTCGGTCACGCGGTATGAGCTGGAGCTGCAGCGCGGTGTCAAGCTCTCGAAGGTCACGAATCTGGCGGACGACATCGCGCTGGCGCTCGGCGCGTCGGGCGTGCGCATCGCGGCCATCCCGGACAAGATCTCTGTGGTCGGCATCGAGGTGCCGAACCGGATCGTGTCGGTCGTCATGGCGCGCGAGGTCATCGACTCGCCGGAGTTCGCGAAGCACAAATCGAAGGTCTCCTTTGCCGTCGGCAAGGATATCGGCGGCAACCGCATCATCGGCGATATCGGCAAGCTGCCGCATCTGCTGATCGCCGGTACGACCGGCTCCGGTAAATCCGTCTGCATGAACAGCCTGATCATCTCGCTGCTGTACAAGGCGAAGCCCGAGGAGGTCAAGCTCATCATGATCGACCCGAAGATGGTCGAGCTTGGCATTTACAACGGCATTCCGCACCTGCTCATCCCGGTCGTCACCGACCCCAAAAAGGCCGCAGGCAGCCTGCAGTGGGCCGTCACGGAAATGATGCGGCGCTATCGCATGATGGCGGACGCGGGCGTCCGCGATCTCGAATCCTACAACAAGCAGGCGCGCATGTCCGCCGACGATGAGCTCGAGCCGATGCCGCAGATCGTTGTCGTGATCGACGAGCTGGCAGACCTGATGCTCGTGGCTGCCAAGGAAGTCGAAGAATCCATCTGCCGCATCGCGCAGATGGGCCGTGCGTCGGGCATTCATCTGGTCATTGCGACGCAGCGTCCGTCCGCGGACGTCATCACGGGCCTGATGAAGGCCAATATCCCCTCGCGCATTGCGTTCGCCGTCGCCTCCGCGATGGAATCGCGCATCATTCTCGATACTGCGGGCGCGGAAAAGCTCGTCGGCAAGGGCGACATGCTCTATGCGCCGCTCGGCCAGGGCAAGCCCAAGCGCGTGCAGGGCTGCTTCATCACGGACAACGAGGTCCAGGACGTCGTCACGTTCATCAAAGATTCCAGCGAGGCGGAGTATTCCGATTCCGTCATGGCGGAGATCGACAAAAAGGCGGCCGAGAGCGGAAAATCCGGCTCCGGCAGCTCCGGCAGCACTGCTGCGGAGACCGAAAGCTCCGACGGCGACGAAATGCTCCCGGCCGCGGTCGACGTCATTCTCGAGACCGGACAGGCCTCCGTCTCCATGCTCCAGAGGCGCTTGAAGCTCGGCTACGCCCGCGCGGCGCGCATCATGGATGAGATGGAGGAGCGCGGCATCGTCGGCCCGTTTGAGGGCTCCAAGCCCCGCCAGCTGCTCATCACGCGTGAGCAGTGGCAGGCCATCAAGGACGGCGCGCCCATCTCCAGCGAACCCGTGGAGGAGGAGATCCCGTAAGCGCTCCCCTCTCCCATCATTTTCTTTGTTTCTGTTATCACCGGGCACTGCCCGTGGTAAAATATTTGCGTTGCATCCGGGATTGCCCGGAGTGACAGCAGGAGGTACTTATGAAACGCAACAATCATGCATCCGTCGTCCGTCTGACCTCGCTGGCCATTCTGGCCGCGCTGGTCGTTGTGCTGCAGACCGTAGCCAGCGGCATCCGGATCGGGCCGGTCCCGATCTCGCTGACGCTGGTGCCAATCGTGGTGGGCGCGATCTTGTTCGGGCCCGGCGCGGGCGCGGGACTGGGCTTCGTGTTCGGCCTTGTGTGCCTGATCGCGGGCATTACCGGCGCGGACCAGTTCACGTATCTGCTGTGGACGGCCAGCCCGTTCTGGCTGATCGTCGTGTGCGTCGGCAAGGCCGTGCTGTGCGGCCTGTGCGCGGGACTCGCGGCAAAGGCGCTGGAAAAGAAGCAGACGCTCAGCTGCATCGCGGCGGCGCTGGTCGCGCCGGTCGTGAACACGGGCGTGTTTGCCGTCGGGATGCTGACGGTCTTCCGGCCAATTTTGGCGCAGTACGCGGGCGGGACGGATGTTGTGACGTATCTGTTCGTGGCGTTCATCGGTGTGAACTTTTTGGTGGAATTCGCCGTCAACGCGGTGCTGAGCGCCGCGATCGCGCGGATCGTGCAGGTCGTCAGAAAACAGCTGGAAACGTAACGAAAAAAATTCCTGCGCCGGATGGCGCAGGAATTTTTTACTGTCTCAGGCTTGCGATCAGCTCCAGCAGGCCGTAGACGATGGGCTGGTGGAGCAGGTAGATGAACAGCGACTGGCGGCCGCACCAGCAGAAAAAGCGCGCGATGCCGCTGTTTCGGAACGTGCCGGGCAGGCGCGTTTTTTTGTCCGCATAGACGGTCCGGCCAAGAACAGAACCGAGCATGTACCAGCCCAGGTGCGGCAGGAGCGGAAAATAGTCGCTCGAGGTAAAGCCCTCATAGACAAGGCCCAGCGGGAACAGGAATTTCGCCCGCACGACGGTCCCTGCGATCAGATAGCCCGCCACGACGAGGACGATGCCGATGGCGGCCAGCGCCGGCGTCGGCAGCTTCCGGTAGACGGGATAGAGCATCATGCAGATGCCAAGCAGGTGCAGCACACCGAACCAGACGATCACGTCGCGCGAGGCCATGCCGAGGCGGTACATGCCGAAGGTCACGAGCGAGATGAGCAGACCGCAGGCGAAGACGATGCAGCCGCGGCGGAAGCTGCGCGAGCCGAGCGTGGCGCAGCAGCCGGACAGGATCACGAAGATCACGCCGCCGTACTGCTGGATGAACACGTACCAGGCGGGCAGATGCAGGTCCAGGCCGATAAAAAAGCCGAGATCGTAGATCAAATGGACGGCGATGACGCAGAGGATGCACACGCCGCGCAGGGCGTCAAGCTCCCAGATGCGATCGTTTTTCTTCATGGCAGACTCCCGGAATTCGGGCAGCCTGCCGCGGAGCGGCAGGCTGCTGACTGTGTATTACTGATTTTTCGCGTCTTCCGCGGCCTGACGCTCGGCCTCTTCCTCTTCGAGCACGCGGTAGGCGACCTTGCCGACCAGCGTCTTGGGAAGCTCGGGGCGGAACTCGATGTCATACGGCATGGCATATTTGGCGATATGCTGGCGGCAGTAATCGAGGATCTCCTGCTTGACGGCGTCCGACGGCTCATAGCCGGGGCGCAGGACAACGAAGGCCTTGACCTTCTGCATCTTGTACGGGTCCTTGACGCCGATGACGCAGGACAGGAGGACCTTCTCGTGGCCGTCGATGATGTTTTCCAGCTGGCCGGGGTAGACGTTATAGCCGGAGGTGATGATCATGCGCTTGATGCGCTGGGAGAAGTAGACGAAGCCGTCCTCGTCCATCTTGCCGAGGTCGCCGGTGTGCAGCCAGATGCGGCCGTCGTCGTGGCGGCGGAGGGTGTTGTGGGTCTCCTCGGGGTTGTCGACGTACTCGAGCATGACGGAGGGGCCGGAGACGCAGATCTCGCCCTCGAGGTTGGCGTCGAGCTCCTGCGTGGTGCCGGGCTTGACGATCTTGTAGTAGGTATCGGGGAACGGGACGCCGATGGAGCCGACGCGGTTATAATCCTTCGGGGTCAGGCAGGAGGCCGTGACGCACTCGGTCAGGCCGTAGCCCTGACGGACCTGCACGGTGGCATGGTGCATTTTCAGGAACTCGTCGACCTTCTTCTTGAGCTCGATGGACATGCTGTCGCCGCCGGAGAAGACGCCCTTCAGGCAGCTGAGGTCAGCGTTTTCGAGCTTTTCGGCGCGCAGAAGGGCCTCAAACAGGGTCGGAACGCCGGGGATGATGTTCGGCTGCTTCTTGATGAGCAGGTCGGCGTAGGTATTGACGTTGAACTTCGGGACGAGGATGCAGCACGCGCCGCCGATGAGGGCGGTATGGATGCCGATGCCGAGGCCGAAGCCGTGGAACACGGGCATGACGGAGAGCATCTTCATGCCGTCGATGGGCGAGAAGCCGGAGGCCGCGATGGTCTGCAGGCCGAGCGCGTTGAAGTTCATGTTGGAGAGCAGGATGCCCTTGGTCGTGCCGGTGGTACCGCCGGAATAGAGGATGGACGCGCCGTCTTCCGCGCGGCCGTAGTCCTTCGGCAGGGGCAGATTGCGCTTTCTGCCCACGCGCTGGAATTCGGACCACCAGATGTGATCGCCGTTTCTCGGGGGCTTCGGGTATTTGCGCGCGGCGGTGAGGGCGTAGCCGAGGGCCAGATGTGGATAGAGCTCGTCCTCGATCTTGGCGAGCAGGAGCTTGCAGTCTTTGTTGTCAAGCTCGGGCATGATGGGGGCGATCTTGGCGTAGAACTGGTCGAGGGTGAGGATGCACTTGGAGTGCGAGAAATTGAGGTAGAACTTGATCTCGCCCGCGGCGGAGAGCGGATGGATCATGTTGGAGACCGCGCCGATGCGGTTGAGGCCGTAGAACGCGTGCAGGGCCTGCGGGCAGTTCGGCATGCAGATGGTGACGCGGTCGCCCTTGCCGATGCCCATGGCGAGGAAGGCCTGGGCGGTCTGGTCGATCTTTTCCATGAACTGCGCGAAGGTGGTCTTCTTGCCCATGAACTCATAGGCGGGGAGCCTGGCGTCGCGGATGGCGGCGTCGCGGACCATCTGGTAGATGGTCTTCTGCGGGTAGGTCAGGTGATGCGGCACATCGCCGTAATATTTCAGCCAGGGAGCGGAAGAGGAAAGACTCATTTTTTTCATCCTTTCGAGTTATTGACACACACCTCTGCCGCTCATACCACACACCGATGACGGCAGATACTGAAATTATACTGCTTTTGGCATGAAATAGCAAGGGGGTCAGGATTTTTTCCGCTGCGGCGGGATAACCCCTCAGGCCCTTCGGGCCAGCTCCCCTTGACAAGGGGAGCCTTGGGTGCAGGCGAAAAAATGCCTCCCCTTGTCAAGGGGAGGTGCCGAGCAGAGCGAGGCGGAGAGGTTCTGTTTTTTCATGGACGCAAAAAACAGGGGCGGCGGAGCCGCCCCTGAGGTTTTGATTTTAGAACCAGCTGGGGTCTGCGATGAGTTTGGTCCAGGTCTCGTAGTCGGCGTTGGTCTTTCTGGTGTAGGTGTGGCTGTTGGCAGCCTCTTCGACATCGAGGAAGTACCAGGCGGAGGTGGACACATCGGAGAAGGTGGTGTAGTTGCGGGTGAGATCGGAGGTGTACTGCGGGGCACGGTTCAGCACGCGGTTGAGGACGGCGACAGTCTCCGCGCGGGAGATGTAGCGGTCGGGCGCGTAGGTGGTGCCGTAGCCGTTGATCCAGCCGAGCTCATAGGCTCTGGCGATGTAGCTGGCAGCCCAGTGGCCGTAGGTGTCGGAGAAGACGGTGCTGCTGCCGGTGTAGTAGGCGCCGTCGCAGCGGGCGATCATGGCCGCGATCTCCGCACGGGTGATGGGATCGTTCGGGCGGAAGTAGCCGTCGCTGCCGCCGTTGACGATGCCGAGCTTCGCCATGGTGGACACGGCGGTGTTGTACCAGGCCGTGGCCGGGACGTCCTTGAAGGAGTTATAGGAGGTGGTGTACGCCTTGCGGGTGGAATCGGTCAGCAGACGATAGAAGATCGTCGCGGCCTCGGCACGGGTGATGGTGTCGTTGGGCTTGAAGGAGCCGTTGGGATAGCCCTTGATGTAGGCGTAGTGGTCGGTGCCGTTGAGCATGTAGGGCACGTCGCTCTTGTAGCGGGACCACATGGCGGTGAAGTAGTAGGTGCTGCCGGACTTGGTCAGATCCCAGCCGTAGAAGGTATAGCCGGAACGGGAGGCGTCGGTCAGCGTGTAGTCGCGGTAGATGTTGAAGGACTGCTTGGTGGAGAAGGACGTGCCGCTGAGCTTCGCGGTGCCGCCGTTCGGGTCAATGACGATGGACGTGCCATACGGGAAGTTCGCGTACTCGCTCTTGCCGTCCTCGAAGTCGTAGTAGTAGATGGAGTAGGTGCTATAGTTGGGATAATCCTTCGTCCACTGTGCGGTGAAGGTCTTCGTAGCTTCCGTGTACTTCCAGCCGGCGAAGCTGTAGCCGTAGTAATAGTTGTAGTTGTAATAGCTACTCAGCGTGATATCAGCGTCGACCTCGACCGACGTCAACTTGCTGACCTCGTTAGACGTGTAGCCCTTCTTCGTATAGGTCACAACGCCGCCGTTCGGGTTGATGTTGATCGTCGTGTCCTCGTCGAAGGTCTTGACACTGCTGCCGTTGTAGTAGTCGTAGTAGCTGACATCGTAGGTCGTGATGTCCTTGTTCTTGAAGACAGCGATCAGCGTAACATCGCCAGTAATCGCACCCAAAGACTGGCCAGCTTTGTAGACTTCGTTACCGTCTGCAGTTACCCAGTGGACAAACTCTTTTCCAGCAGGAGCAGCCCAATCACAGGCAGCAGCTGTATAAACGGTATTTTTTGCAACTCTAACTTCTTCGACATCAGAACCAGTACTGCTTGCATCCTTCTTATAGGTAACAGTGAACTCCTGATGCCATCTTCCGGTCAAGGTGATCGTTGCATCATCAACTTCAGGAACGGTATAGGTCGTTCCATCAATTTTCTGGTTGCCAACATACCAACCGTCAAAAACATATCCTGCCGGGATATTGGTCGGTGTCTCTAAACCAACCGACTCATTGGTCTTTTTTGTTACGCTTGTAGGTGCATTAAAGCCTTCAGGAGCATCGCCTCCATATACAAAGGAAACAGTGTGATCCTTAGCCGTGAGCTTTGCGAAAACAACTTTCTCAGGATTCTGAGTGCTATAACCAATTCCCGTATTATCATTCAACTGGTCGCCAACCTCATAGCCATTCTGATACCAAGCACCAACAGTATAACCGGGTTTTGTGTAATTGGCAGTGGAGAAATTATTCGCAGCTAACGTCGTTGTATTACTGCTTTCTTCAAACGTAACTTCACAACTACCAAGAACATAACTAACATCATCGTCAGTTTTGGCTTTGAAGATTATTTTACGAGTTCTAGTAGCAGGTGCAGACGGATTTTCACCCTCAGCAGGTTCTACTACAGCTCCCGTGTTACCAGCTTCAGGCTCATTCGCCAACACCGTCGGTACCAGGCCGATGACCATGACCAGGCACAGAAGCAGGGCCAATAAACGTTTTTTCATAATTCTTCCTCCTTGCATTGTTCCCCGGCTCCCCGCCGGGATCCATCCAGCACGCGCGGAAGGCCGCGCGTACGCGGGCCGGCGGAAGACCGCGGGATATCCGCGGTTTCCACCTGTTTTCCATATATATCGTAGCACAGTCCTTTCCAGAACGCAATAGGTTGTTGACGGGATTTTCCTGCATTTTTCGGGAAAATCGGCTTTTTTAAGAATTCTTAATGTATTTATGTCAACCAGCTTGTCCCCCGCCCCGGAACTGTTTTCGAATGGGTTTCAAAGGGGTTGCAGAAGGGTTACAAAAAGGCTTTGGGGTGCGCTCCCGTTGGGCCTCCCCTTTCAGGGGAGGTGGCTCGGCGGAGCCGAGACGGAGAGGTTGTGCCAAATTTGTGACAACCTCTCAGTCAGCCTTCGGCTGACAGCTCCCCTGAGAGGGGAGCCTTTTTATTACTCCTCCGGGTCCGGTAAATCTACGAGGATGGGGGTATGATGGACGGCGGGGAGGAATTTTTCGAGGATATCTGCGGTGGCGATGGCGAGGGTGGAGGAATTGATGCAGGGGTGGCAGCCGATGGCTTGTGAGGCGGCGATGGGACGGTCGATGACGAGCTGGACGGCGTTGTCCGGGTCGTTCATGAGGCCGAGGACGCTGACGGAGCCGGGGGTGATGTCGAGGTATTTCTCCATATCCGCCGGGTCGGCGAAGGACAGGCGCGAGACGCCAAGCTGCTTGGAGAGGTCTTTGGTCTTGAAGACCTTCTCCCCTTCCAGCATGAGCAGGTAGAACTGCGTCTTCTGCCGGTTGCAGAGGAAGAGGTTTTTGCAGATCTTCTCGCCGAGCACCTGCTCGACGGCCTCGCAGGCCTCGATGGTATCGGCGTGGTCATGGTCGACGCGGAAATAGGCGATGCCGAGGCGGTCCAGCAGGTCATAGCAGCGCTGCTCCTTCGGCAGGCGGGAAGCGCAGTCGGCCGGGCGGCCGGAATAGCGGGTGGGATCGATGTACATGGAAAAAATCAGGCGTTGCGGATGAACAGATCTGCGGCCTGTACTCCTTTCTCGTAGGGGTTTATGTACTGGTTGACGATATCCGCGACGCCCGCGGCGTCCAGCACGTAATACGAGCCGCTGGCGTGATTCTCGGCGTAGCCGGGGAGCGTGGCGGATTTAATATCGCTGCGGCTGCAGAGCAGGAAGCTCTCGGCCAGCCAGAGAAGGTTGCGGGTGGACAGGTCGGTGTTGGTATGATCGGCGATGAGCTTCACGGCCTGCGGCAGGTGGATGGCGCCCCGGAGCGAGACCCACTGGCGGATGGCGGCGGAGGCGAGCGAACGCTGCACCTCGATGCGGCCGAGGTCGGCCGTGGCGTAGCCGGAGCGGAAGCGCGCGACCTGCATGGCCTGCTCGCCGTTCAGGCGCTGTTTGCCGGCCTGCAGGTCAATATTGAGGTTTTGCGTGGGGTCGGAGTAGTGCATGTCGACCGGGACGTCGAAGGTGACGCCGCCCATGAGGTCGACCAGCTGCTGGAAGATGCTGAGGTCGACGACGACGTAGCCGTCCGGCGTGAAGCCGATGATCTCGGACACGCGCAGCAGCAGCTCCTGCATCCCCTGCTCCCCGCCCCCGGCCCAGCCGTAGGCGGAGTTGATCTTCGGGACGGAATATTCGCAGTAGATGAGCGTGTCGCGCGGGATGGAGACGAGGCTGATGGTCTTTTCCGTGCGGTCGACGTTCACGAGCATCATGGAGTCGGTGCGGTAGCCGCCCTCGTCGGTGCCGGCGACGAGGATGGTGGACGAGCCGGGCTTGCGGGCGGACAGGGCGTTCTCTGCCTCCGGCTGGCTGGCGATGAGGAAGTGGAAGGCCGCGGTCAGGATCGCAAGCAGCAGGACCAGCACGGCGAGGATGCGCAGGCCGGTATGGCGCTTGGGCTTTTCCTGCTTTTTGCGGCCCCGGCCCGCGGGAGCGGCGAGCTTTTCCTCCTGCTCCTGCCGGGCCTGCTGCTCTTCGGCGCTCAGGCCCTGAGAATAGAGCCATTCGGCGTATTCCGCGGCGTTTTTGCGGGGTGGTTCGTGTTTTCTGCCGGTGCGGGCCTGACGGACGCGGGAGGTATCGTCGCGGCTGAGGGCCTGCTGGCGCTCGGCGCGGGCGAGGCGTTCCTGCTCGCGGACGCGCTCGTATTCGGCGCGGCGGGCGCGCTGGTAGGCGGGCTTGGACTGCTCGTAGCAGGTCAGCGGGGTCTTGGACTGGCCGGGCTCTTCCGGGCCGTAGAATTTGCCGTAGTCGATCTGCACGTCGTCGGCCGTGATGGGCTCGTCGGGCACTTCATCCGGCTCTGCCGGGGCTTCCGCGGCGATGCCGGCGTCGGTCTCGCCGAGAAGGCTTTTGACGTCCTGCAGCAGTGCGTCGACATCGTCGTGGGCCGGTTTTTCCGCTCCGCGCTCCTGCTCCGGACGCAGCTGATTGAGGTCTTCCATAAGCTGTCCCCTTCCATTTTCCGCCCGGTTTGCACCCCGGGTGGAAAGAAAGTTTCCAAAATGATAAGATATTGTAACATGTATTGCACCAAAAGTAAATACTGCGCGATTTTCACGCGTTGCAATTCCGGCGGTTCCATGATAGAGTAGACATATTCTGAACATCGGGAGGGGCCGGAATGCGGTATGATGTGGCGCTCGCCGCCTGTAAGAGCTATGAGGATGCGGAGGTCTCGGCCGCGCTGGAGACGGCTGTCACGGCCGCGGGCGGGCTGGACTGGGTCACGCCCGGGATGCGCGTGGCGCTGAAGCTGAATCTGGTCTCCGCGATGAAGCCGGAGGAGGCCGTGACGGTCCATCCGGCGGTGGTCTGCGCGCTGGTGCGGATGCTGCAGGCGCGCGGGGCGCATGTCGTCCTCGGCGACAGCCCCGGCGGGCTGTACAACGCCGCGCATCTGCAGCGCGTCTACGACGTGACGGGTCTGCGCGCGGCCGAGGCGCTTGGCGCGGAGCTGAACGGGGATTTTTCCGTCTGCTCCGTCTCGTATCCGGAGGCCGTGCAGGCAAGGAGCTTCACCGAGACGGCGTATCTCAAAAAAGCGGACGCGATCATCGACGTGTGCAAGCTCAAGACGCACGGGATGATGGGCATGACGAACGCCGTCAAGAACTTTTTCGGCATCATTCCCGGCACAATGAAGCCGGAATATCACTACAAATACCCGAAGATCGAGGATTTTGCAAACATGATCGTCGATCTGTGCGAATACTGCAAGCCGCGGCTGTGCATCTGCGACGCTGTGGTCGGCATGGAGGGCAACGGGCCGACGCAGGGCTCCGCGCGGCCGATCGGGTGTCTGCTGGCGGCGGAAAGCCCGCACGCGCTCGACCTTGTGGCGTGCGGGCTGATCGGGCTGCGGCCGGACGAGGTGCCGACGCTCACGGCGGCGATCCGCCGCGGGCTGTGCCCGGAAAGCCGGGAGGCGCTGCGGGTCTATGGCGACGTGGACGCGCTGGCCGTGGCGGATTTCCAAACGGTCCCCTCGCAGGCAAGCGTCTTTTTCCGCAGCGGCGGGAAGGGGCCGGTCTCGAAGCTGGTGGACAGTTTCCTGTTCCACGTGCTGACGCCCTATCCGAAGCTGCACGCGAAGGCGTGCGTCGGCTGCCGGAAGTGCGCGAACATCTGCCCCGCGAAGGCCATCACGATGCAAAACGGCAAGCCGCGCATCGACCGCAAGGCCTGCATCCACTGCTTCTGCTGCCAGGAGTTCTGTCCGAAGGGCGCCATGCAGGTCGGCCGGAACGCGCTGATGCGGATTTTGGAGAAGTAAAAAGGAAAACCGGCGCACCGCCATAGCCCAGTGTCCGTCAGACAGTATTGCGCTGAGAAATCCGACAGCCAAATGGCGTGGGTACGGCAGATGAACGCCTGCAGGGCACAGGCAGAAGCTATCGCAGATGATGAAATATCTCGAAGGAACGATCGTAAAAATCCTTGGCGTCGAAGTCTATGACGCTGTTACGTAAATGATAATTTGATAGGAGGGAAGATCTGTCATGTGGTGCTTACCTGATGATAGCTCGAAGGCAGTTATTACAGCAGCTGAGCAAATAAATAGCGCACATCGTAAGTGCCATTTGCGTTTGCCCGAAACAGCAGTTTTGTTTTTTATGAGCAAGGGAACAGACTATCTCATAGAGCATTATCATACGGAGGAAATGGCAGAGCCTTTCCCCTGCTTTCTCAATCGCTGTCCCATTTGGGCGATAAGGGATCTGAACCTGTGTTTTCTGGATGGCGGCCGCGGCGCGCCACAAGCTGCAGACACCGTTGAAACACTTGCCGCCTTGGGCGTGAAGAACATCATTGCTGTTGGCATGTGCGGCGCTTATGATGAGAAGGTCCGTGTTGGCGAGATCATAGCTCCCCAAAAGGCCTTTGTCGAGGAGGGTACATCCCTTCATTACTACGGATCCATAGAAGCTTCATATCCGAACGGTGATTTGTTGGAAATGGCTACAGGCTTCCTTCGTGTTGGTAATTATCCCATTGTGTCATCCGATGCGGTGTATCGCCAGTCTTTTGACAAAGAACAGCTGTGGCGAGAAAAAGGCGCTGTCGGTGTGGACATGGAAACATCGGCTGTTTTCAGTGTTGCTCAATATCTTGGACGAAAAGCGGTTGCCTTATTGATGGTTTCTGACATACACCCCATAAAGCCGGATGCGCCGAAATGGGAGTGGCACATGACAAAGGATATGAAATATCATCTTGCTGAACAGGGGATCGCATTGGCAAAGAAACTCGTTAGATGAAGAATGACCGTCGTCATTTCCCCGACAAGTTATAATTTGTCTAACAGGACCAACCAACTGAATATCGAAAAACGGACCGTTGACTGGCCGCAATGTGCGATAAGTTGACTAATGCCATTAAGTTAATCAAAAATTCTCTTAAAGAAAAAAGCTGGGCTGTTTTTCAGGTAAGCAAATGCCGCGGTTTTGAAAAA
>DHKK01000174.1:0-4336 GCA_002404795.1 Clostridiales bacterium UBA4696
TTTTGAGCGCAAAAAGGCGCTGGTCATTGGTTTCGTGAAAACCAACAATCCGGCGCCCATAACTTTGTGAAATATTTCTCTTCGATTTTTCCGAAATCCAGCTGCCGCAGCCCTCTGAAAAAGGGCGCTGCGACTGAAATTCCGCTTGAATATGGAAAAACAGAGGTTCAAACCCTCTGTCATCCGCGATTTCATCCATGCTGCGATCTGAAAAATTTGAGAATAAAAAATTGCCGAACACGTTGAAATGACTGGCTTTTTTGCCATTTCATCTATAGTGTTCGGCAATCATGGTGGAGACTGGCGGACTCGAACCGTCGACCTCTTGCGTGTGAAGCAAGCGCTCTAACCAGCTGAGCTAAGCCTCCATTGCTGGACTATTATAGCAGATGGGGAGGGCAAAAGTCAACTGTTGTTTTTGGATTCTCCCTGCCAAAGCTGCGGGGCGAGGGTCAGGAGACGCGTTTTATGGTTCTCAGCGGGGTGCTCCAGCACATATGCTAGAAGCAGCTGCAGCATCCGGCCGACGTCCCGGCCGCGCAGCTGCGGGAGATCCGCGCCGGTGACGGCCAGCTGGCGCAGGGTGACGCAGTCGCCGCGCGATTCGATCTGCCGCACGGCGTTGGTGCGCTGCATGTCCGCCTGTAGGCGGGCAGTCTCCCAGCCGTGCGCGGCGATCAGCCGCTTCCAGTCAAGCTCCGTCCGGCCCTCCTGCCAGGTCCCGGCGGTGAGGCTCACCAGGCGGCAGAGCCTCGCGGGCAGGCGGAACGCCTCCGGCTGCAGCGCGGGGCAGGCGAGCTTTGCGCCGGTCCACCGGGCCTCCGGCGTTCGGGGAAGACCGGCGAGCGCGGAGAGATCCGCCCGCTGCGGCGCGAGGCAGGCGGCGAGCAGCCCGTCGGCCAGCATCCGGCCGAAGAGCGCCGGCCGGTCGGACAGCAGGGTCTTCTCCGCCTCCTCCCGCACGCGCTCGCGGGAGAGGGCGGCGCAGAGCCCAGCGCAGCGGCCGATGGCCGCTTCGGTCCCGGCTTCCAGCGCAAAGCCCAGCTGCGCGGCAAAGCGGCGGGCGCGCAGCATACGCAGCGCGTCCTCGCGGAAGCGCGTCTCCGCGTCGCCGACGCAGCGGATGACGCCGCGGGCGAGATCCTCCTGGCCGCCGAAAAGGTCCGTGATAGACCCGGACAGGTCCATGGCCATGGCGTTGATGGTAAAATCCCGGCGGGCCAGGTCGTCCGCGAGACTGCGGACGAAGCGCACGCCGTCCGGGTGGCGGCTGTCATGATAGGCGCCGTCGAGACGGTAGGTTGTGACCTCGGCGCTGGTATCGCCCAGAAGGACCGTCACCGTGCCGTGCAGCAGCCCGGTGGGGACACAGCGGGGGAACAGGCGCAGAACGTCCTCCGGCAGCGCCTGCGAGGCGATGTCCCAGTCGTGGACCGGGCGGCCCAGCAGCGTGTCGCGCACGCAGCCGCCGACATACCGCGCCTCAAACCCGGCGCGCTCCAGCGTCTGTAGGATCTCGTCCGGCCGCATATCCATCCCCTCGCTTTCTGTGAAATACTTCTTGTTTTATTGCCGAAATCCGTATATAATATAATGCTGTCAGTTTCATTATACGCGCGATCGCGCGCGCTTGCAATTCAAATCTTTTGGAGGAACCATACATGGAACATCCTTCCTGTCAACATATCGAGCAGTATCTGCAGCCCGGGAAGCATTGCCATCTGGTCGGCATCGGCGGCGTGTCGATGCGCCCGCTGGGGCTGGTGCTGCGGCGCATGGGGATGGAGATCTCCGGCTCGGACATGAACGCCTCCGTCTCTACGGACGAGCTGATCGCCAAGGGCATCCAGGTCTCGATCGGCCACCGCGCCGAGAATATCGAGGGCGCTGACTGCCTCATCCGCACGGCTGCCGCGCACAACGACAACCCCGAGATCGCTGCTGCCCGCGCCAGAGGCATCCCCATCTTTGAGCGTGCACAGGCCTGGGGCTACATCATGCAGGCGTACAAGAACGCCATCTGCGTCGCCGGTACCCACGGCAAGACGACGACGACCTCCATGCTCACGCATATTTTCATGCAGGCCGGGCTGGACCCGACGATCATGATCGGCGGCTTTCTGCCGCTGCTCGGCGCGGGCCACCGCGTCGGCAAGGGCGACACCATCATCCTCGAGAGCTGCGAATACTGCAACTCCTTCCTGAACTTCTTCCCGACGGTCGCGGTCATCCTCGATGTCGACGCCGACCATCTGGACTTTTTCAAGGATCTTGCCGATGTGGAGCATTCGTTCCGCACGTTCGCCTCGCTCGTGCCGGAGAACGGGTTGATCGTCGCCAACGGCGATGACAAAAATACCCGCGACACGCTGCAGGGCCTGCCGTATCTGTCGTTCGGCTTCGACGCGTCGAACACCGTGTACGGCAAGAACTTCTCGGAGGATTTCAGCGAGTTTGACGTCGTCTGCGGCGGCGAGCCGTATGCGAAGATCCGCCTCGGCGTCATCGGCCGCCACAACGCGCTGAACGCGCTGGCCGCCTGCGCGGTGGCGTGGAAATTCGGCATTTCCGGCGAGGATGCGAAGACCGCGCTTGCCAGCTTCCACGGCGCGGGCCGCAGGCTCGAGTACAAGGGCAGCTACCGCGGCGCGGACGTCTATGACGATTATGCCCACCATCCCAATGAGCTGCACGCGCTGCTGCAGGCGGTCCGCCTGATGCACTATCAGCGCGTCATCTGCGCCTTCCAGCCGCACACCTATTCCCGGACCCGCGCGCTGTTTCAGGACTTTGTCGACGAGCTGCGCACGGTCGACCAGGCGGTGCTGACCGATATCTACGCCGCGCGCGAGCAGAACACCGTGGGCGTCAGCTCCGCGGATCTGGCCGCGGAGATCACGGGCTCGGTCTACTGCCCGAGTCTGCAGAGCGTCACGGCCTACCTGCAGGCGAACGCCCGGCCGGGCGACATCATCCTGACCGTCGGCGCGGGCGATATCTACAAGGCCGGCGAAGCGCTTCTGAAGCTGTAAATGGAACAAAATGCGCGCCCCGGCGTCTGAATAAACAGACGCCGGGGCTTCGTGCCTTGACAGCGGAGTCTCGGACACTCTATAATGAAAATACGAATGGAAGAAACCGAAAGGGAGGAAATTTTCCATGATCAAAGATCTGTATCAAAAGTCATTTTCCGTTCTGATGAAGCGGCCGTTCCGGCTCTGGGGGCTGTCGCTTCTGGCGGGCGTTCTGCTGCTTGCAGCGCAGGCCGGCTTTATCGGGGTCCCGGCGGCCGCGTTCTGCGCGGCGCTGCTGCTGGGCGCTTCGATGGCGATGATCTACCTCAACAGCTACCGCACCGGGCTGGAGCCGAAGACGGCCTATCTGTTTTCCGCGTTCCGCAAGGAGCGCATCTGGCACGTGCTCGGCGGCATGGCGTGGATGTATCTGTGGATCTTCCTGTGGTCGCTGATCCCGGTCGTCGGCATCGTCTTCGGCGTCATCCGGGCCTATGAATACCGGTTCACGCCCTATATCCTCATGACGCGCGACGACGTGAAGCCCACTGAGGCCATCAAGGTCTCGAAGGCCGAGACCATGGGCTACAAGGGCAAGATGTTCGGCGCGGACATGCTGGCGATCGGCGCGTGGATCGTGGGGATCGCGGTGCTGTCGCTGTTCGGCGCGATCCCGTACCTCGGCGTGCTGTTCAAGATCGTGCGCTTCGTGTTCAATCTGGCCTACGGTCTGCTGGCCCCGCTGTTTTTTGGCATTCTGAGCGCGGCGTTCTATGTGGAGATCCAGAACCGGCGCGCAGCTGCGCCGCAGCAGCCGTCTGCACCGGTGCCGCCCGTGATCCCGGCCCCGGTCCATACGCCCGAGACGCAGCCGGCGAAGCCGTCCGCTCCGGTCGTCACGGAGCCTGCCCCGGAAAAAGCACCGGAACCCCCGGCAGCTCCCGAGGCTCCGGAAGCCCCGCAGACGCCTGCGGCGGAGACAAATGCGAATACCTGCCCGCACTGCGGCGCGGCGGTCACGGCGGAGGGCGCGCGGTTCTGCACGGCCTGCGGCGGGAGGCTGGACGGATGAGACTGGTTTTTGTGATCCTCGCGCTGGCCGCGGCCTTCATCGGCACGATCTTCGCCTTCCGCGCCATCCAGCGCATCCACGACGGACAGGAGTTCCGCTACGAAATGATCGCCTGTGCGGTCTGCGTAACGCTCATCACCTTCGTACTGGCAGCAGCATGACCCCAAGGCTCCCCTTCCAGGGGAGCTGTCAGCCGAAGGCTGACTGAGAGGTTGTAGCAAATTTGTGACTGCCTTATGTCTCCGACGGC
>DHKK01000174.1:4473-9619 GCA_002404795.1 Clostridiales bacterium UBA4696
CGTTCCACTCGGGAGTCACCTTACGGGCGTCTGACTACGCGCCGCCTGATACGTTGGAACCAGATTTGTGAGCAGTTGCGGTTGAATATTTGCGGTAAATAGAAGGTGCAGACCGGATTTGCTGGTCTGCACCTTTTTGCGGGGAAGTTCTCTTGATTTGCAGGCACCAAAGCCTTCCCCTATGAGGGGAAGGTGGCACGGCGTAAGCCGTGACGGATGAGGTGGAGGCAGTTTCGTCTACGCGGCGCTGTCCACCTCATCAGTCAGCCTTACGGCTGACAGCTTCCCCTCATAGGGGAAGCCTTGGGATGCACCCTGTAGGAGCAGAGCCCCGCCCCTACAAACTACCCCGCAAGAAGGTGAAATCCATCCGGATCTCCACTGCACCTTCTATTGATGGCAGTTGTTCTACGGCAACTAGTATCAAATCTGATGCCCTCCGTATCAGGCGGCGCGTACCAAGACATACATAAGGTGACCACTGTGTGGAACGCCAGACTGAAACATTGGGACTCGCCTGAATTCAGATGCAGGAAGCACCAAACGTAACCCAAGCGCCCTTTTCTTCCATATCTTTTCCCGCGCAAGGGAAAAGATATGGCCGCCGGAGGCGACTGGCAGCTGCAAACTTGATACAACCTCTCAGTCGCCTTCGGCGCCAGCTCCCCTGGAAGGGGAGCTTTTTTTTTCAGAAGAACGAGACCCCCGCCAGGGCCTGTTTGGGCCCGGCGGGGGTTTTATCATGCTTATTTCTTATCCGCGGCAGCGGCGAGTTCCTTGAGGGCGTCCTTGCGGGAGAGGTTGACGCGGCCTTTTTCGTCGATCTCGGTGACCTTGACCCAGGTCATGTCGCCGATGTTCAGCACGTCTTCGACCTTCTCGACGCGGCGGTTCTCCAGCTTGGAGATGTGGATCATGCCGTCCTTGCCCGGGGCGAGCTCTACGAACGCGCCGATCGGCAGGATGCGGACGACCTTGCCGTAGTACAGCTTGCCGACCTCGGGGACGAAGCAGATGTCGTCGATCATCTTCTTGGCGGCGTCGCAGGAGGCGGCGTCGGGAGAAGCGATGTGGATGGTGCCGTCGTCGTCGATGTCGACCTGTGCGCCGGACTCGGCCACGATCTTCTGGATCATGGAGCCGCCCTTGCCGATGACCTCGCGGATCTTGTCGACATCGATCTTCATGGTGAGCATCTTGGGTGCGAACTCGGAGACATGGTCACGCGGCTTGGCGATGCAGGGGATCATGATCTCGTTGAGGATCTCGAGACGGGCTTTGCGGCAGCGCTCGAGCGCGTCGGCAATGATCTCCATGGTCAGACCGTCGTTCTTCAGGTCCATCTGGATGGCGGTGACGCCCTCGGTGGTACCGGCGACCTTGAAGTCCATCTCGCCGTGGAAGTCCTCGACGCCCTGGATGTCGGTGAAGGTCCGCCAGGTGCCGGTCTCCTTGTCGGAGATGAGGCCGCAGGAAATGCCGGCGACGGGGCGCTTGATGGGCACGCCCGCATCCATCAGAGCCAGCGTGGAGCCGCAGATGGAAGCCTGGGAGGTCGAGCCGTTGGAGGAGAGGACCTCGGAGACAACGCGGATGGCGTACGGGAATTCTTCGACGGATGGGATCATGGGCAGCAGGGCCTTTTCAGCCAGTGCGCCGTGGCCGATCTCGCGGCGGGACGTGGAGCGGCTCGCACGGGCTTCGCCGGTGGACCACTGCGGCATATTATAGTGGTGGATATAGCGGCGCTCGGTCTCGTCATAGATGGTGTCGAGCTTCTGCGCGGCGGAGAGCGTGTTCAGCGTGCAGACGGAGAGAACCTGGGTCTGGCCGCGGGTGAAGAGGCCCGAGCCGTGGACGCGCGGCAGAACGCCGACCTCGGCGTCCAGCGGACGGATCTCGTCCGGGGTACGGCCGTCGACGCGCTTGCCCTCGAGCAGCCACTTCTTGACGATCTTCTTCTGCATCTTGTAGAGGCAGACGTCGATCTGCACATCCCAGTCGTCGGCGTACTTCTCGCCGAACTTCTCCTTGAAGTCGACGACGGCCTCGGTCAGGCGGGCTTCACGGACATTCTTGTCGTCGGTGTCGAGCGCGTAGGCGATCTTGTCCAGACCGTACTCGCACAGATCGTCGAGCATTTCGTGGTTGACGGCGGCCTTCTCGAACGTGAACTTCGGCTTGCCGATGGCATCGACGATGGTGTTGATGAACTCAACGACGTGCACGTTGGTCTCATGGGCCAGCTTGATGCACTCCATGAGGATGTCTTCCTTGACCTCGTTGGCCTCGGTCTCGATCATGACGACCTTCTCATGGGTCGAGGCGATGGTCACGAAGCATTCGCAGGCGTTGCGCTCGTCCTGCGACGGGTTCACGATATATTTGCCGTCGAGATAGCAGACATTGGTGGTCGCGGTCGGGCCGTTCCAGGGAATGTCGGAGTAGGCGATGACGAGGGAGGAGCCGATGGAGGCGACGATCTCGACCGGGTTGTCATAGTCCTGCGCGAGGACGGTGTTGGTCAGGACGACGTCGTTGCGCAGCTCTTCGTCGAACAGCGGGCGCATCGGGCGGTCGATGAGGCGGGAGATCAGCACGCCGCGGTCAGAGGGCTTGCCCTCACGGCGGTTGAAGGAGCCGGGGATGCGGCCGACGGCGTACATCCGCTCTTCGACCTCGATGGTCAGCGGAAAGTAGTCGATGCCGGCCTTCGGCAGGGGAGAGGCGACGGCGGTCACGAGCACGACGGTATCGCCGTAGCGGCAGATGGCCTCTGCGTTGCAGAGCTCTGCGACCTTGCCGGTCTCGACCGTGAAGGTACGGCCGCCGATCTCGGTCTCAAAAATGTGGTGATTCGGATACTGCTTATGGGTGATCATGAAAGAACCTCCTTTGTGTTGCTGCGTGGGAGGTTTAGCACTTGAAACTGGCGTCCGCCCGCAGACGCTACTTTCAACTGCTAAATGGAACCCACGCATGTGGATGGGTTGATGTAAAAAAGGGCGGTCGCCCGACCGCCCTTTCTTATGACTTACTTACGCAGGCCGAGCTTTGCAACGATTGCACGATAGCGGTTGATGTCCTTCTTGGCGAGGTAGTCGAGAAGGCTTCTGCGCTTGCCGACCATCATCAGAAGGCCGCGGCGGGAGTGGTTGTCCTGCTTGTGTTCCCGCAGGTGCTCGGTCAGGGTGTTGATCCGGGCGGTGAGGACAGCGATCTGGACCTCGGGAGAACCGGTATCGCCGGCGTGGGTCGCGTACTGCTCGATAATGGCAGTCTTTTCTTCTTTGCGCATCATAGTTGTGTTTCCACCTTTCAAAATATTCCCGGGATCCAAGTATCGGGCAGGCAGAAGACCTGCGTGTGAGCAGGCAGTGTCCCGAAACTGGGAAGCGGGTCGTAAACGCAGGGCGCTACCTCGTTAGAATAGCATACCAAATGGAAAAAGTAAAGCAGAATTTGCTCCCGTTTTCCGAAAAATTTCGCCCCTGCGGACAGGACAGAATTCGACACCGCGGCATAGGATGCACAGGGGGCCGGCAGCGGATGCAGGGCCGGTCCGCCTGAACGTCATATTTCCCGGAAGGAGGGAAGTTCATGCTGAAAGTGACCAAATTCGGCGGCTCGTCGCTGTGCGACAGCGCGGGCTTTGCGCGCGTGCGCGAGATCGTGCTGGCCGACCCGGCGCGGCGGGTGGTCGTGGTGTCGGCCGCGGGCAAGCGGCACGCGGCCGACCATAAGATCACGGATCTTCTGTATCTCTGCCATGCGCACCTGCAGTATGGGGTGAGCTGCTGGGACCTGTGGCGCAGAGTCGCCGACCGCTACCGCGAGATCCGCGACGGCTGCGCGCTGACGCTGCCCATCGAGGCGGAGCTCGAGGCGATCTACGCCGCCATGGACCGCCGGACGCCGCGGGACTGGATCGTCTCGCGGGGCGAATATCTCTCGGCGCGGCTGATGGCGGACCTGCTGGGCTTTGACTTCGTCGACGCGAAAGACTGGCTGCTGTTCGACGCGGCGGGCCGCGTGCGCCCGGCTGCGTCCTATGCCGCGCTGGGCTCGCTCGCCGACGGGCGGAAGATCGTGACGCCGGGCTTCTACGGCGCGCTGCCGGACGGCCAGATCCATACGCTCCCGCGCGGCGGCTCCGACGTGACCGGGGCGCTGGCCGCGGCGGCGCTGCACGCGGACCTGTACGAGAACTGGACGGATGTGCCGGGCGTGCTGGCGGCCGATCCCGCGCTCGTGCAGCGCCCGGCGCAGGTGGAGCAGCTGCGCTATGAGGAGCTGCAGACGCTCTCGCGCGTCGGCATGCAGGTTTTGCACGAGGACGCTGTCGCGCCGGTGCAGCGTGCGCAGATCCCGCTGCGCATCTGCAGCACGCTCGAGCCGGATGTGCCCGGCACGCTCGTCCGCACCCAGCTCGAGCCTGGCCCGCGGCAGATCTGCTTTGCCGGCCGGCGGCAGCTGGCCCTGCTGCGCCTGACGGGCGCGGAGGAGGGGCTGGCGGTGCTTTGCCGCCAGGCGGAGATCGCGCCGTTTTCCCTGCAGAGCGTCTGCGGCGAGACGGCGGCCATCTTGCCGATGGCGCCCGGCTCCGAGGCGCTGCACCGCCTGCAGGAGCAGGCGCAGCAGACGCTGCAGCCCAAGCGCTGCACGCTGCGGGAGAACCTGAGCGTGCTTGCGGCGCTCTGCCGCAGCACGGCGTCGGTCCCCGCGCTCGTGCAGGCGGTCGAGTCCGGCGGCGTGCCGGTGCACCTGCTGCTCAAGTGCGGCGAATGCGTCCTCCTGCTCGTCAACGACAGCCAGTATGAGCAGGCGCTGCGCGCCGCCTACGCCGCCAGCCACCAGCTGCGCGATTGACAAGCGAAACGCGGATATGCTACAATAAAGCGGCAGCCGGCCCCCGGCTGCCGCCCGCGCCTGTGGTGGAATTGGCAGACACGCCGGATTTAGGTGATGTCACCTTGGTGAAAGGTTTTGTGCCATCCCTCGCCGCGGACATTTTTCGGTAAAAGCAGACTTGCCTGTTTTTATAACTGCGGATCAAGCGTTACGCTCCGCCTCGGCTCCTCACCGTGTAAAAATCAGAGGGCAGCAAAATAGCGACAGGTTTTCTGTCGCTCATATCTGCGCCCGT
>DHKK01000174.1:9681-9888 GCA_002404795.1 Clostridiales bacterium UBA4696
TTCAAGTCCTGTCGGGCGCACCACCAACTTTGTATGGCTCTATTCAATGAATAGAGCCATACTTTATATATTTTTGAAACTTTTATAAAAATTGAAATCTTGCACAGGGTTCATAGAGGTACCACCACCTCATGTTCAAGTGCTGATTTCATGAACGGATGAGCCTCCGTCGCCTTTCAACTTTTCCATCACCAGTTCGTCAATCTC
>DHKK01000174.1:9931-10077 GCA_002404795.1 Clostridiales bacterium UBA4696
AAAGTCAAACAGTGGGCGTCGAGAACCGGTTTCCTCAACGCCCACATTTTTTGCATCTGTACCAGCTTATTTAGTTCCTCAGCGCACTGCTTCCGCACAGTTTCGGCATACTCCTGCACCGCTGCATGCACTTTTTTTCAAAACCG
>DHKK01000068.1:0-140 GCA_002404795.1 Clostridiales bacterium UBA4696
TCCTCGCAGACGGCGGGGATGCGCGCGTCGTTCGCGTGGGCCTTGTAAGAGACGAGCAAGTCGAGCTCGGAGTTCTCCTCGATCTCGACGCCAAGCTCATAGAGGCCCTTGATGGGCGCGTTGCAGGCGAAGAAGTCCTG
>DHKK01000068.1:210-8887 GCA_002404795.1 Clostridiales bacterium UBA4696
AAGGTGATGATCTTGAGGTTCTTGACGCCGATGACGGCTCTCGCGATGGGGATGAAGTCCGCGATCATCTTGGCAATGTCTTCCGCCGTGCCGACGGGGTATTCGGGGATGTAGCCCTTCAGGTGCCGCATACCGAGGTTATACGAGCAGTTCAGCATACCGCAGTAGGCGTCGCCGCGGCCGTTGATGAGGTCGCCGTCGCCCTCGGCGGCAGCCACGAACATGCACGGGCCGTCAAAGTACTTCGCGATGAGCGTTTCGGGCGTTTCCGGGCCAAAGTTGCCGAGGAAGACGACGAGGGCATTGCAGTCCGCCGCCTTGACATCGGCGACAGCTTTCAGCATGTCGGCTTCGTTCTCGACGGTGACGGGACATTCGTACACGCCGCCCTCGCAGGCTTTGGCGATGTTCGCGCGGCGCATCTCGGAGAGCGTGCGCGGGAAGCAGTCACGGGAGACGGCGATGAGGCCGAGCTTTACATTGGGGATGTTTTCAAACATGATACCTTTCCTCCTTAGTTTTCGGTAATATCGATATTTTTGCCGGTCAGGCCGATGTGCGCGCCGGTTTTTGCCTCGCTGGAGTCCGGATGGGCCAGCAGCCACTTGTTGCGGGCGGTCATCCAGGTGTCTTCTTCGCTCTGCGGCTCAAACGCGGGCTTTTCCGTGTTCGTGCCCTTCGGCAGAACGACGGCGACGCGGAAGCCGGTCTTTGCGGTCTGGCAGGGCGCGTAGTGGAGCGTCGTGCCGTAGACCTCGACGGCCGTGCCAGCCGGGACGCGGAAGGCCTTGACCTTCGCCGTGTCGAGCTGGCCGTCTTCGATCTCGTCTTCCTTCGCCAGCAGCAGGACAAAATCGGTCTCGCCGACGTTGACCTCGCTGTCGCGGTGGTACTCCAAACAGTTGAGCTTTGTATTGTAGCCCCAACACATGCCGATCTGGATGGGCAGGCCGCCGTAGGCCCGGTCCTGCATGGCGTCAAAGATGCCGCAGGTCTCGAGCGCCTCGATGCCCGGCTCATAGGCCGTGCCGCTCTCCGGCATGGGGACAGTCTGCATCGCCGCGACGAGCGCGGACGTGTCAAAGCCGGTCAGGACCTTGCCGTAGGGCCTGAACGCGGGGTCGGAAACAGAATAAATCTTCATAATTCCTCCTGTTGCAGAAAATTGCGCTTGTAGGGGCCGACGACTCTGTCGGCCCTGAAACTGTTGCGAATTTGCCGTAGTTTTCTGTATAAGCAGTGCATTCTGCGGGCGGACAGAGTCGTCCGCCCCTACATAGAACGTGTAAATTCCAAATTACACCGTCGCGGCGAAGAAATTCTTCAGCGCGGGGTAGAGCTTTTTGAAGTTCTGGTAGCGGGCTTCGTATTTGACCGTCAGGACTGCGTCCGGCTCGGTCGTGGACGCAGTCTCGACGAGGGTGTCGGCAGCTTCCTGCACGGAGGCGAACTTGCCGCAGCCGACCATCGCGAGCATCGCCGCGCCGTAGCCGGGGCCCTGCTCGGTCTTGACCATGTCGAGGGGGATGCCGAGGACGTTAGCGAAGATCTTGCGCCACAGGGGACTTTTCGCGCCGCCGCCGCAGATGTTCGAACGCGGGATGGCGATGCCAAGGGACTTCGCGACCTCAAACGAGTCGCGGATGGCGAACGCCACGCCTTCGAGAACCGCCTGCACCATATCGGACCGGCTGGTGTCCATCGTCATGCCAGTGAAGGTGCCGCGGGCGTTCGTGTCGTTGATGGGGCTGCGCTCGCCCATGAGGTACGGCAGGAAGTAGACATGATTTTCGCCGAGCTTTTCGTCGGTGATATCCTTCTGTTCGCCAGCGAAATCGGACGTTTTCAGAATTTCCTCGCACAGCCACTTGTTGCAGCTGGCGGCAGAGAGCATGCAGCCCATGAGGTGATAGCCGCCGTCGGCGTGCGCGAAGGCGTGAAGTGCGTTATTAGGGTCGACGCCGAATTTGTCAGACGAAATGAAGATCGTGCCGGACGTGCCGAGGGAGATATTGCAGCCGCCCGCGCCGACCGTGCCGGTGCCGACCGCCGCCGCAGCATTGTCGCCCGCGCCGGCCACGACCTTGACGGTCTCCGGCAGCCCCAGCGTCTTTGCCGCTTCCTTCGTGAGCTGGCCCACGACCTCGAAGCTCTCAAACAGCTTCGGCATCTGGCTTTCCGAGACGCCGCAGATGTCCAGCATTTCCTTCGACCAGCACTTGTGCTGCACGTCAAGCAGCAGCATGCCGGAGGCGTCGGAGTAATCACAGGCATGAACGCCGGTGAGCTTGTAGGTCAGGTAATCCTTCGGGAGCATGATCTTTGCGAGCTTTTTGAAATTCTCCGGCTCGTTTTTGCGCATCCAGAGAAGCTTCGGGGCCGTGAAGCCCGCGAAGGCGATGTTCGCGGTCAGGCTCGAAAGCCTGTCCTTGCCGATGACGTTATTGAGGTAGTCGACTTCTTTAAACGTCCGGCCGTCGTTCCACAAGATCGCCGGGCGGATGACGCGATCTTCGTCATCCAGCGCGACAAGGCCGTGCATCTGCCCGCCGGAGCCGATGCCCGCAACTTCCTTCGCGTCAAAGCCGCGCAGCAGCTCCGGAACGCCGGTCACGACCGCGTTCCACCAGTCCTCGGGCTTCTGCTCCGACCAGCCGGGGTGCGGGAAGCTGAGCGGATACTCCTTCGTGACTGTATTCAAAATCGAGCCGTCCTCCGCGACAAGCAGCAGCTTGCACGCAGACGTGCCCAAATCAATGCCGATATAATTCATATGGTTCTCCTTGTAAAGAAAAGACGGGGCCAGGGCTCATCACCACTGCCCCGTCTGCATACTTTAAACACTTCAGGCGAATCTGTCAATCCTTTTCTCGCTTGGAAACAACGTCAAAGATGACTGCCGCCAGCAGCACCAGGCCCTTGACGACCTTCTGATAGTTCGCGTCAACACCCATGATGCTCATGCCGATGTTGATAACGCCCATCAGGACTGCGCCGATGATGACGCCCGGGACCGTGCCGATGCCGCCGTAGGCCGACGCGCCGCCGATGAAGCACGAGCCGATGGCGTCCATCTCATAGTTCTGGCCGTAGGTCGGCTGCGCGGAGGTCATACGCGCGATGGTCAGCATGCCGACAAACGCGGACAGAAGCCCCATGTTCGCATAGGCGATGAAATAGACCTTGTTGGTGTTGATGCCGGAGAGCTTTGTTGCAAGCTCGTTGCCGCCGACGGCGTAAAAATGACGGCCGACGGTCGTTTTCGAGGTAATGTAGGTATAGATGGCGATGATGAGCGCGACCCAGATGAGCGCCATCGGAATGCCCTTGTACTGGCTGAGCTTGACAGTGAAGAAGGCGATGACCGCCGTGATGACCACGGCCTTGAGCACGGTTTCATACATCGGCTCGACGGTATAGCCCTTTTTTGCACGGTTCACGCGGCCAAGGAACGTCACCGCCAGGAACAGGACGCACGCTGCTGCGCCGACCACAAGGCAGAAGATATTCACGCCGCTGCCGCCGAAAATATCCGGCACATAGCAGTTTGCGCCGCCGCCGAAGATGCGCACGAACGCCTCATGCGTCACGGCAAGCGTCTTGCCCTGCAAAACGACATTGGACAGGCCGCGGAAGACAAACATGCCGGAAAGCGTGGTGATAAATGGCGGGACATGGACAAAGGCGATCCAGAACGCCTGCCATGCGCCGATGGCAAGGCCCAGAAGGAGCATCAGCAGCACGACGAGCCACATGTTCAGGCCCTTGCTCAGCCATACGGCGCCCAGCGCGCCGACAAAGCACACGACCGAGCCGACAGACAGATCGATGTTGCCGCCCGTCAGGATGCAGAGCAGCATACCGGCGGCCAGCACGAAGACGTAGGCATTCTGCGAGATGATATTCGTAATATTCTGCGGCATTAGGATCTTGCCGCCCGTTTTCCAGGCGAAAAACGCCAGCACGAGCAACAGGATCAGAATCATGGTATATTTCTGGACGAAGTCCTTGATCTTGCTTTTCGTCATTGTGTGATCGCTCCTTTTCCGTTCCCGCTTGAGCGGAGGATCGCGGCCATGATCTTCTCCTGCGTGGCCTCCGCGCGGTCGAATTCGCCGACCATGCGGCCCTCGTTGAGCACGTAGATCCGGTCGCTCATGCCGAGGATCTCCGGTAATTCAGATGAGATCATAATGACCGATTTTCCCTCGGCGGCCAGTTGATTGATGATGCAGTAGATCTCGTATTTCGCGCCGACATCGATGCCGCGCGTCGGTTCGTCGAGAATGAGGATATCCGGTCCGGCAAACATCCATTTTGCCAGAAGTACCTTCTGCTGGTTGCCGCCGGAGAGATTGCCCACGCGCTGCTCCACACCGGTACACTTCGTGTGCAGCTTTTCGCGGTATTCGTCCGCGACGGCGTATTCCCGGTCGCGGTCGATGACGCCGCGGTGCGAAACGGCGGTGAGATTTGCGAGCGTTGTGTTGGTTGAAATGGAATTTGAGAGGATCAGGCCGTTGCCCTTACGGTCCTCGGTCACGTAGGCGAGCTTGTGCTCGATCGCCTCGCGCACGGAATTCAGCCGCACCGGCTTGCCGTCAATGATCAGCTCGCCTGAGATATTCGAGCCGTAGCTGCGGCCGAAGATGCTCATAGCCAGCTCTGTGCGGCCCGCGCCCATAAGGCCCGAAATGCCGATGACCTCGCCGCGGCGCACATAGAACGATACGTCGTCGACAATCTTTTTCTCGGTGTATTTGGGATGATGGACCGTCCAGTTGCGCACCTCCATGGACACCTCGCCGATCGTGACGTCCGGGCGCTTCGGGAAGCGGTCGGACAGCTCGCGGCCGACCATGCCGCGGATGATACGGCTCTCGGTGATCTCGTCGACGCCCTTGTGCAGCGTCTCGATGGTGCGGCCGTCGCGGATGACAGTGATATCATCGGCGACATACGCGACCTCGTTGAGCTTGTGCGAGATGATGATGGAGGTCATGCCCTGCTCCTTGAATTTCAGGAGCAGATCGAGAAGCGCCTTCGAATCGGACTCGTTGAGCGACGAGGTCGGCTCGTCGAGGATGAGGAGCTTCGCGTGCTTGGACAGCGCCTTGGCGATCTCAACGAGCTGCTGCTTGCCGACACCAAGATCCTTGATGAGCGTGCGCGAGGATTCCTCCAGACCGACCTCGCGCAGATATGCGTCAGCCTCAGCATACGTTCTGCCCCAGTCAATGGCAAACGGGCGGCCCTGTTCGTTGCCGAGGAACATGTTTTCACCGATGGACATATAGGGCACGAGCGCCAGCTCCTGATGGATGATGACGATGCCCGCTTTTTCGCTGTCCTTGATCTTCGAGAAACGGCATTCACGCCCCTCGTAGAGGATATTGCCCGTATAGGTGCCGTGCGGATAGATGCCGCTGAGCACGTTCATGAGCGTTGATTTGCCCGCGCCATTCTCGCCGACGAGGGCGTGGATGCTGCCGCGGGTCACCACCAGATTCACATCGTCGAGCGCGCGCACGCCCGGGAACTCCTTGGTGATGTGGTTCATTTCCAGTAAGATATCAGACAAGTTATCGCCTCCGCCTGTGTCGTTGTATCCGGACGCTATGGGCAAGGCGGGCTGGCCGCCTTGCCCATAGCCGGGATAATCGTATGTTCAGCGCTTACTTGAGCTGATCTTCGGTGTAGTAGCCGGAATCGACGAGCAGCTCCTGCACATTTTCGCTCGTGCAGGCAACCGGCTCGCAGAGGAAGCTGGGGATGATGCCCGTGCCGTTGTCATAGGTCTCGGTATCGTTGATGGGGGGCTCGCTGCCCTTCATCAGAGCGTCGACCATCTCAACGACCTTGGTAGCCAGGGTACGGGTGTCCTTGAAGACGGACATGGACTGCTTGCCGGCGAGCATGTTGACAACGTTCGTCACGTCGCAGTCCTGACCGGTGATGATGGGGTAGTTGCCGGTGTAGGAAGCGGCCAGTGCGTTCTCAACGCCGAGGGCGGTGGAGTCGTTGGAGGCGAGGACAGCGTCAAGCTGCGTGCCATCGGAGTAGTTGGAAGCGAGGATGGACTCGAAACGGCTCTGTGCAGCGTCGGTCGCCCAGTTGGCGGTCGCGACAACGGTCTTTTCGGTCTGGCCGGACGGGCAGTTCAGAACGCCGGAGTCGAGGTACGGCTGGAGGACGCTCATCGCGCCGTCAAAGAAGAAGTTGATGTTGTTGTCGCCGGGGTCGCCGGTGATGAACTCGATGTTGAAGGTCTTGTCGCCCGCGTTGTCGAGATCGAGCTGGTCGCGGATAAACTCGCCCTGCTTGACGCCGACGAGCCAGTTGTCGAACGTGGCGTAGTAGCTGACAGCGTCGGAGTTCATGATCAGACGGTCATAGGCGATGACGGGGATGCTGGCTTCCTTGGCCTGCGCCAGAACGGTGCCGAGCGAGTCGCCGTCGATGGAGGCGATGACGAGAACCTTACAGCCGTTGGCGATCATGTTCTCGACCTGAGAGACCTGAGTCTGGATGTCGTTGGCGCCGTACTGGAGGTCGACCTGATAGCCGGCGGCCTCGAGCTGAGCCTTCATGTTTTCGCCGTCCTGGTTCCAGCGCTGGAGGTCCTTGGTGGGCATCGCAACGCCGACAAGGTTGGAGTTGTCACCGGTCTCGGCTGCGGGCGTTTCAGCGGCGGGCGCGTCGGTCGCCGGAGCGTCGGTCGCCGGCGCGTCGGTCGACGGGGTCGCGGCGTTGTTCGCGCAGGCACACAGCGCAAGCAGCATGGCCAGCGTCAGAAGCATGACAAGAAACTTTTTCATAGTGCAGTTCTCCTTTTTTCATTTTTTCCCTGTGTGGGATTTGTTCAATGCGTCCTGCATTGATAAACCTATTTTATAATAGTTATTTATAAAATTCAATTATAAAATCACGAGCGCTATAATTTTCGTGTGTTCTGTAAAATAAATTCCTGCGAATTTAGTAATTTCAACTGTATTTTCCTGCATTTTCAAAAATTTTTATACTTGACTTTTGCAAAAGTTCTGATAAAATAGAGTTGATATCACAAGAATTTTGGAGGTGGCCGGCATGGCGGAGGTCTCTGCCCTCGACCAGACCATCAGCGCCCGCCGCAGGCAGACGCGCAGCAGCATCTACCGGTATCTGTACGGCGCAGGCGTCCCCTGCTCCAAGCAGCAGATCGCCGCTGCCCTGGGCCTCAGCCTGCCGACGGTCTATCAGAACCTGACGGAGCTGGCCGCCGCCGGGCTCATCGGTGAGGCGGGCATGCAGCCGTCCTCCGGCGGGCGGCCGGCCACGCAGCTTTCGATCCTCCCCGGCGCCCGGCTCTCCGCGGGCGTGTGCATCACGCGGCAGCGGCTGCGCTTCATCCTGACGGACCTGAGCCGCCGCGAGCTCGGCTACAAGGACGTCCGCCACCAGAAGGACGTCTCCGACCCGGACTACAGCGCGTTTCTCGCCGCCCAGCTTGAGCGGTTTCTGGATGAGAATGGGGTCGACCGGGAAAAGCTTCTGGGCATCGGCGTTTCGCTCGCAGGCGTCATCTCTGCGGAGAGCCGCTCGATCCTCTTCGCGCCGACGCTGGCGCTGCGCGACGTGCCGTTTTCGCAGCTCCTGCAGGCAATCCCCTACCCCACGCGGCTGGAAAACGACGGGACCTGCGGCGGCTTTGCCGAGTGGTTCTCCTCGCCCGGCACGCGGAACATCGCCTTTTTGTCCATTGAGGACGGCGTAGGCGGCTCTGTGCTGGTCAACGGCGCGCAGTTCACCGGCGACAACGGCCGCAGCGGCGAATTCGGCCACATGTGCGTCAAGCCCGGCGGGCTGCCGTGCAAATGCGGCCGCCGCGGCTGTCTGGAGGCCTATTGCTCCGCTACGCGGCTGACGGAGATCTCCGGCGTGACGCTGCGGGAGTTCTTCCTCGGCGTCGAGTGCGGCAACAGCGCCTACCGGACGCTGCTGGACGATTATCTGCGCCATCTTGCCATCGGCATCCACAACATCCGCCTCGCGCTCGACTGCGACGTCGTGCTCGGCGGCTTCATGGCAAAGTTCCTCGAGCCCTACCTGCCGCAGCTGCGCGGCCAGCTCGCCCAGCTCGACCCCTTCGACGCCGCCGGCGCCTACCTCCACCTCAGCCGCTACCCCAAACACGCCGCCCTGATCGGCGCCGCGCTCTTCTTCGTCAAACAGTTCCTCGATCAGGTGTGAGACGCAGCCCAGAACTGTACCCACCTCATCAGTCGCCTTGCGGCGACAGCTTCCCCTCATAGGGGAAGCCTTTGGGATGCAAAGTCCAAAGCCTCCCCTTTCAGGAGAAGTGGCTCGGCGCAGCCGAGACGGAGAGGTCGCAGCAAATTTGCGACAACCTCTCAGTCACCTTCGGTGACAGCTCCCCTGAAAGGGGAGCCTTTGGGGCGTGCAAATCTATAAAACTTTCCCGCAAAAAGGTGCAGACCGGCAAATCTGGTCTGCACCTTCTATTTATGGCAGTTGTTCTAAGGCAACCAGCTGCAAATTCGACACCCCCGTATCAGGCGGCGCGTAGTAAAAAACTCGTAGGGTGACTCCCGAGTGGAACGACGCCTGAAACATTGGGACTTGCCTGAATTTAGAGGCAGAAAGCACCAAACGCTTCCAAGCGCCCCTTTTCTCCCCT
>DHKK01000068.1:9023-16325 GCA_002404795.1 Clostridiales bacterium UBA4696
TCCCCTGGAAGGGGAGCCTTGGGATCTCATGCTTCCCGGACGGGATGGTGATCTCGGTGACGAATTTTTCGGTGTCGTTCGTCAGGCCGTAGTCGATCAGGGTGATCTCGCGGGAGAAGCCGTCTGGCTGCAGGTGGTTTGCGCGGATGTAGTCCATCAAACGGCGGTAGCGCTCCGGCGACTGCAGGTGGCTGCCGCCGAAGCGCACGCGGACGCACGCGGAGGCGGGCAGGCAGATCGGCTCGCCGGTCACCTGATCCTCTGCGTCCGGGGCGAGGAACATGCCGTCGTACTGCAAGAAATCTCCCGCCCGCAGATGCTCCTCCGAGACGCTGACGCCGATCTTGCCGAGGAAGATCAGCGCCTCGTTCTGCTCCCGCGCCAGCTGGATCGTCGGCAGCTCGAGCTGGCTGCAGTCAGTGATGCGCAGCGTCTGCCCCAGCCAGAACAGGCGGCAGGGGCCGCAGTCCACGCGCTCGATCCTGTCGAGCTGCGTCGTCTGCGCCTCGCGCAGCTGGCGCAGGCGGTTGTCGATCTTGCGCTCGATGCGCGCGAGCTCCTGCTGCCGCCGGGCGACCTCCTGCTTCTGCTGGCGGAGCTTCTCCTCGATGCGGCCCACGTCGCGGTTCTGCAGGAAGTCCGCGATCTGCGGCAGGGGCATATCCAGCGCGCGCAGGTAGCGGATGGTATTGAAGATCTCAAACTGCCGCGTGCTGTAGTAGCGGTAGCCGGTATCGGGGTCGACGTACTCCGGCTCGAGCAGCCCGCTCTTTTCATAATACCGGATGCTGCTCTGGCTCAGATGGAACCAGCTGGCCATCTGGCCGATGGAAAACAGCTTCTGCTCCTCCATATCTCAAGCTCCTTTCGCGGGTCTTGCCGCCCGCCGGGTGATATACACATACGCGCACACGCACACGCAGATGGAAAACAGCGAGCCTGCGGCATTCGCCAGCCCCATCGGCAGCAGCGTCTGCGGAAACAGCCGGGACGTCAGATACGCGCCGGGGATGCGGACGCAGACGATCGACAGAAAATTATGCAGAAACGACAGCCCGGACCGGCCGCAGGCGCAGAAATAGCCGCTGAAGCTGAACTGCACCCCGGCAAAGAAGCTGTCCCAGATGTACCCGCGCAGATACTGCCCCCCGGCCAGCACCGCCGCCTGGTCCGGCGTGAACAGACCCACCAGCAGCTCGGCGATGAACTGCACCGCAAGGACCGTGACCGCACCAAACCCACAGGCCAGACCGATGGCCCAGAACAGGGTCTGCTTCGCCCGCTCCGGCTTTCCCGCGCCGAGATTCTGCGCGCCCAGCGCAGAGACCGCCGACAGCATGGACGACGGGACGAGGAACAGAAAGCCGATGATCTTCTCCACGATCCCGACAGCCGCGGCGTCGGTCAGCCCGCGGCGGTTGGCGATGATGGTGATCACGATGAAGGAGATCTGGATAAACCCGTCCTGCACGGCGATGGGGACGCCCGTCCTCAAGATCGCGTCCATCACCGGCTTCTGCGGCCGCAGGTCTGCCTTTGCCAGCGGCATGGTCCTTCTGCGCACGATCACCGCGAGGCTGACCGCCACGCTGATGGCCTGCGAGAGCGACGTGCCGAGCGCGGCCCCGGCCGGGCCGAGGTGCAGCGCGCCGATGAACAGGTAGTCGAGCGCGATATTGGCCAGACATGCAATGAAAATGAAAATCATCGGGCTTTTGGAATCGCCCATGCCGCGGAAGATGGCGCTGAGGATATTATACGCCGTAATGCACGGAATGCCAAGAAAACAAATCGTCAGATAGCGGACCGTCCCCTCGACCGCCGCCTCCGGCGTCGACATGACAGCCGTGATCGGGCGGCGGAGCAGCAGCAGCCCGGCCGTCAGCACGAGTGAGAGTGATAAAAACAGCGTCACCGTATTGCCCGTGGCCGCGGCGGCCCGCGGCCGGTCGCCCGCGCCGATGGCCCGCGCGACCGAGACCGTCGTGCCCATCGCCAGCCCCACGATCATGACCGTCAGCATGTGCATGACCTGCGAGCCGACGGCGACGGCCGTCGTTCCCGCGACGCCCTCATACCGGCCGATGATGAACAGGTCCGCCATCCCATAGAGCGTCTGCAGCAGGTAGGACAGCAGATACGGCAGCGAAAAGTCGATCAGCTGCCTGCCCACGCTGCCGGTCGTCAGATTCTTTTCCATTCGGATCCCTCCCTTTTGCCCCGTATGATAAACCCTGCAATCGTTGCAGAGTCAAGCCCTGTACGCAAAAAAATCCAAAACCCGCAGAAATTCGATCACAGGGTTTACTTTTCGGACAGTTTCCTATATAATGAGTGCGTTTGCGTGCCGACGCGCAGAAAAACGCAGAGGAGGCGGGCGACTTGCACCTCAAAACCAGATTTCACGGGCAGATGTCCGACACGTTCCAGGCGGCCGTGTTCGTCACGCTCTCGGGCGGCTTTCAGGACGCCTATACCTATATCTGCCGCGGGCAGGTCTTTGCCAACGCGCAGACGGGCAACATCGTGCTTCTGAGCGCGGCGCTGCTGCGGGGCGACTGGGCCGTGTGCCTCAAGTATGTGATCCCGCTGCTGTCCTTCGTGTTCGGCACGATGGCGGCGGAGTTCATCCACATGCGCTTCCGCAATTTCCGGCAGCTGCACTGGCGGCAGCTGGTCCTGATTCAGGAGATCGCGTTTTTGCTCATCGTCGGCTTCCTGCCGCACAGCGTCGACCCGCTGGCAAACGCCCTGGTCTCCTTCGTCTGCGCCATGCAGGTGCACACGTTCCACAAGGTCCACGGCCACGCCTACGCCAGCACGATGTGCATCGGCAATCTCCGCTGCGCGTCCGAGGCACTGGGCGAATATTTCCATTCGCATGACCGCAGATCGCTCGAGGCCGCGCGGACGTATTTCGGCGTCATCCTCGTCTTCGCCGTCGGCGCGGGGCTGGGCAGCTTCGTGACGGAGGCGGCGGACATCCGCGCCATCTGGGTCTGCTGCGGGCTTCTGCTGGTGAGCTTCGCGCTGATGTTCGTGCGCGGCGAGCGCGAGGGATAAGCTTGAAAAAAGTCAAGGAATGTTCACAAAACGTTCCTTGACTTTTCATATTTTTTGCTTATAATTTAGTTCAATATTGAACAGTTCGATATTGGAGGTCTTTTATATGCCGGAACCCATGCTGACCGCTTCAGCCATGTTCGCCAATGCGGCGAGATTCGCCGACGCCTATCATACCGCCATCCTGCCCCTGTGCGCAAAGACCGGGATCCCGCCCGCCGCGGTGGATATCCTGCTGTTTCTGGCCAACAACCCCGGCTGCGAGACGGCGGGGGAGATCTGCCGGATGCGGGGGATGAAGCCCGCGCTCGTATCGTTTCACATTGACCGGCTCGTGAGCGAGGGGTATCTGCTCCGCCGGCCCGTGCCGGGCGACCGGCGCAAGACGGCGCTCGCGCTGACCGAACAGGCGCAGCCCATCGTCGCCGAGGGGCGCGAGCTGCAGCGGGCCTTTGCCGCCCGGCTGACCGAGGGCATGAGCGCGGAGGATCTGGCGCACTTCCGCCGCTGCGTCGCCATTTTTGACCGCAATATCGAGCAGATCCGCGCCGAAAAATCCAAAGGAACGGAGACTCAGAACCCATGATCCAGCTACTCAAACGTATGCGCAGACGCGAAGCGCTGATGGCGCTGCTCTGCGCGGTCCTGGTCGTCGGGCAGGTCTATTTTGACCTGCGGCTGCCGGACTATATGACCGAGCTCACCAAGCTCATCAAAACGCCCGGCAGCAGCACGGGCGACATCCTGTCCGTCGGCGGAGAAATGCTACTGTGCACGCTGTGCAGCGCCGTGCTCGCCGTCGGCTGCGGGTATCTGTCCGCGCGGACGGCCGCGGGCTTCAGCTTTTCCGTGCGCCGCGACCTGTTCCACCACGTGATGGACGCGGGCAGCGAGGAGATGCAGACCTTCTCCGTCCCCAGCCTCATCACGCGCACGACCAACGACATCACCCAGATCCAGATGATCGTCGCGATGGGCCTGCAGATGCTCATGAAGGCCCCGATCATGGCCGTGTGGGCCGTGATCAAGATCCTCGGCAAGAGCTGGACGCTCTCGGCCGTGACGGCGGGCTTCGTCGTGGCGCTGGTCACGCTGGTGCTGCTCATCATGTCGAGCTGCCTGCCCCGGTTCCGCAGGGTGCAGAAGAAGACGGACGAGATCAACCGCGTCGCCCGGGAGAATCTGACCGGCATCAGCGTCGTGCACGCCTTCGGCGCGGAGGACTATCAGAACAAGAAATTCGACGGCCCGAGCCGCGATATGATGGACCTGCAGCTGAAAAACCAGCGTCTTTTCGCCCTGCTGCAGCCCGCGATGGGCCTCGGCATGAACGGCCTCGCACTCGCCATCTACTGGGTCGGCGCGGCGCTGGTCGAGTCGATCGCGCAGACGGACATGGCCGGGCGGCTGACGATGTTCACGAACGTGCTCGTGTTCAGCACGTATGCGACGTACGTGGTCATGTCGTTCATGATGCTCGTGATGATCTTCATGCTGCTGCCGCAGGCGCAGGTCTCGGCGGAGCGTATCAACGAGGTGCTGAACACGAAGCCCCACGTCGTCGAGGGTTCGAAGACCGAAGGGCGCGAGACCGGCACGGTCGAGTTCCGCGACGTCTCCTTCCGCTATCCCCATGCGGCCGCCGACGAGCTCGAGCACATCAGCTTCCGCGTCGAACGCGGCCAGACGCTCGCCATCATCGGCGCGACCGGCAGCGGCAAGACGACGCTCGCCGGCCTCATCCCGCGGTTCTATGACGCAACGCAGGGCACTGTTCTGGTCGACGGCGTCGACGTGCGGGACTATACCTTTGACGCGTTGTATGACAAGCTCGGCTACGTGACGCAGAAGGCCGTGCTCTTCTCCGGCACTGTGCAGGACAATATCTTCTTCGGCCAGAGCGAAGCCGCGGATACCGACGAGACGCTGCAGCAGGCGCTGCAGCTGTCGCAGGCGGCAGAGTTCGTGGACCGCTACCCGGAAAAGGCCGCGCACCCCATCGCGCAGCTGGGCCGGAACGTCTCCGGCGGGCAGAAGCAGCGGCTGTCGATCGCGCGGGCGCTGGCAAGAAAACCGGAGATCCTGATCTTCGACGATTCGTTCTCCGCGCTGGACTATAAGACTGACGCGGCCCTGCGCGAAGGGCTTGCAAAGCAGCTGCCTAGCACGACGAAGATCATCGTCGCCCAGCGCATCAGCACCATCCGCCACGCGGATCAGATCCTCGTCCTCGACCGCGGCGCGATCGCCGGGCTCGGCACGCATGACGCACTGATGGCGTCCTGCCCCGTCTACCGGGAGATCGCCATGTCGCAGCTGAGCGAGGAAGAACTCAAAAAAGGAGGCGCATCCAAATGAGACCCAACATGCGTCCAACGGAAAAAACAGACCTCAAGGGCGCGCTGCGCAGTCTGACGGTCTATCTGCAGAAGAGCCTCGGCGTGATCCTTCTCGCGCTGGTGCTGGCGGCGCTCAGCGCCGTGCTGACCATCATCGGGCCGGATCAGGTCGGCAAGATCGCGACGCTCATGTCCGAGGGCCTGGCCGGCGGCATCGACCTTGCCGCGGTGGCGCGCGTCGGCGTGCTGCTGGCCGTGATCTACGGGCTGAGCGCGCTGTTTGGCTTCATTCAGCACTATATCATGGCGAGCGTCACGCTCAAAATGTCCTACCGGATGCGCGGCGAGCTGTCGGAAAAGATCAACCGCGTGCCGCAGAAGTACTTCAACTTCCACGCGCAGGGCGATATCCTCAGCCGCATCACCAACGACGTCTCCACGCTCCAGCAGGGTCTGACCAACAGCCTGCCGACGATCATCTCGGCCGCGACGCAGTTTGTTGGCTGCCTCATCATGATGTTCGTGACCGAGTGGCGTCTGGCGCTGGCCGCGCTGGGCATCACGCTGGTGGGGCTTTTGCTGACCGTGCTCATCATGTCCCGCTCGCAGAAGTACTTTACCGCCCGGCAGGAGAGCCTCGGCGCGCTGAACGGCTATGTGGAGGAGATGTATTCCGGCCACGAGGTCGTGCGCATCTCCCGCGCCGAAGCGCCCGTCGGGGAGAAGTTCGACACGCTCAACGACGCGGTCTACGACGCCAACTGGCGCTCGCAGTTCCTCTCCGGCATCATGCAGCCGCTCATGAACGTCATCGGCAACCTGTCGTATGTCGCCGTGTGCGTGCTGGGGTCGATTTTGGCCATCCAGGGCATCATCGACATCGGCGTCATCGTCTCGTTCATCCTGTACGTGCGCCTGTTCACTTCACCCCTGACCCAGATTGCGCAGGGCATGACGAACCTGCAGACGGCCTCCGCCTCCGCGCACCGCATCTTCGACTTCCTCGCGAGCGAGGAGCTGCCGGACGAGCAGGCAAAGCCGCAGCTGCCCCGCCCGGTCCGCGGCGCGGTCGACTTCGAGCATGTCCGCTTCAGCTACCCGGATTCGCCGGATAAGATCATCATCAAGGACTTCTCCGCCCACGTCGCCCCCGGCCAGAAGGTCGCCATCGTCGGCCCCACTGGCGCGGGCAAGACGACGATGGTCAATCTGCTGATGCGCTTCTACGAGCTGACGGACGGCTGCATCAAAATCGACGGCGTCCCGACGACGGACATCCAGCGCGAGGACGTGCACCGGCTGTTCGGCATGGTGCTGCAGGACACGTGGCTGTTTGAGGGCACGGTCCGCGAAAACCTCGTCTACAACCTCCCCGGCGTGACCGACGCGCAGCTAGAGACGGTCTGCCGCGCCTGCGGGCTGGATAAATTCGTCCATTCCCTGCCCGAGGGCTTCGACACCGTCCTGTCTGAGAGCACGAGCATCTCCGCCGGGCAGAAGCAGCTGCTGACCATCGCCCGTGCCATGCTGCAGAACGCGCCCATGCTCATCCTCGACGAGGCGACGAGCTCTGTCGACACGCGCACCGAGCTTCTCATCCAGCGCGCGATGGACCGTCTGACAGAAAACCGCACGAGCTTCGTCATCGCCCACCGCCTCTCGACGATCAAAAACGCCGACCTCATCCTCGTCATGAAGGACGGCGACGTCATCGAAAGCGGCACCCACGACACCCTCATGCAGCAGGGAGGCTTCTACGCCGCCCTCTACAACAGCCAATTCGAGCAGGCGTCGTGAAAGCCTTCCCCTAGGGTGTATCTGAAAACAGCGCTTAGATGTGCAAAATGCTGAAAGCGACACAGGAAGCGGCGAGCATAACAAAAGCGAGGAAGGAGTCGTC
>DHKK01000043.1 GCA_002404795.1 Clostridiales bacterium UBA4696
CGATCCCGCTTATCTCCACCAAACGATTAAGGCTGGAAATCGAATGGTTTCCAGCCTTTTTCTTTGCTTTTGCGAATTTTTATCATCGAAACAGGCAATCTGTCCGGTGTGCTGATTTTCTGCATTTTTTGAAAAACCCGCACCAAAACCCACACGGAGCAAAAAACAGCGCAGGAAAATCGTTGTTCTCCTGCGCTGTTTCTGCACCTATTGTTATTACTCTTTCACCTTGAATCCGCTTTCCGTCAAAGATTTTGCCAGCGCCTCCCGCACAAGCCCGGTTCCGATTGCAAGCTCCTGCGCTTTCTGATGGAACGGACGCGCCTGCTTTGTTTTGTAAATCGCCGACTTCTTCCATTGATAGCCCTTGCCGCTTTCCACGACCGGCGCGATCAACCGTCCGCTGTCCCGATCCCGACTCCTGTCCTGCACCTCCAGCGTCATGGTTGACGGGTCATACTTCGCTTCCATCACGTTCCAGTCCTGCAAGCCGCCGGGCTCACCGGTGTCATCCCGCCGAACATACGGATGATCCTCGCTGCGTTTATAGACCTTCTCGCTATAGACCTCAGACCCGACCGCTGATACGATCGCTGCACGGACAGCATCGGCCACGTCGCCTTCCATTGCCTTTCCGATTGCATCGTCCAGGTGTCGGTTAAAATCCCGAACAAAATCTTCGATTGCCATAAAAAACTCCTTGTAAAAGCGAGAGCACGGCGTAGTGCCGGACTCCTGCGGTTCCTGCCCGGCTTTCCGGGGGTATTCTGATTTTTCCGTCCCAATACAAGCCTTGCGCGTTCACAGTTCATACCGTTCTCCGTCCTGCGCCGTACAGAGCGTTGCGCGGTTCAGAAACGTCTGACTCAGCGCTTCACGCGCCGCCGTCTGATTTGCGGCCCGTACCCGAACCGTTGTCCGTGTACCGTCTTCATTTTCCCGTGAAAATGTGTAGATCGCCGTCTTTGCCGTCTGTTGCCGGGCCTGCGCCGCGACCTCCGCCCGGTGCTGCTCTGCTTCCTGTTTCAACTCAAACCATGCAGGCGGCTGTCCGTCGTCTTCGTCTCCGGGCTTCCAATATTCCGGCAGACTCATATAGCCAGCGTCATGCAGCAGATTGAGCGTAATTCGGAGCATTTCTCCTTCAACGTCAAAAAAACTGCCGTCCCAATCAAAGCGCTTCTTAAAATTGGTTTTCCAGATGAAATGCTTTAATTTTCCGCCGATTTCTGCCTTTGCCACAGAAATAGACCCCCACGGCGATGGAAAGGTAACACAGACAGGCGTGGCCCGTTCCAGCAGCTCATGCGTGACCAGCATCTGCGCCCTCCGCTTTTTCAAAGCCGTTTCTTGCAGCAAGCTGCCGGCCGCGGCGATGAGAGAATTTCCACATTATTGCACACCCCACCGTTGAAAAAGTTCGCCGAGCGTGTTTCCGCATTCTGATGCACCCAACCCAATTTTCTTGAGCAGCGCTTTGATGTCATCCGGAATAGGCCCGTAAATCTTTTGCCCGTATGTGCCGTCATATGTGCCGTCACTCTCTGCTGTTGCAGGCGTGACCCCGTTCCGCCGGAGAAATGCGTCAATATCGCTCTCTGCGGCCTCCCGGTGTCTATACTGGACGTTGTTGAACGGCGCATAGAATTCGCTGGGAGCCAGGTTCTTCGCCTTGAGATCGGCTGCCTTTTTCGCTTCTTCGACGGCCCAATGAAATTCCGACTCATTCGGGCAAAGGACATTGACCCACAAAATCGTATCAAGGCCGGGGAGCTCGGGCCGCTCGATCATGAATGCCGGACTTGCACTGAGCGGGTAAGCGGTGCCGCCCTTGACAAAGTAGCCGCACATCGACGCGTTGCCGATGTAAGCGCAGGCCCGCGCCTTGTCTGCCTCGTCTTTCCATTTTTGCCATGTCGGGAAGCGCTTTGCGTCCACATAAATCCGCATGACCTTCCCAGCAGAGATTCCGTCTTCTACCACATCAAAGTATGGCTCGTCACCGGATTTTCCCTGGAATTTGTTTCTCCAGAAGCTCAAACAATAGACTGATTCACCTGGTTTTCTCATTTACATTTTCCTTTCCGCCGCTTGCTGCGGCCTGCATTTGATTGAATTTCCGTAGCCAATAGCGGTCACGGCTCTCTTTTTCTCGCTCGCGCATTTCCTGACTGTCTCGGCGGCGTTTTCGCGCATAGTCCCGCATGTACGCCGCACGGGCAGCCCGTATTTTTTCCGAATCGTTCAAGAAGCAATCCTCCCGTCAAAAAATGTTGCAGGGTGCGGCCAACAAAGCATAAAGAAAAAGCGCCGGTTTGATACATTCCCAAAAGGAAATCGCACCAAACCAGCGCATATGCTTCTCTATTCTGCTGACCGCACCCGCCCTTTATTTGCCGGTCTGGTCCGGCGCTTGGGGTGAGTGAAAGACTTGAAAAGGCATTCCGCCTTGTTTTTATTATACCACACTTCGCGGTGGAGGGCAAGTTTTTTGGTTGTGCTGCGAAAAAGAGTGTGATATGATAAACAGAACAGAAAAGAAGAAAGACGCCGAAGAAAACGGAGGGAGCGCCATGGAGCGGATCGTAAAGGAGAACTATTACCTGGACATCGCCGAGACCGTGCTGGAGCGGTCGACCTGCCTGCGCAGGCAGTACGGCGCGATCATCGTCCGCAACGACGAGATCGTAGCGACCGGCTACAACGGCGCGCCGCGCGGGCGGAAAAACTGCTCCGACCTCGGCTACTGCGTGCGTGAGCAGATGCGCGTGCCGCGCGGCGAGCGGTATGAGCTGTGCCGCAGCGTGCATGCCGAGGCCAACGCGATCATCTCCGCGTCCCGCAACGAGTGCATCGGCGGCGATATCTATCTCGTCGGGCACGACGCGAAGACAGGGGAGATCCTGTCCGACGCGACCTCATGCTCGATGTGCCGGAGAATGATCATCAACGCGGGGCTGCGGCGCGTGGTCATCCGCAATTCGCGGACTGAATTTACCATCGTCCAGGTCCAGGACTGGATCGATCAGGACGATACGCTGGAGCTGTGACGGAATGAAGATCGGGAATCTGGAGTTCCGGGGGGAGCTGGTCCTCGCGCCGATGGCGGGCGTGACGGATCTGGCCTTCCGCACGATCTGCGCGGAGCTGGGCGCGGCAGTGACGGTGACGGAGATGGTCTCGTCACGCGCGCTCATCTATCAGGACAAAAAGAGCCGGTCGCTGCTGCACAGGACGCCCATCGGCGTCTGCGGCGCGCAGATATTCGGCAATGACCCTTCCGTGATGGCGGAGGGGGCTGCGCTCGCGCTGGAGGCGTCGGGCGCGAATTTTATCGATATCAATATGGGCTGCCCCATGCCGAAGATTGTGAACAACGGCGACGGCAGCGCCCTGATGAAGGACCCGGAGAAGGCTGCACGCATCGTCGAGGCCGTCTGCGGGGCGGTATCTGTGCCGGTGACGGTCAAGATGCGCAAAGGCTGGGACAAGGGCTCGTGCAACGCGCCCGTGCTCGCCGCCATGCTCGAGCAGGCGGGGGCCGCGGCCATCGCTGTACACGGCAGGACGAAGACGATGCTCTATTCCGGCCTTGCCGACTGGGACAGCATCCGCGCGGTGCGCGAGGCGGTCCACATCCCGGTCATCGCCAACGGCGATATCTTCACCGCAGAGGACGCCGTGCGCTGCAAGGCCCGGACGGGCGCGGCGCTGCTGATGCTGGGCCGGACGACGTTCGGCGACCCCTGGGTTTTCCGGCAGGCGCAGGCCGCGCTGGGCGGGATGCCCGTGCCGGAGCTGCCGCCGCTTGCCGAGCGGGTCGAGACGGCACTGCGCCAGTTCCATCTCGCGGCGCAGGACAAGGGCGAGCACATCGCCTGTCTGGAGGCCAGAAAGCATTTCGCGTGGTATCTGCGCGGGGTGCCGCACAGCGGGTATTATAAAGAGAAAATTTCCTCGATCTCCTCCATGGACGAGATCGAGTCGATCGCAAGAGGGATACAGAGAGATTTGAGGTGAAACCATTGCAGGACGATATCCTGATCCGCAGAGCTGCGGCGAAGGACGAAAGCGCCTTTGAGCAGCTCATGCTGCTGCACCAGAAGCCGGTCTACAACATCTGCTACCGCATGGCGGGCAATGCCGACGACGCGCTGGATCTGTCGCAGGAGGTATTTCTGAAGCTCTGGCGGACGCTGGAGCAGTATCAGTTCGACGCGGCCTTTTCCACCTGGCTGTTCCGGCTGACGCAGAACGTGTGCATCGATTTTCTGCGCCGCAAAAAGCGGCAGCAGCATGGTTCGCTCACGTTCTCGGACGATGAGGACGAGGGCAAGGAGCTGTCCGTCCCGGATCCGGAGCCGCTGCCAGAGGAGCGGGTCATTTTCAACGAAAAGCAGGCGGCCATCCGCGCCGCCATGAACGCGCTGCCGGTCGATTTCCGTGAGATCCTGCAGCTGCGCGTGGTGCAGGAGCTGCCGTATGAGCAGATCGCGCAGATCATGGACCTGCCGGTCGGCACGGTCAAGTCGCGTCTGGCCCGGGCGCGGCTGCAGCTGAAAAAAAGATTGGACGCCGGGAACTTTTTTGAAACCGATGCGTCTAACAGAGCGAAATAACTGGAGGTGGGCAAGCGATGGACTGTGAAAAGGCGCTCGAGCTCATGAGCGCAGAATTGGACGGAATGTGCACCGAACAGGAGCGGGCGGCGCTGCAGGCCCATCTGGAGGCGTGCGCGGACTGCCGCGAGACCTACCGGCAGCTGCACGCGCTGGACGAGGCGCTGCAGGATGCGGAGCTGGAGCCGCCGCAGGCGCTGCATGACAATGTCATGCGGCAGATCCGGAAGGAAAAGAAGCCGGCCCGCCGCGTCTGGCTCCCGGCTGCGGCCATCGCCGCGGCAGCGGCGCTCGTGCTGCTGGCGGGGCACGCGGGGATCTTGTCCCTGCCGGGCTTTGACCGGGAGAACTCCGTGACGGTCAACGTCGGCTCGGCGGCCGAGCGGATCTTCGAGCAAATCGAGCCCGAGGCGGGCGAGCCGGACCCGGCTGCCGCGGAGGAAGCGGCGGCACTGTCGGCCGAGACGAAGCTCGACGTGCTGCTCCTGTGGGGGCAGGGGACCCCGGCGGAGCTGCGCGCGACGCCGTATGAGACGACGCAGACTGGCGCGCGGCTCTACCGCGTGACGGGAAAGCTGGCCCAGGAGCTGCTGGACCACTACGCCGCGGCCCTGTACGCCGCGGACAGCGATTTTTCCGATCTGCCGGAGCAGGAAGAGGCCTGCGTGCTGGTGATGGAGTAAGAAAGTGCTGCGCAGAACAGGAGGTAGACGATGAACTGCCCATATTGCGGAGGAGCGATGGAAGCCGGGTGGATCCCGGGGACGGACCGGATATTGCGTGTTGCGTGGATCCCGGAGACGGCGGAGCGAAGGTTTTTGCTGACGCGGACGATGCTGACGGAAAGCGGCGGGCTGATCCTGCAGGACCGGCCGTTCCCGGCCGCGCCCTATAAGCAGGTCTTCATCTGCCGCCGCTGCCGAAAGGGCGTTTTTTCCTTCCAGAACGACGAGGGAGATATTGAAGCAGAAAGCCTCTGACAGCACAAAACAAAGGCTCCCCTTCCAGGGGAGCTGTCAGCCGTAAGGCTGACTGAGAGGTTGCTGCAGATTTGATACGACCTCTCCGTCTCGGCTTCGCCGAGCCACCTCCCCTGAAAGGGGAGGCTTTGGGATGCGGCTACACCAGGGCTCCCTTGTGTAAAGGGAGCT
>DHKK01000111.1:0-20370 GCA_002404795.1 Clostridiales bacterium UBA4696
ACGTCCAGCTTGGAGGTGGCAAGACCGCCGGTTCCGTTCTCCGCCAGAACGCCGACGTCGACGAGTCCCGCGGCCTTCCCGGCGGGGAACACATGGGCGGCGAGTGCATAATCAGCATCATCGAGATGCCCGGCGGCGACGATGGAGCTTGCGCCGCGCACGCCCTCCTCGGCGGGCTGGAAGATCAGGCGGACGGTCCCGTGCAGCTGATCGCGCAGCTCGCGCAGCAGCATGGCCGTGCCGATGCCGATGGCGGCNNCTCAGACGCCGGGCCAGCTCCAGAAGGATCGCCATGTGGCCGTCGTGGCCGCAGGCGTGCATGACGCCGGGCGTGACGGAGCGGAAGCCCTCGCGGGCGGGAAGATGCGTCTCGTCGTCCGCCTCCAATACGCCGAGCGCGTCGATATCAAATCGCAGCGCAATGGTCGGCCCCTCGCCGCAGTGCATGGTCGCAATGACGCCGGTAAAGCCGCCGCGCGTGGCCGGGAGAAATTCCGGGTCTGCGCCGTTTTCCTGCGCCCATTTGTAATGCGCCTCCAGCGCATCCTCAGAAGGAAGGCCCATCCGCGCGTCCGCCTTGCAGACGGCAGGGCCGGTCAGGACTTCGTAGCCGAGGTCCGTCAGCTTCCGCGCAAGCAGGGAGGTGGTCCGCATCTCGAGCCAGCCCGGCTCGGCATAGCGGTGCAGATCACGCCGGATGGCCGTCAGCTCCGGCAAGATCGCCTGCGCGCGGAATCGGATCGTATCGCTCATAGCGGTGTACCCGATCAATACGCGGTGAAGATCGTCATGACCCACACGACGTTGACGATGCAGAGGATCAGAGCCGGCAGCCAGCCCATCTTGAACATCGTCTTCTGGTCATAGCCGCCGATGCCCATGAACATGGCGACGGACGGCGTGGCCAGCGGGGTCATGAATGCGGTCAGCGCACCGGTCGCGACCAGGACCAGCGGGCCGATGGGGTTCGCGCCGATGGCCGTGCAGGTCAGGATGGCGATGGGCGCGAACATATTGAGTACCGCCCAGTTCATCATGAACTGCGTCAGCACGAACGGAACGAGGAAGAACACAAGGCCGATCAGATAGCCGTTGGCGTTCTGGCCGAAGAGCGAGGCGATGGCGTTGCCGATGAGCGCGCCCGTGCCGGTGTTGGTCAGGCCGCTGGCAAGCGCCAGAACGCCGACGTAGGTCAGAACCATGCCGCCCATGCCGATGGAGACATAGGCCTCCTTCGGCTTCAGAAGGCCGAACGCGACCATCAGCAGCGCGCCGATGAGCGGGAAGACGCAGGTGTCGAGCTTTGTAAGCGTCGTCGTGCCGTCTTCGCCGATGACGGGGATCTTGATGAGCTGCAGGCTCGTGACGACGAGACCGAGGATGACGCCGAAGAAGACCAGATAGCCCACGACCTCCTGCACCGGGCTGAGCTTCACCGCGCCGGCCGCGCCGACGGGCTTGACTTCGCGCGTCTCGATGACGGGCTTTTCAGGCGCGAACTTCGGCGCGAGCAGGATGGCGTACAGCATGACCACGATCACGCCCGGCAGACGGGCCAGACCCACGTCCCAGAACTTGAACTGGAATGCGCCGGCTCCGAGGTTTTCAAGCAGACCGTTATACTGTGCGGGATAGACGGCGCCTGCGCCGATGGGCAGCGCCGTGACCGTGGAGATGGCGACGATGCCGATGGAGAACATGATCTTCGACGGGCTGACCTTCATCTCGTCGCACACGCCGAGCGCCAGCGGAAACACGATGCTGAAGACCGCCATCGCGCTGGGAACGATCTGCGCAATGAGGAAGGTCACGATGATGTAGCCGGTCAGCACGCGGGTGAACGAGCCCTTGGCCGCCTTTGCCACGCCGCGGGAGAGCTTTGCCACCATCTGCGTTTTGGAGAAGCCGGCCGAGATGATGAACATACAGGCCATGATGATGGTGTTGGAGTTGGAGAAGCCGGAAAGTGCGGTGGTGATGTCGATGCAGCCGGTCAGCACGAGCAGGACCATCGACAACAGCGCGGTGAGCCCCATGGAGATCTTGCCCCAGAGGAAGCTGGCGATCGTCAGCACGAAGATCACCAGACAGAGAATCATATGGACACTCATTCTTTTTTTCTTCCTTTCTTTTCTGAAATCAAATTCTGCACAAAAAATCACGAGAAAAACCTTGCGATTTCCGTCAAAACTATGATACCATGAAACGGAAAAAAGAAACAAATACGTCTTTGTTATGCGGCCATAAGATAAACCTTATGGCAAGGAGGGAAGCGAATGACCATCCAGCAGCTGCGCACCGCCATGGAGGCCGCCCGGACCGGCTCCATCACCCGGGCGGCAAAAAATCTCTATCTTTCGCAGCCGAACGCCAGCAGCATGCTCCGCACGCTCGAGCAGGAGCTTGGCTACGAGATCTTCAGCCGCACCAACAGCGGCATCGTCCCCACGGAGGCAGGCGAGCGGTTTTTGGAGCACGCGAAGATCATCCTCGCGCAGCTGCAGGAGCTCTATGCCATCCGGGCGCAGGGGCGGGTCTGCCGCCTGCGGCTTGGCGTGCAGAGCTTTTCTCCGGCGGTCGAGGCGTTTATCCGCCTGACGCAGGAATACCGGGACTGCCCGTCCGCGGAGTTCAAATGCGTCAATATCTCCGCCGACGGCGGCATCCGTGCGCTGGCCAACAGGGAGCTCGACGTCGTCGCGGCGCTCATCGCGCCCTGCATGCTCCCTGCGGCCGAGCAGGCCGTGCAGAATCAGGATCTCGAGCTGCATTTTCTCCATCAGGTCCCCGCCTGCCTCAATCTTCGCCGCGGCCACCCGCTGCTGTCAAAGCTGCCGCCCAACGCCGCGGTCTTTGACTACCGGCTGCTCGAGGCGTATCCCTATGTGGAATATCAGAAGCTCCCCACGCGCACCGACGGCTATACCACCATCAGCACGGCCGATCAGGTCCGCTGCCGCTACCGGATCGTGGTCGACGAGCGCGATACGCGCTGCCGCATCGTCGGCACGACAGACGCGTTCTCCATCGGCTGCAGCTTGCCGCAGGCCATCCGCGCGCGCTACCAGCTCGAATGCGTTCCCATCCCGGGCCAGAGCATGCGCCTGTACTGCATCACCCGCCGCGGCGGCACCCAGAACCCCGAGATCGCCCGCTACCTCCACCTCCTCCGATCCGAACTCCCCGACCCCCCAACGGAGTGACCGCGCCCATGTTCAGACTGAAAAACACGGGAATTTCCCCCCAAATACTATGGTTTCTGCAAGAGAAGCGCGTGTTTTGTACACGGAGGTTGTGAATTTGCAATTGCTTTCTGTATCTTCCATGATAGAATAAACGCAGCAGAAAAAAAGAAAGGGGATCTGTATGCCGCTGTTGGATATCAAGCCTTATGACAGGCAGTATTATGAAAATGTTCTGAGGCCGTTTCTTCCGAAAACATTTATCGATTGCCATGCCCATATCTGGCTGCACGAATTCCACCGCGAGGGCGGGCTGTGCGAGGGGATCCAGAACTGGCCGCGTCTGGTCGCAAAGGAGAATCCCATGGAGGATCTGAAGGAGACGAACCGGCTGCTGTTTCCGGAAAACAAGGTGATCTCCGCTGTCTACGGGGATCCGGTCGTCACCATCGACCGCGAACGCAACAATCGCTATGTCGCTGAAAAAGCCCGCGAAAATCATTTCCCTGCCCTGTATCTGTCGCATCCGTCGCAAAGCCCGGAGGAGCTGGAGCAGGCGGTCCTGGCAGATCCCGTATTCAGGGGCATCAAGGTCTATTTGCAGTTTTCGCCTGCCTATATTCCGGCGGACGAGATCCGGATCTACGACTTCCTGCCCAAAGAGCATCTGGAGGTCGCAAACCGGAACAAGTGGGTCGTGCAGCTGCACATTGCCCGGCCGGGCCGGCTGGCCGATCCGGTGAACTATTGCCAGCTGCTCGAGATCGAGCAGAACTACCCGGACCTGCAGCTGCTCGTTGCGCATCTGGGCAGAGCGTACGCCAACGAGGACGTCGGACATGCGCTGGAGTATCTGAAGCACACAGAGAAGACGGTATGGGATTTTACTGCCAACACGAATGACTGGGTCATCGAGCAGGTGCTGCAGCATTTTGGTCCCGAACGCCTGATCTACGGCTCGGATTTTCCGGTCTTCCGTATGCGTGCCCGCCGCGTGGTCGAAAACGGCGTCTATGTAAATGAGATCCCGCAGGGGCTGTTCCCGCCGGAGGCCATCCGCGGCGATATTCATATGCGCGAGATCGCCGGTCCGGATGCGGACAGGATCACGTTCTTCATCTATGAGGAGATCAACGCCTGCCGCCTGGCATGCGAGCGCCTCGGGCTTGGAAAAGCGGATGTGGAAAAAATATTCTATGCGAACAGCGCAAGGATCTTTGGCTTGCAATGATCCATCAGCCAGCTGGTGCAAAATACATGAAAACAGCTTGCCGCCTGCCGGATCGCTCCGGCAGGCGGCGAACGTTATCTTCCGGCGCGTTTTTCCGGATCCACGTATGGGCCTAACATATTTTTGAGAAATGCCGGCTGTTTTTTACCGCGATTTTACCTCCTCGTGGTCGATGCCTTTACATTGCTTTGCTATACTGTCCCGCGTACAGAAAAGGGGAACGTTATGGAAATACGTCTGGAGCGGATCACGAAGAGTTTTGAGAAGAAGCAGGTCATACAGCCGACGGATCTGACGATCGAAAGCGGCAGCTTTACCACGCTGCTCGGCCCCTCCGGCTGCGGCAAGACGACGCTGCTGCGCATGATCGCCGGGCTGGAGACGCCGGACGAGGGCGAGATCTTTTTTGACGGCCGGTGCGTATTCTCGCGGGAGAAGAAGATCAATCTGCCGCCCGAGAAGCGCGGGCTTGGCTTTGTGTTTCAGGATTTTGCTCTCTGGCCGCACATGACGGTGTTTGAAAACGTCGCGTTCGGGCTGCGGGCCAGAAAAGATACGAAAAATCTGCAAAGCCGGGTGCGCGAGGCGCTGCGCGTCGTGCATCTGGAGGATTTTGAAGCGCGCTATCCCCACCAGCTCTCCGGCGGGCAGCAGCAGCGCGTCGCCTTTGCACGGGCGATCGTCATCCAGCCGAGCTGCATTTTATTTGACGAGCCGCTTTCCGCGCTCGACGCGCTTTTGCGCGAGCAGATGCGGCAGGAGCTCAAGGAGCTGGTCGCCTCGCTCGGCCTCACCGCCGTCTTTGTTACCCACGATCAGGCCGAGGCCATGAGCATGAGCAGCCACATCGCCGTCCTGAACGCCGGAGCCGTCGAGCAGTACGACACGCCGGAGGCGATCTACCACCGGCCCGCGACGCAGTTCGTCGCGCGCTTTGTCGGCAAGTCCAACTGGCTGAGCGGGACGGGGCTGTTCCGCCCGGAGGCAGCGACGCTGGAGGAAACGCCGGGGTTCCGGCGGTTCGACCTGCCGGTCATCGGCGCAGAATACCTCGGCGAGGGCTACAATGTGCAGCTGCAGTATCAGGACACCACCTGGACCATTCACACGCGGCGCAGAGCCACAGCTGGTGAATGTCTGCCCGTTTATATAGACCCAGATCAGATCATTGTATGCAACGAAAAGGAGAAATCAGCATCATGAAAAAGAAAATCATTGCACTCTTGCTGCTGGCCTGCCTCTGCCTGAGTCTGGCCGCCTGCGCAAAGACCGAAGCCCCCGCCGCGGAAGCGCCCACCCAGACGCAGCCCGCCGAGACCCCTGCCGCCCCGGCACAGGAAGAAACGCCCGCCGAAGAAGCGCCCGCAGCCGATGAGACTCCCGCGCTTTCCGGCAAGGTCACCGTCTACATGCCCAGCCCCGCGGGCCTGGCCGACAAGCTGGCCGCCCTCTTCACCGAAAAGACCGGCGTGGAGGTCGAACAGTTCCAGGGCACGACCGGCGAGATCCTCGCGCGGCTCGAGGCTGAACAGGCCAATCCCGTGGCCGACGTCGTCATCCTCGCTTCGTGGTCCGACGGCCTCAGCATGAAGGCGGACGGCCAGCTCGAAAGCTACACGCCCGCGAACGCCGATAAGGTAAACGTTGGCTGGATCGACGAGGACAGCATGCTCTTCGGCTCCAGCGCCTCCGCCGTCGGCGTCATCTATAACACCACCGTCGTCTCCGAGCTGAACGCCGACTGGGCAGAGCTTGCGGATGCCCAGTACAAGGATCTGATCGCCATCCCCGACCCGGAGAAGTCCGGCGCGTGCAAGGACTTCCTCGCGGGCTTCGTGACCGGCACGGCTGACGGCGAGGCCATCCTGCAGAGCTGGGCCGACAACGGCCTGACCGTCCCCGGCGCGAACAAGGCGGCGCTCGAAGCCGTCACCACCGGCGAAAAGGGCATCCTGATCGCGGGCGTGGACTATAACGCCTATTCCTCCATGGCCAAGGGTGAGCCGCTGAACATCTACTATCCCGCCTCCGGCACCGTCGTGAACCCGCGTCCTGCCATGATCCTCAAGACCGCGCCCAACATGGAAAACGCCAAGGCGTTTATCGACTTCCTGTTCTCGGATGAAGCGCAGCAGCTCGTCGCCGACGCCTATCTGCTGCCCGGCCGCAGCGATATCCAGTGCGAGAACCGCACGAATCTCTCCGATATCCCGCAGCTGCCGACCGACTGGACGAAGATGATGGAGGTCGCCTCCGACACCGCGGCGAAGCTCAACAGTCTCTGCCAGTAAGTACGGAGGGGCTATGAGAACAAGCAAGCTTTCCAAAGATCTCCCGCGTCTTGCGCTGCTGGCGCTTCTGACCGGCCTCATTCTCTGCCCCCTGATCACAGTTTTCGCCAAGGCGGTCATCATCGATGGCCGCCTTGACCTGTATCAGGCGTGGCGGACCATTGCCAGCGCGGAAAACGTGCAGACGATCTGCAATTCGCTGCTGCTCGGCGCGTGCGTCGTGCTGTGCTCGACCGTCATCGCCGTGCCGACGGCCTTTCTTCTCGCGCGCACGGAGCTCAAAAAGCACAGCTGGCTGGATATCATCTTCATGATCCCGTTTATGACGCCGCCGTATATCGCCTCGATGGGCTGGATCCTGTTCATGCAGAAAAAGGGCCTGTTCCAGCAGCTGTTTCCGGCGACCGGCGCGTGGTCGGAGGGCTTTTTCTGCTTTGGCGGGCTGGTGCTGGTCATGAGCCCGCATGTGTTCCCGTTCCTCATGACCATGCTGAAAAACGCCATGCTGAACATCCCGGCGAGTCTGGAGGAGAGCGGCGCGGTCTTCGGCGCGGGCTTTGGCCTGCGGCTGCGGCGGATCTTCGCCCCGCTGCTCACGGGCAACTACGCCATCGGCGCGCTGCTGGTGTTCGTCAAGACGCTCTCGGAATACGGCACGCCCTATACCCTCGGCCGCCGCATCGGCTTCTACGTCTTCACCACTGATATCCACCGGTATTCCACCACCGCGCCCATCGACTTTGGCCGCTCGGCGAGCCTGTCTTCCATTCTGGTCTGCATCTGCATGGCCATGTGGCTGCTGCAGAACACCATCACGGCCCGCACCAGCTACCGCCTTGTCAGCGGCAAGGGCAGCCGCCCGGCACAGACAAAGCTGTCCGCTGTCGGGCACGTCAGCGCGTGGCTGTGGGTGCTGCTCGTCGTGCTCGTCGCCATCGGCGTGCCGTATTTCTCCATCATCTCCACCTCGCTCATCAAGCTCCGCGGCTATGGCCTTGCCGCGGGCAACTTCACGCTGGACCACTATCAGGAGCTGCTGACCACGCCGAAGGCCCTGGCCTCCATCTGGAAAAGCCTGTTCCTCGCCGTCTCGTCCGCGACGATCTGCTCCGTGATCGGCACGGCCGTCGTCGTCGCCGTGCGCAAGTCGAAGGGCTTTTTCAAAAAGACGCTCGAGGGCGTGAGCCTGCTTCCCGAGATGCTGCCCAGCATCGTGCTGGTCATCGGCATCATGCTGTTCTGGAACGCGATCTACAAGGTCATTCCGCTCTATAACACGATCTGGATCATGGTGCTGGCCTATGTGGTTTTGTACCTGCCCTACACCGTGCAGTATGTGACCTCCGCCTTTACACAGATCAACGACAGCCTCCTGCAGGCGGGCCGGGTCTTCGGCGGCACGCCCGCCTACGTCTTCCGCCGCGTGACGCTGCCGATGATCTCCCGCGGCATCTTTGCCGGGTGGATGATGATCTTCATCATCGCCTTCCGCGAGCTCGTGACGGCCAGCCTCATCGCGCCGCCCAACACGCTCGTCGTCTCGACCTACATCAACCGCGAATTCGAGCAGGGGAGCGTGTCGCTCGGCATGGCGATGGCTGTTTTGTGCGTGCTCATCACCACGACGGCCCTGCTGGTCTTCAACCGCCTCGTCGGAAAGCGGAAAGGAGCATGACATGGAGGTTTTTCTTGCCGGCGGCGTGGGCGAGCACGGCCGGAACTGCTTTTATGTGCGGGGGAGGGAGATCTGCTTCCTCGTCGACTGCGGCAAAATGGCCGGCAGCGAGCAGCCATATCCGCATCTTTCTCCGGCACAGATCCGCTCTTTGCAGTACGTCTTCCTGACCCACTCTCACGCCGACCACACCGGCGCCTTGCCGTGGCTCATAGAGCAGGGCTTCTCCGGGACTGTTATCGCGAGCAGCGAGACGTTTGACCAGCTCCCGTTCTCCCTGCCAAATACAGTCTCCCTCCGTTCGTTCCAGCCGCCAGCGACCCTGCAGCTCCGCTGGGGCCGGAGCGGGCACTGCCCGGGCAGCGTCTGGTATGAACTGACGCTGGAAAAGCGGACGCTCCTGTTTTCTGGTGATTATACAGAATCCTCTCTCGTCTACCCGGCGGACCCCATCCGCCGCGTCCGGGCGGAGCTCGCTGTGGTCGACTGCGCCTACGGCGCGGACCCGCGCTCCCCGGCGGTGCTGCGCTTCGATCTTCTGACCTGCCTCACGGACAGGCTTTCTTCCGGGAAACCGGTTCTGCTGCCGGTGCCGAAATACGGCAGGGGACCGGAGCTGCTGACGCTGCTGCGCCGCGCGCGGCCAAAAACGCCGGTGTACGGCGACGCGCAGTTTCTGCGCCAGCTGGCGTGGCTGCAGGCTGACCGCTTCTGGTGCTCGCCGCACGCGCGCGACGCGCTGAAAACCGTGCAGGTGCAGCCGCTGACCGGCGTCCCGGCGGACGGCGTGTGCTTCCTGTCGGACCCGCAGCTGAAAGCGGAGACATCGCGCACGCTGGCAGACGCATTTCTTGCCGCCGGCGGCAGCCTCATCATGACCGGCACGCCGGAGCGCGGCTTCTACAGTGAGAAGCTCCTGCAGGCCGGAAGCATGGAATATCTTTGCTATCCCGTCCACCAGAACGAGACGGAATACCGCGCCCTGCTCCGTCAGAACCGCTTTTCCAGAGCAATTCCCTATCACACCCCGGATTTTTCCGCAAAACCGGAGATCCAATTGAAATAGAAACTGCTCTTTGGTGAGCCTGTCATAATCAATACCGAACGTAGCAAGGAACGACCGGATTTGCTTTTCCTCGGAACTGCCCTCAAAGTTCATCGCATCCTGCAACTGACCCTGCACGGTTGCAACAAGGGTTGTTTCATCCGCAGTCATGGTGTCGGGGCGATGCTGCTCTCGAATGTCACGAAGGATACCTTTCAGATCATCCGTAATCAGCCTTCCAAAATACTCATCCTCTCTGATCTGCGCCACTTCCAGTGTCCGCAGGTACAGGTCGTTTTCATCGCCGCCATTTTTCATCAACGCCATCTGCCGGACGGCTTCCAGCACAGCGTTCATGTCGTTGACCCGCATATCCGCGATCCGGTCAACGTAAATCTCGGCGTCCAGCATAAACCGCTGAAAATCCTTGTGGCAGATCAGCTCCGACAGCAGCCGGTGGTTGAACTTTCCCGTTCTCAATACTGTCTATGCTTCGGCAGAATAAGGTAGATGGGATCATCATTGCGACGCATATGCTGGAGACCTCTTTGTACGAGAGTCTGGACCTGCCAATCGTTGCACTTGATCTGGAACTGGGAGATAGTATCCCGACGGTATGCGCCGATCATGAAAAGGGCGGCCGATTGGCGGCACAGGAGCTGATCCGGAGTGGATGCCGCTGTGTGTTGAATGTTGGCGGCAATATGGACGTCAAAACGCCATCGATCCGCCGTTATCGTGCCTGCGAGGCGATGCTGCAGGAAGCAGGCGTCGACTGCATCAACGCCTGTTTGGAGCAGGAGTTCAACCGGCAGACCTACCAGATGGAGATCGAGCGGCTGCTGAGGCAATATCCACAGGCAGACGGTCTGTTTTCTACCGATTTGATCGCGTTGAATGCGATGAAACTGCTGAACACGCACGGTGTAAATGTCCCGGATGCCTTCTCGATCGTCGGATACGACGGTGTAGAGATCAGCAGTTTGTGTACGCCGGCACTGACGCATGTGCGTCAGCCTCTGCAGCAGCTTGCGGATGTGTGTGTACAGACGCTTGTACGGAAAATGCAGGGAGAAAATTTGACAAAGAACGTGATTCTGGAAGATGTAGAGCTCGTCCGGGGCGGAACGACCCGCCCAATGGCAGATCCGGTGTGAGCGGAATATATGCCGCTTGGCCGGCCTATGCCGGAGGAATGCAATTTAAGATAAAGACCAAACGGACGGGCACCTCCCATGAAAGACCCCCAAAATTTCTGCGGGCGGCAGTGCCAGGAGGGCGGCAGAGAGTTATGCAGAAAATGATTGGTCTGCCGCCTTGCTTTTTTCGTTTAAATTGACGATTGACTTCCTGCCGCGGCGCGGCTATAATAGCGCCAACAACGAAATACCAACGAAACCTTTGAGAAAGAGGAGTACCCTTACAAGACCGGGCGTCAGAGAGTTGCCGGCGGTGTGAGTGCAGCGGAACGGCGTAAGGGGAATGGACTTTTGAGGGCGGCCTGAACGCATCCGGGCGGATGCAAGTAGGAGCCGACGGGTGCCCACCCGTTATCCACCGGGATGCGTATGATGGTACGCAGTAGCGAGCGGACGCGCAAGCGTCAATTTGGGTGGTATCGCAGGAGTGCAGCTCTTGTCCCATGAAGGGGATAAGGGGCTGTTTTTTTATACTCCAAATTCGGCCGTCGGCAGCGGCCCCTCCATCCGCCACCCAAAAAATCAAACGGCGAAACGCCAACATGGAGGAACACATCATGAAAAACCTGAACCTGAGAAAACTTGCAGCAGCCATCCTGACCGCAGCCGTTCTGCTGACCACGACGGCCTGCGCCGCCGGACAGAAGCCGGCAGAAAGCACCGCGGCCGAACCCGAGAACACGCAGCAGACAGCCGCGCCGGATCCCGCACAGCAGACCTTCCGCGTCGGCATCTGCAACTATGTGGACGACGCTTCCCTCAACCAGATCGTTGAGAACATCCAGACGCGGCTTGCCGAGATCAGCGAAGAGACCGGCGCACAGTTCGAGATCGATTATGATAACTGCAATGCGGACGCGACGGTCATGGAGCAGATCATCGCGAACTTCCAGAGCAACGGCGCGGATCTTCTCGTCGGCGTCGCCACCCCTGTCGCCATGCGTATGCAGACGGCCACGGAGGACAGCCGGACGCCTGTCGTCTTTGCCGCCGTTTCCGACCCCATCGGCGCGGGGCTTGTGCAGTCGCTGGAGACCCCGGGCAGCAACGTGACCGGAACCTCCGACTATCTGGATACCGCAGCCGTTATGAATCTGATCTTTGCGGCCGACCCGGACGCGGCGAAGATCGGCCTTCTGTATGACGCCGGTCAGGATTCCTCGACAGCGGCCATTGCCAGTGCAAAGGCCTATCTGGACGAGAAGGGCGTCGCATATGTCGAGCACACCGGCAGCACGGCGGACGAGGTCATGCTGGCCGCGCAGGCCATGGTCGCAGACGGCGTTGACGCGGTCTTCACGCCGACCGACAATTCCATCATGAAAGCCGAGCTTGCCATCTATGAGACGTTCATCGACGCGGGCATTCCGCAGTACACCGGCGCAGATTCCTTCGCGCTGAACGGCGCGTTCCTGGGCTACGGCGTCGACTATGCGAACCTCGGCCGGGAAACGGCGGACATGATCGCGGATATCCTTCTGAACGGCGCCGATCCCGCGGCCACGCCGGTCAAGACCTTTGATAACGGCACGGCAGCCATCAACACGGAGACCTGCACGGCGCTTGGCCTTGACTTTGACACAGTCAGCAAGGCGTTCGAGCCGTACTGCACCAAGATCACCACGCTGACGACAGCGGAGAGCTTCTCGTAACCGGAGCGGCGAACAGACAATTGCCCGGAGCCGGTATGCGGCCGGCTTCGGACGCTTTTCAAAAAGAAAGAGGAACCATCATGGATCTATCGAGTGTTCTGGGACTGATACAGACGGCGCTGGAGCTGGGACTCATCTGCTCCGTGACGGTATTGGCGCTGTATCTGAGCTACACGATGCTGAACGTCTGCGATCTGTCAACGGACGGCTGCTTCACGCTGGGCGCTGTGACCGGCGCGGTCACGGCCATGGCGGGCCATCCGGTGCTGGCGATCTTCGCGGCGATGGGCGCAGGCCTGGCGTCCGGGCTGGTCGTGTCTGTGCTGCAGACGAGCATGGGCATCAACAGTCTGCTTGCCGGGATCATCGTCAATACGGCGCTGTACTCCATCAACATTGCCATCATGGACGGCGCGTCGCTTCTGAGCCTCAACAAAACGCAGACCGTCTTCACGCTCATGAAAGCGGCGCTGGCCGATACGCCGCTGGCCGGACTGTATAAGCTTCTGACGGCGCTTGCGGCGGTGGCGCTGATCGTGCTGTTTCTGACGCTGTTTCTTTGTACCCGCATGGGCCTCGCCATCCGCGCGACCGGCAATAACCCAGATATGGTGCGCTCGTCCTCCATTAACCCGGCAGTGACGACGACGATCGGCCTGTGCATCGCGGGCAGCTTTACGGCACTGTCCGGCTGTCTGCTCGCGCAGTACCAGAAGGCTGCGGATATCAACATCGGGCAGGGCATGGTCACCATCGCGCTGGCCTCGCTGCTGATTGGCAGCACCATCCTTGGCCGCGGCGGGATCCTCCTGCGTGCGGTGGGCGCGGTCCTGGGTGCGGTGATCTTCCGGCTGGTCTATACCGTCGCGCTGCGACTGGACATGCCGGCGTTCATGCTGAAGCTGGTATCGGCGGTCATCGTCGTGCTTGCGATCTCGATCCCATACCTCAAAACGCAGCTGCCGGTCCTCCGGCGCAGCATGCAGAGAAAGGCGGGCTGAGACACATGCTGGAGCTGAAGAACATCTCCAAGACCTTCAATCCCGGAACGGTCAACGAGAAGTGCGCCCTGCACGGGCTGTCGCTCAGCGTGCCGGACGGAGATTTTATCACGATCGTCGGCGCAAACGGCGCGGGAAAATCCACGCTGTTCGGCGCCATCAGCGGCAGCTTTCTGACGGACAGCGGCGAGATCCTGCTGGACGGCCAGGATGTGACGCTCCTGCCGGAATACCGGCGGTCGAAGATCATCGGCCGTCTGTTTCAGGATCCGATGCGCGGCAGCGCACCGGGGATGACGATCGAAGAAAACCTGGCGCTGGCAGCCGGCCGCAGCGGCTGGCTGGGGCATATCAGCCGCCGGGACCGCGAGTGCTTCCGCGCGCAGCTGCGCGAGCTGGATATGGGCTTGGAGGATCGGCTGCGGCAGCCGGTGGGGCTTTTGTCCGGCGGTCAGCGGCAGGCGCTGACGCTTCTGATGGCGACGATCGCTAGACCGAAGCTCCTGCTGCTCGACGAGCATACCGCGGCGCTCGACCCCGGCGCGGCGGAGAAGATCCTTGCCATGACCACGCGCATCGCGGCGGAACAGAAGCTGACGTGCCTGATGGTGACGCATAATATGCGCGCCGCGCTCGCGCTCGGCAACCGGACGCTGATGATGAACGGCGGACAGATCATTCTGGACGTCAGCGGCGAAGAACGCGCGCATATGGATGTGAACGACCTGCTCCAGCGCTTCCGCTCCGGAACCGGCGAGACGCTGGACAACGACCGCATCCTGCTCACCTGAAGCCTGTGGCAGTGAAAATACAAGGTGAAACAGAACGCCGCCCGCCGGAATGCTCCGGCGGGCGGCGTTTGTATCGTTCAGCGCTTTCGTGCCGCTGAGATCAAAGCGAGCCTACAGATTTCTGCCGTTTTCCCGGGCGGTCTGCGCATACCAGTGCGCGCTGTCCTTCAGGATCCGGTTTTGCGTCGGATAGTCGACATAGATCAGGCCGAAGCGCTCGGCATAGCCGCTGTGCCACTCAAAATTGTCGGTCAGCGACCAGTGGAAAAAACCGCGGACGTCGGCCCGTTCACATCCGCTGCGAAGCGCAAGCAGATAGCGGTGCAGAAAATCGATGCGATCCAGGTCGTGCACCTCCCCATCGAGGAAAACGCGGTCGTTGCAGCTCAGACCGCACTCGGTCACGTAAAGGGGAAGCGGATAGCGCGAGTACAGATACGAAAGACCGTGCTCCATGACTTCCGGCGTGACCGGCCATTTGAGCGCTGTGCGCGGTGCGCCCACAGGACGCGGCACATACATTGGTTTTCCGTCCGCTCCTTCGGCGATTTCACTGCCGTTATACGCGTTGACGCCGATAAAATCCGGTTCGGCGTGCATCACAGCCCATTCGTCCGGCGTTACGGCGCTTAGAAGCGCACGAAGTTCTCCGGCTTCCGCGTCGACGCGGCCAAAGCACACGGCGTCCAGAACGATCGGGTGCGTGAACATCCAGTCGGCATCCGTCAGGCGGAAGGTCTCCTGCCGCGCGGCGGTCTCATCAGCAGGGCTGTGCGGATAGCAGAGTTTGCCGGTGGAGGCAATGCCGATCAGAGCTTCCGGCGCAGCGTTCCGGATGGCCCGGAAGGAAAGCCCATGCGCCAGCATGAGGTTTTTCCAGCACGAAACGAGTTCCGGAAGCGAAAGCCGCTTTCCGGGCGCATGGATTCCGTCGGCGTATCCGAGCTTGAGCACGATCTGCGGCTCGTTGAGGGTGATAAAATGCGAAACACGGCCGGAAAAATGCGCCGCCATCATGCCCGCAAACCGCGCAAAGCGTTCCGCCGTCCCGCGATCCTGCCAGCCGCCGGTTTCCTCCAGCGCCTGCGGCAGCTCCCAGTGATAGAACGTCATCCACGGCGTGACGCCGTTTGCGAGGCAGCAGTCTACCACGCGGTCATAGTATTGGAGCCCGGCCTCGTTCCACCGGCTGTCTCCGTTCGGGTCAATGCGCGCCCAGCTCGTGGAAAAGCGGTACGCACGCAGCCCGAGCGACGATAAAAGCCTGATGTCCTCTTCAAACCGGTGATAGCCGTCGCAGGCGATCGAGCCGGTATCTCCATTTGCGATCGCGCCGGGCCGGCGGCAGAATGCGTCCCAGATGCTCTCCCCGCCGCCGTCCGCGGACGGGAAGCCCTCGGTCTGATACGCGCTTGACGCCGCGCCCCAGACAAAATCCTCCCGAAACGCCATCTCAGCCTCCCAGAACCACGCGCACCGAAACAACGCTGCCCGGCGCGGCGGGCGCGATCAGGTTCCCGTCCTGCCGCACGCCGTCCACATACAGCTCCCGTACGCCGTGCTCTGCGCCGTCCGGATTTTCGACCGTGATGCAGTACTGCGCGCCGCGGAAGCGCCGCATCAGTGTCAGGTGCGTCCATTCCGGCGGGACACACGGGTCGATCCGCAGCCCGTCCAGCTCCGGCTGCACACCGAGAATGGCCTGCGAGATCGATACGAACGTCCATGCGGCCGTGCCGGTCAGCCAGCTGTTTTTTGCCTCGCCGAACGTCGGCGCGTCCTTGCCTGCGACCATCTGGCTGTAGACATACGGCTCCGTGCGGTGGACCTCACTGACGGCTTCCAAATAGGCCGGGCAGATCTTCCGGTAGGTCTCAAACGCGCGTGCGCCGTGCCCCAGGACGGCCTCCGCGCAGGTGATCCAGGGATTGTTGTGACAGAAAATCCCCGCGTTTTCCTTGTATCCGGGCGGATACGAGCTGATCTCGCCGAGATTCAGATAATATTTTGTGTAGGCCGGCTGCAGAAGGACGATGCCGAACCTGCTGTCGAGCCGATCTTCCACGCTTTTCAGCGCCTGTGCAGCCTCGCCGGTTTCCTTGCCGATGCCGGCCATGACGCACATGCCCTGCGGCTCAATGAAGATCTGGCCTTCGGTGCACTCCTTGCTGCCCACCGGCTTGCCGAATGCATCGTAAGCACGGCGGAACCAGGCACCGTCCCAGCCGGCAGTCAGAGTCGCCTGCTCCACAGCGTCAATGCTCTTGCGGGCAGCCGCAGCCTCTTCCGGCAGGTTCCGGTGGTCGCACAGTTCTGCATACTCATGGCCGTACTTGACGAACATACCGGCAATGAACACGCTCTCTGCCACGGGGCCTTCGCTGGGACCGGTGATCTGGAAGCTCTCGCCGGGGTGGGCGGAGAAGCAGTTGAGATTCAGGCAGTCGTTCCAGTCGGCTCTGCCGATGAGCGGCAGCTTGTGCGGCCCGAGATGCGTGCAGGTGAACCGGAAGCTGCGGCGCAGATGCTCCATGAGCGGCGCAGCGTTGTCCGGGTCACAGTCAAAGGTCACGACCTCGTCCAGGATCGACCAGTCGCCGGTCTCGCGCAGATACGCGTCCACGCCTGCGATCAGCCACAGCGGATCGTCGTTGAAGCCGCTGCCGACGGCGAGATTTCCCTTTTTCGTGAGCGGCTGATACTGGTGATAGGCGCTGCCGTCCGCAAACTGCGTGGCGGCGATGTCCAGGATCCGCTCTCTTGCGCGCTCCGGAATGATGTGCACGAAGCCGAGCAGGTCCTGACACGAATCGCGGAAGCCCATCCCGCGGCCCATGCCGCTTTCAAAATAGCTGGCCGAGCGGCTCATGTTGAACGTGACCATGCACTGATACTGGTTCCAGATGTTGACCATCCGGTCGACCTTCTCGTCGCCAGTCTCGGCGTGGTAATTGGAGAGCAGCGTGTCCCAGTGCCCGCGCAGCGCGTCCATTGCCGCGTCAAACTGTGCCGGGGTACGGTATTTTTCGATCATCGCGTGTGCGCGCGTCTTGTTGATCACGCCGGGCGCGGAGAATTTCTTATCCTCCGGGTTTTCCACATAGCCGAGACCAAAGAAAAGCTCCCGCGACTCGCCGGGCCGCAGCGCCATATGGAATTGCATCGCGCCGACCGGCGCCCAGCCGTGGGCGACAGAATTGGTGCAGCGGCCGTTTTGGACCGCTTCGGGCAGAGACGGCGCGCCGTAGAGGCCGATAAAGGCGTCGCGCGCGGTATCGAAGCCGTCATACGGGCGGTTCGCCCAGAACACGGCATAGTGATCCCGCCGCTCGCGATATTCGGATTTGTGATAAATGGCGTCCGGCTCCAGCTCGACCTCGCCAATCGAGAAGTTCCGCTGGAAGTTGGAGCTGTCGTCCATCGCGTCCCAGAGGCAGAACTCCACATACGGGAACACATCGAGCGCTTTTTTTGCATCTGTCGTGTTTTTCAGGCGCAGCCGAATCAGCAGGCAGTTTTCGCCCTGCGGGACCAGCAGCGTCTGCGCGGCCAAAACACCATTTTTCTGCCCCTCGATCACGCTGTAGCCGAGGCCGTGGCGGCAGGTATAGCGGTCCAGCTCCGTTTTCGCGGGCTGCCAGCCGGGGTTCCAGACGGTATCGCCGTCTTTGATGTAAATATGGAAGCCCTCCTGATCGGCCGGGCAGTTATTGTAGCGGTAGCGGGTCAGCCGGCGCAGCCGCGCGTCACGATAGAAGCAGTAGCCGCCCGCCGTATTCGACAGGAGTGTGAAAAAATCCTCGCTCCCCAGATAGTTGATCCACGGCAGCGGCGTGCGCGGGCTTGTGATCACGTATTCACGCCTCTGATCGTCAAAGAAACCAAATTGCATCCGAAACCCCTCCTTCACCGGTATGCGCGCAGGCACACCTGCGGAATCGAAATCGTTTAAGTCATCAATATGACAGAATTACAGCTTTACAATAGCGGCTTTTTGCGCAAAATGCAAGACATATTTTGCGATTTTTCCTGAAAAACGTGTTTTTCCGCGAGGGCAGGGGAGTGCACAGAGAGTTTCGGAAACGTTAAGCTGTCAAATCTGCTAAATTTACGTGACAAAACTGAGCAGAACAGCCAAACTTCGTTCGGAAACGTAAAAAACGAAAAAAATCCCTTGCATTTTTGCGAGGAATCCGCTATTTTGAGATTACGAAAACGATTAAGAAATTCGCGGACGAAAGGAAGGCAGACCGGCATGGTTTCTATGAAGGATATCGCAAAGGCCTGCGGCGTTTCGGTCGCGACCGTCAGCAAGGCCCTCTCCGGGCAGCCGGACATCGGCGAGCAGACGCGGGAGCTGATCTGCAGAACCGCTGACTCGCTCGGCTATATGACCAACTCCGCCGCCCGCGCGCTCAAGACGAACCGCACCTATAATATCGGCGTCCTGTTCGTCGACGAGCGGCGCAGCGGACTTGCGCATGAGTATTTTTCCGCCGTGCTCGAGAGTCTCAAGGTCGAGGCCGAGGCCAACGGCTATGATATTACCTTCATCAACCGCAACGTCGGCAAAAAAGCGACGACGTACCTGCAGCACTGCCAGTATCGCGGCGTCGACGGCGTGGTGATCGCCTGCGTCGATTTCAACGATCCGCAGGTGCTGGAGCTGGTCAATTCCCGCCTCCCGGTCGTGACCATCGATCACGTCTTCAACAACCGCGCCGCCGTCCTTTCCGACAACGTGCGCGGCATGGAGGAGCTGGTCCGCTACGTCTATGCGAAGGGCCACCGCCGCATCGCGTTCATCCACGGCGAACGCACCACCGTCACGGAAAACCGCCTGACAGGCTTCTACCGCGCCTGCGACGCGCTGGGACTGGAGATCCCGGAGGAATACGTCCGCGAGGGCGTGTACCATGACCCCGACCGCTGTGCGGAGCTGACGCGCGAGCTGCTTCAGCTGCCGGAGCCGCCGACCTGCATCCTGATGCCGGACGACTTTTCCAGCATCGGCGGCGGCAACGCCATCCGCCGCATGGGCCTTCGTCTTCCCGAAGACGTCAGCGCGGCGGGCTATGACGGCATCCAGCTTGCAAGCATCACGAGTCCGGCGATGACCACCTATCGCCAGGATACGGCCGCGCTTGGCAAGACCGCCGCCGCGAAGCTCATCGAACTCATCGAAAAGCCGCGTACCGCGCTGGTCGACCGGATCCTCATTCCGGGCAAGCTGGTCGAGGGAGGCTCTGTCCGCGCGATTTGAAGATGGTGCTCTCTGCCGCGAGGCAGTGCACATAGATCAAAGAACCAACCATTATATTTTACAGGAGGAATTCAAATGAAAAAGTATCTTGCGCTGCTGCTTGCAGTCCTGATGCTCGCAGCTGTGTTTGCAGGCTGCGCGAGCAAGGAAGCGACGACCGACACGCCCACCGCTTCCACGGAAACGGCCGAGCCTGCCAAGACCGAAGAAACCGCCGCCACCGAAGAGACTGCCGCCGAAGAACCCGCTTCCGAGGAAGGCAAGGTCTTCAACATCTACGCCTGGAACGAAGAGTTCAAGGGCTTCTTTGAGAAGTACTACACCGTTCCCGAAGGCGTAACGGTCAACTGGATCATCACCCCGAGCGCCGACGGCGCCTATCAGGACAAGCTCGACGAGGCGCTGCTCAATCAGGAGAACGCTTCCGCCGACGACAAGGTCGACCTGTTCCTCGCTGAGGCCGACTACATCCAGAAGTACACCGAGTCGCCCGTCACGCAGGACATCACAGCCCTCGGCGTGACCGACTTCTCCAGCACCTATGCCTACACCGTGCAGGCTGCGTCCGACGCGTCCGGCGTGGTCAAGGGCGTTTCCTTCCAGTGCTGCCCGGCGGCTCTCATTTACCGCCGCTCCATCGCCAAGGACGTTCTGGGCACCGACGATCCCGCCGAGGTCCAGGAACTGCTGAACAGCTGGGACAAGTTCAATGCTGTCGCTGCTGATGCCAAGGCCAAGGGCTATCTGATGACCGCTTCCGAGGCTGCTACCTACCGTGTCTTCTCCAACAACGTTTCCGAACCGTGGGTCGACGCGAACAACAACCTCCAGATCGATCCCGCCATCCAGACCTGGATGCAGCAGGCCAAGGACTTCTCCGACAACGGCTACACGCAGGACTGCGATATCTGGTCCGATGAGTGCACCGCGCAGATGTTCGGCGAAGGCAAGGCCATGTGCTACTTCGGGCCGGCCTGGTACTTCAACTTCTCCATGGGCAACGCACAGGACGCGGACAAGGGCTGCTTCGGCGACTGGGC
>DHKK01000111.1:20465-38260 GCA_002404795.1 Clostridiales bacterium UBA4696
TGGGGCGGCACGTGGCTGCTGGCTCCTGCCGGCACGGATAACCCCACCATGGTTGCCGATATCATGAACACCTTCATCAACGATGAAGAGGTCTGCACGAACCTGGTCAAGAACGAGGCGCAGTTCTCCAACAACCAGAAGGTCAACGAGACCGTTGCGCAGGATCCGACCTACGGCAGCGATTTCCTCGGCGGCCAGAACGACATCGCGCTGTTCTGCGACCTTGCCAAGAACATCAAGTTCGAAAACCACACCATCTATGACCAGCTGCTCAACGAGGGCCTGCAGGCCAACTGGAGAGAGTACTGCAAGGGTACCGTCACCGAGGACGAGGCCATGAGCAACTTCTATAAGTATATCAACGAAAAGTATCCGACCATCGTCACTCCGTAAATCCTGCGGCTTCCCGGGGCAGGGCGAACGCCCTGCCCCGGCGCTGATTTCGGGCGCGCTTCCGAACCGGCCGCTCCGGCCCGCTGGGAACTACGTCTGAGTATAAGAGGAGGAGTTCAGATGCAGACGACAAAAGCACCAAAATTGAAAACCAAACGGTCCAAAATCAGCTACGCAAAGTGGGGCTATATTTTTATCGCGCCGTTCTTTCTGGCCTATGCGCTGTTTCACTTTGCGCCGCAGCTGCTGACGATCTACAACAGCTTTTTTGAAAACTACCGGGAGGGTCTGACGCAGGTCGGGCCGAATTTCGTCGGCCTGAAGAACTACATCACGCTCTTTACACCCGATAAAAACGGCACGATCGATATCCTGAAATATGCCGGAAATACGATCGTGCTCTGGGTCTGCGGTGCGATCCCGCAGGTCGTGATCTCGCTGATGCTCGCGTGCTTCTTTACGAGCTACCGCCTGAAGATCAAGGGTCAGCAGTTCTTTAAGACCGTCATTTACATGCCGAACCTCATCATGGCATCGGCGTTCGCGATGCTGTTTTACATGCTGTTCTCTAACGTTGGTCCGATCAACCAGATCCTGACGCAGCTCGGCTGGATCGACGCGCCGATCGACTTTTTCAACATCCGCTTTACTGTGCGCGGGCTCATCTGCCTGATGAACTTCCTCATGTGGTTCGGCAACACGACGATCCTGCTCATGGCCGGCATCATGGGCATCGACCAGAGCCTGTTTGAGGCGGCAAACATCGACGGCGCGACGCCGCTGCAGGTGTTTTTCAAGGTGACGCTGCCGCTGCTGACGCCGATCCTCGTCTATACGATCATCACGGCGCTCATCGGCGGTCTGCAGATGTTCGATGTGCCGCAGGTGCTGACCAACGCGCTCGGCACGCCGAACCGCACCTCGACGACGCTCGTCATGTACCTCAACAATTATCTCAAGACGAGCAAGAACTACGGCATGTCCGGCGCAATTTCCGTCGTGATCTTCCTCATCACGGGCCTTCTGAGCCTTGTGGTGTTCAAGTCGCTGACGAAGCAGGAAGAAAACTAAGGAGGCGCTCGCAATGAAGAAAAATTCCACGGACAGCCGCAAAGCCCGCGCCATGCTGACCGTCAGCCGGGTGCTGGTCTATGCGCTGCTGATCTTTCTGTCGGTCCTCTGCCTGTTCTCGTTCTATATGCTGATCGTCAACGCGTCCCGGACCAATGCGGATCTGCAGGGCGGCTTCAAGGCGCTGCCGCAGGGACATTTTCTGGAGAATCTCAAAAACGCGTGGAACGACAGCTCCATCAACATCCCGCGCGGCATGCTCAACAGCTTTATCATCGCAGCCGCGACGGCCATCCTGTCCACCTATTTTTCCGCGCTGACCGCCTACGGCCTGCACGCCTACAATTTTAAGCTCAAGCGCCTCGCATTTCTGTTCATCATGGCCGTCATGGTCATTCCCAAGCAGGTCTCCGCCGCCGGCTTTGTCCAGCTGTGCTATAAGCTGAAGCTGACGAACAGCTATCTGCCGCTGATCCTCCCCGGCATCGCGGCGCCGGTCGTGTTCTTCTACATGATCCAGTACATGAAGAGCGTCCTGCCCATGGAGATCGTGGAGGCCGCACGTGTCGACGGCTCGGGCGAATTCTTTACCTTCAACCGCATCGTGCTGCCCATGCTGAAGCCCGCCGTTTCCGTGCAGCTGATCTTCACCTTTGTCGAGTCGTGGAACAACTATTTCCTGCCCGCGCTGCTGCTCGATAAAGCGGAAATGAAGACCGTCCCCATCATGATCGCGCAGCTTCGCGCGGCGGATTACTCGAAATTTGACCTCGGCAAGGTCTATATGTTCATCCTGCTCGCCATCCTGCCGGTGCTGCTCGTGTACATCTTCCTCTCGCGCTATATCGTCAAAGGCGTCACCGCCGGCTCTGTCAAAGGCTGAACAACGCATACGGAAACCACCCCCTGATATAAACCCTTCGCCGCCCATCGGAACACCCCCGATAGGCGGCGATCACATATCCACGGGAATCATCTGTATATTTTCTGAATTACGTTCGTGCGCAGTACATGTTTTACCCATTCAGGCATAAACCGCCGCCTAACCTACAGAGTCGGAATTTTCAGGCATTAACTGATAAAATGCTGAGCTTTCAAGGGTTGTACAGTTTTCAACGAAAACATCCGGTTTCTCTGAATTTTCCGAAACCCATTGAAAACACTGGACAAACCGGCTTTTTCAGTTTCGAGGATGATAGTAGTCAAACAGTAGTCAGATGCAAATTATAGTTTGGGCTGGGCGATCCGTTTCTGCTGCAGCTCTGCGCGGAGGAGGATGCCGAGGGTCAGGCAGAAGTCGGGGTTTTTGAGGTCGCAGCCGAGCAGCTGCGTGATGTGGGCGAGGCGGTCCAGAAGGGTCGAGCGGTGCAGATAGAGCGCCGCCGCTGTTTTGGTCACGGAGAGGTTATTATCGAGATACACGCGCAGCGTTTCCAGATACGAAACCTGTGAGTTCTCGTCGTGCACCTTGAGCTTTTTCAGGCCGTCCGGATAATAGACCCACGAAGGCCTGCCTGAGAGCGCACCGGACAGAAGCTGCGGCAGCAGATAGTCCTGAAAGTAAAAGACCGTGCCGCCGCCATCCTGCAGGAGTCCATTCTGCAGTGCGCTGGACGCTTGGAACCACGCCTGATTCGCCTCATACAGATTGGAAAACGCGCCGGACACGCCGCAGATCAGGCCGAGCCTGTCCAAAAGCGGCAGCAGCTGTGCTGTCGTCTCGCGCTCGGCCTGCGCGGCGGGCAGGAACGCGGCGACGCTGCGTTCACACTCAAATGCCATTGCGCCGGGGTGCCGTTCCTCCAGCGCGGCGGACAGATATGCGCCGGGCAGAGTCGCTGCGCCGGATTTTGGCTGGAGCCGGACACAGACCCAGTCCGTCTTTCCGTTTTCCTGACTGAGCGCGCGCCGCAGTTCAAAATCGACCGACTGCCCGGCAATCACGCTGCGCAGCGCCCGGCGGACGGCAGAACGGGTGCTGGCGAGAACCGGATTCTGCTGGATCGCCTGCCGCAGAAGCTTGACGAGAAAAACAGCAAGCGACCGGTCTGAATCCCGCAGCGGACGGAACGCCTCGAACACTGTCAGACAGCCGAGATATTCCTCCTGATCGAACACATTGACCGACAGCGTCCGTGTGTTCTGCAGCTCCAGCAGCAGCGGCTCATGCACATGGGTGGAAAGGTCATGGAGCGATAAAAACGTCGCCATTTTTTCCGCGTCAAACGTCTCGGTATCCAGCCGGATGCCGAGATCTTTCTGAAAATATGCCTCGTCCGTCACAGCGAGATAGCGGAAGTCCGAACCGATCAGCTGCATCGGATTGGAAAGAATGTCGCGGCTGACCTCCAGCATCTGCGGCAGGCTTGCACCGTGGCGGAGGATGTGCCAGAGGCGCTCCTCCCACGCTTCATACCGGTCAAAAATATGCTGCACCAGATTGAAGACGCGAAAAATGTCCGTATCCGCCTCGACCACGATCACGCTGCACCGGTCATAGAACGCCGTCAGATTCCAGTGCTGCCCGAGGCAGACGAGGCACACATTTTCACGCAGCGACGGACGCGCGGGCAGATGGTCGGCAGAGCAGACGTAGACGCGATTTTTCTCAAATGTCTGCGTCCGGTCGAGATAGAATTCCGGTCGGCTCAGCGTCAGCTCCACGCTGCCCGCGCCGTGCAGCTCGACGGCCTTCAGCTCCTCTTTCAGTCTCCAATAGAGAATGTCCGCGCACAGCTTCATGGGATATTCCTCCAATCGTTTTCCTGATTTTTATTATAGTCCGGCAGAAAGTGGCTGTCAACGAAGCACCCGTACAATTTGTATGGGTGCTTTGTGTTTTTATACTTGAATGGCGATTTTATACAAAATTAGCACGTACAAATTGTATGATTTGCCGCCATACAAACTGTACGGCAGGGAACGGCAAAAACCGCGCAGTTTGCAGCATTTCCGCAGAAAGCCTCATTTTCTATAATAGAGGTAACGCAGAAAAAGAAATAGGAGGAATACCATGCTAAAGGAAAAACTGGAGCAGCGGAAATGCTTCCCGACCGCGTGGGGCAAGCTCATTACGGAGGAAGAAGCCTACCGGCAGCTCAACCGGCAGATCGCGGCCATGACCGCGAATCTGTTTCAGGTCATGCGCATTTTTGAGCCGAGCTGGGAAAAGCGCACGGAAGCCATCTGTGACATTGCCAACATGATGAACATGGCAGTCGCGGGCACGCCGGAGGAGCAGAAGGACTATGTGAACGCCTCGCTTTATGAAGCGTTCAACATCCCGGAGCTGTGCGAAAAGTCCAGCTGGCTCGGCGGCATCACCGGCGACTCCGGCGACGAGTGGGAGAACATGGCGGGCCGCGTCGTGCAGTTCACGCGCAACCGCGTGGAAAAGGAGCTTGACACCTGCCCGTGGGATATCGTCGGCAGCGAGCTGTGCAACATGACGACCAGTATGTTTACGGCGAACTTTGACCTTGCGTCCTCCAAGGGGACGGAAAATGAAGTCGCGCTCAACATGTGTCAGGCACGAGGCTGTGGCAACAAGCACTGCCGTGTGGTCGCAGAGCGCCGCGACGTGTATAACCTCCCCAAACAGGGCTGGCTGGATCACATGCAGCAGCCCGTCGACCCCATCCACGACACCCCGCGCGAGCGCATGGTCAAGGAAGGCCAGTGCCTGCGCAACGGGCAGTACACGCAGAACTTCGGCGAGGAAACGTCGCTCGAAAAAGCGTATCACTGGGTCGCGCAGATGGGCTGGGTCTGGTCGATCCAGTTCCCGATGATGGCCATCAAGGATATGGCGCCCGACGAGGATGAGTTCCTGCGCGTGTTCCGCATTGTCTTTGCAACAGCCGGTAAGAACCAGTTCATTGACCCGTTTGCCAAGGAGGGCCTGCGCAGCTTCCTCGGCGTGCCGCACGAGATGGACGAAAATGACGGCCGCATTCTCGGCGGCTACATCCGCTATATGCTCGACGTGCAGCAGGTGCCGTATGAGATGGTGCGCTGGACGAAGGACGAGACGTGGATCAAGGTCAAGAGTGAGGACTTCACCGCGCGCTATGAGATGGCGCCGCTCGACGAGCTGGTCGATGCCTACGAAGCGCAGTGGAACGGCGCGGCGAAAACGCTCGTCAGCCCTGAATGGTCGTGCGTCATCGAGGACCGCGACGAGGAAGATATGTACATCAAGGTCATCCGCAAGGAAGACCTGCGGATGCTGTAAGGAGGTGCCGAACGATGTTATTCAGAGAAGACAAAGTCGCACGCGCCGACGCCGACGCCATCCGCAAGGGCGTGGGCTTCTACCGCTGGACGCACGATATCGTAGAAATTACCGGCAGGGACGCTTTAGAAGTCCTGCAAAAGATCTATATCAGCGACATTTCCAAGGTCGCCGTCGGGCGCTCGAAATACACCGCCTCGCTGGACGAAAACGGTGAGATCATCGACGACGTGATCGTCATGCACATGGCGGACGGCCTGTACTGGGTCTCCGACCTCTACGGCCCGCGCCTGCTGCCGTGGATCGAGCAGCACAAGGGCGATGCAGATATTCACGCGAAGATCATCACCTACGACTGGGATATGTACGCCGTGCAGGGCCCGGACAGCCTCAAGGCGATGAACGCCATGCTGGACGCGCCGGTCGACGACCTGAAGCGCTTCGGCATCTGTGAGCGGATGCTCGGCGGTATTCCCGTCTACATCCATCGCTCCGGCTTCACCGGCGAAAACGGCTATGAAATCTATTCCGCATTTGACAAGAGTGCGGAAATTCACGATCTGGCGCTCAAAGCCGTCGAGTCTGTCGGCGGCCGCGAGCTGCAGACGCTCGAGGTCTACGTTCGCTCCATCCCGATGGAAAAGGGCTTCGCGCTCAAGCAGGATTTCAAGCACCTGAGCCCGTATGAATGCGGTCTCGGCTGGGCGGTCGCCGCCGACAAGGACTTTATCGGCAAGGAAGCGGCGCTGGCGCGCAAGGAGCACCCGAAATACCGCATGGTCGGTCTGGAATTCTCCCGGGAATCGACGGAGGATATCTCCATCTGGGAGCGCGTGTACTGGTACGGCGTCGAGGTCGGCCGCTGCGCGCAGACCATCTACGGCTACACAGTCGACAAGAACATCGGCTTTGCCACCGTCCGCGCGGACGTGCCCGACGGCGCGGAGCTGACCGTCGGCTGCAACGATTCGCCCGCCGTCGTGGTGAACAAGGTTTTCTGCTGAGGAGGGTATCATGGGAAGATTAGATGGTAAAGTCTGCATCGTGACCGGCGCATCTGCCGGCATTGGCCGCGCCACAGCGGAGCTGTTCTGCCGCGAGGGTGCGAAGGTCGTGGCAGTCGCCCGCCGCGAAGAGCGCCTGAAGGAGCTGGCGGAGGAATGCAAAGACCTGCCCGGCGAACTTGTCTGGTACGCGGGCGATGTCGGCGACCCGGCAACAGCCGTCGGCATGGTCAAAAAAGCAGTCGAGGCATTTGGCAAGCTGGACGTTGCCGTCAACGATGCCGGTATCATGGATGACAATACCGCGATCGCCGATCTGTCCGACGAAATGCTGCATGAGACATTCCGCATCAATACATTTGGTCTTATGTACGGCATGCGCGAGGAATGCAGGCAGTATCTCGCGCAGGGGGACGGCGGCGTGATCGTCAACATCTGCTCCGTCGGTGCAACACACCAGACCTCCGGCGCAGCCTACTGCGCAAGCAAGGGCGCGGTGCTGGCCGCGACGAAAAACACGGCGTTCATGTACATGGAGGAGGGCATCCGCTGCAATGCGGTCTCGCCCGGCGGCGTTGTGACCGACATTCCGCTGGTCATGCCGCCCTCCGACGAGTTCGGCTTCGGCAGGACCAGCAAGCTCCTGGAGTTCTCCGGCGAGCTTGCCATGCCGGAGGACCTGGCGGACGCAATTTTGTTCCTGGCCAGCGACCAGTCCCGCTACGTCAACGGCGAAGAGCTCAAATGCGACGGCGGCTGGACGTGCTTCTAAGAGAATATCAATAAAACGCAGCACAGGCGGCCCATACAGAGCCGCCTGTGTCATATTAAAAATAGGGGGGATAATTTATATGAAGAAAACCATTACGGTCGTGACGGGTGGTCACGGCGGCATGGGAAAGGCAATCTGCAAGGAGCTTGGAAAGACATCTGTGATCGTGCTGGCAGGCCGCAATCTCGCAAAAATGGAAACCGCGAAAGCGGAACTGGACGAGCTTGGCGTGGAGAGCCACCTTTGCAAAACGGACATCGCGGACCGCGCACAGGTGCAGACGCTGGCGGAGTTCGCCGCATCGCTCGGCGACGTGAAGCAGGTCATCCACACCTCCGGCGTTTCGCCGAGCGATACGGCAACGGAAAATATCATCCGCATCAATGCGGTCGGTACGGTCAATATGGTTGAGGCGTTCTACCCGGTTCTGACCGAGGGCGGCGTGATGATCAATTTCTCCTCCGTCGCCGCCTATACCATGCCGCAGACGGACGAATGGACGGAGGCGTTTGAAGCATGGAATGAGCCGGATTTCTATGACCGGCTGCTGGCGCTTGCCGGAGAAGCGGAGGACGAGGAGGGCGAGTTCTTCCGTGCGGGTCTCGCCTACGCCATGTCCAAGAAATTTGTGATCTACTTCACGCAGAAAAATGTGGCGCGCTTTGCGGAAAAGCACTGCCGCATCCTGTCGATCTCGCCCGGCTGCTATCTCACGCCCATGCACCAGAAGCTCATCGACAATCAGCCGGAAACGGCGGAAAACCAGCTGGAGCTGATCCCCGCCGGACGCTGGGGGCATCCGTACGAAATGGGCGCACTGACGGCGTTCCTGTGCTCGTCCGGAGCTGGGTACATCAACGGCGTGGACATCCTCGCCGACGGCGGCCAGAACGCCGGTATATTCGTTCCGCAGATCTGACAGGCACATAAAATGGGCGGCGCTCCGATCGGAGCGCCGCCCATTTTGAAGGGATGAGGCGTGTAAGATCAATTATTCGATCGCCTGAAGCTCCTTATCCAGATCGTCCAGATGGGGCTTGAGGAACGCCGACTGCGGGAAGCTGGCGAGCTTGCGCAGCGTCAGACCACCGACGAGCTTCATCTGCGGGTTCTTGGAAGCATCGGGGCTGTACTTATCCAGAACGGCTGCTGCCGCCGGATTCTTCAGAATGTCCTTTACCTTGCTGTCGAGAGAAAATGCCATGAGAGTAACCTCCTCTTTCTTTGATTCTCTATGTATATTTTAGAGAATCCCGCCGAAAAAGAAAATCCTGCAAACTGGCGGATATCCCACGCCGCCATCCGTTTGAAATGCGGGGCAGCCGCTCTGGAAGTTAACGCCGATGCTGCGATCTTTTTCACCGGAAAGAACGTCAGACGTTGACATCACCGTTCGTTTCGGGTATCGTATGGATAGAAAGCAGAAGGAGACTGATATATATGAAACGATGGGCAGCGCTGATTCTGGCATTTGCAATGCTGCTTGCGCTGAGCCTGCCGACCTTTGCGGCGGAGTCGGAAGCGCAGGAGGCGGCGGAGGCGCTGTATGATCTGGGCCTTTTTAAGGGCACCGGCACGGACGCTGCCGGGAAGCCTGTGTTTGACTTAAACCGCGCGCCAACGCGGGCCGATGCCGTCACGATGCTCGTACGGCTGCTCGGCAAGGAGGAAGACGCGCGCAGCGGCAGCTGGGAACTTCCCTTTACCGATGTTGCCGACTGGGCAAAGCCGTACGTCGGCTATGCGTATGCAAACGGCCTGACCACAGGCGTGAGCGAGACGCGCTTTGGCGGCAGTCAAACCGTCACCGCGGCGCAGTTTCTGACCTTCGCCCTGCGCGCGCTGGGCTACGAGAGCGGAAAGGACTTTTCGTGGGACACGGCGTGGGAGCTTGGCGACGCCATCGGCCTGAGTCAGGGGCGCTATGACGCCAGCACCCGGCGCTTCACGCGCGGCGACGCGGCGATCATCTCGCTGGCAGCTCTGCGCACGAAGAGAAACGGCAGTACACAGACGCTCCTGCAGACGATTTCCGCCGGTGTAAATCAGACTGGCTTTGCTGCTTGGCAGAAGCAGCAGGCGGAGCAGAGCGCATGGGAGAAAACCGCGCGCTCCATCCGCGTTTCGGATTACAAGCTCCCCCAGGTATTGGGCAATCAGAGCCTCACCTTTGACCGGGCGCTCGAACTGCGGTACCTGCCGCCGGAAACAGCTGCGCGGGAGATCAAAAGCCTTGCCGATGTGCTGCAATATATGATCGCCGTGCGCTTCGGCGATACGACGGAGAAAGCCTACACGCCGTGGTATGGCGGCTGGGGCTATGACGCGCCGGGCGACGCGCAATTCCGGCGGAACAAGGCGTGCTGCTGCGTCGGCTATGCGAATTTTGCCTCGTTTTTGCTGCAGGGAGACTATGAAAAAGTGGGCGTCATCCGCTGGATAGGCGGCAATAACCATGAAATCAACTGGGTTTATCAGGATGGAGCCTACTATGTATTCGACCTGACAGCCTACTCCGGCCTCGGGACCTATCAAAACCGGGATGTTCCGGTCTGGACGTATGCCAATCTGGCGGATTTTTACGACGTGATGCCCTCGTGCTATCCGAAAAGCGAGATCACCATTCTGGTCGCCTTTGAGACGCAGGCTGCGTCCTTCCCGTGGGGCTATGAAACCGATGGCGAGGCCGAAACGCTGATCTTCCCGGCCGAAACGCAGGGCCGCGTGCAGGTCCTGCATCTGGAGCCGGGCTGCGCCGTGGACTATCAGCCGCTCACGGCAGATGATCCTGCTGTGTTTGACGGAAGCGGTCTCTCGGTCAAAAGCTACGTTCCGCAGTCAGATGGGCTGGTCCTCTGCTGGAACGGGGGCGATGTGCCGCCCGGCTGGGGCTTCGGCGTGGTGCGTGACGGCAATACCGCCGCCGTTTACTGGAACAAGCAGCGCCTGACAACCTTCACTTTCACCGTTCAGGATCCCGCCAACTGCACCGTCACGAAGGATGCCAGCGGCATCCTGACCTTCACAAACGTCAAAGCCGACACCGTCCTCACCATCACCGGCCCGAGCGGCTCCGCAGAATTCGTCATCATCACAAAGTAAAGCACCCAGCCGCAGGCAAAAGCCCTGCGGCAGGTTTCTGTTGTGAGCAGGGGCTCACGCCCGACGGTCGGCGGCACTGTTGTACACGGGGAAGTTATGTGCTATATTTGGCCTGACAAATCAAAATTTGTGGAGGCAATATGAATAGAACGGACGTTCTGGTTGACCTGCTGATTTCGGACATTGAAAAGAAAGAGGTTCTTGAAGTTGCGTGCGGTGCGGCAGATTTCTCTGCTTCGGCGGCGCGGGCCGCAAAGCATGTTTCCTGCATCGACCTTACCGAGTGCCGGCTAAACGATTTGAGCAAACAGAGGAACGTGACCTTTCAGATCATGGATGCGGCCAGAATGTCCTACCCGGACAATACGTTTGACACGGTCGTCATCTATAACGCCTTTTTTCATATCCAAAAACAATGGGATGAAATTGTGAAAGAATGTAAGCGGGTCTTGAAACGCACGGGGATCCTTTATGTGATCGGAACATGGAAACTGGATACAAACCTGATGGCCGACACATTTGGGGATCGGGCGTTCTGGAAAGATGGCTATTTGTTCGTTAGAATTGAAAAGGAATAAGCTGATGTTTTAAAGAAAAATCCCGTGAAACCATCTGATTTCACGGGATTTTGGTACGCCCGACACGATTCGAACGTGCGACCTACAGAGTCGGAGTTTTCAGACATTAACTGATAAAGTGCTGTATCTTCAAGGGTTATACGGTTTTCGGCGAAATTATCCGTCTTTTCTGAATTTCCCAAAAGCCATTGAAAACACTGGGAAAATCCGCTTTTTCGATTTTGCGGATGGTAGTAGTCAAACAGTAGTCAGGCTCTGTTTTTGGTTTTGTCATTATAGGCTGCGAAGTAGCTGAAGCAAAACCAGAAGCCGTCGCGCTTAAGTAGTTTTTCACGCAGGGCATCGGCCTTTTCCGTCTCGCCATGCGTTTCCAGCAGCACGCAAAGACCGTAAGCCGTCATGGCAAATTGCAGATCGTCTGGCTCCGTGTCCAGCTCTGCCAGCATATCCTCTATTGGTGTAAAACCTGCTGCCACACGCATGGCTTTCTCATACGCCGTGTGGTGTCCGACGTACATATCGGGGCGATAATGCTGCTGCAAGGTCTTTTGTGCCGCGTCTGCTTTTCCATCACGAAGCTGCGAGAGTACCAGCCAGTAGACATCCGCGATGTACATATCGTCGTCCTGCGGCACGATAGCGAGCGAACCAGCAAAGGCGGCGGTCGCCGCATCATAGTTTTGCAGCATATACTGCGCCATGCCGATGCGGTAGCGCGACACGACGCTCACGCCGTCCGCCCGCTCGCAGCGGATATAATCTGCAAGCGCCTGTTCAAACTGCAGCGTGTCGAGGTATTTGGGGCCGCGCTTGTGATAGGCTTCCATGCGTTCCGGCTCCAGCTTGACCGCCTGCGTCAGAGCATTAATTGCCTCCCGGAAACGCAGCTGCCAGCACAGCGCGTCCGCCAGCTCCAGAAGATTTTCGTATGTCTGCGGCTTTGCGCGGCAGGCGAGGATCTCGTCCGTGTCGGCAAGCCCATGCGCTAAGTTCTGAAACTGGCTTTCGTGCGACGCGTGAACGTCTGCAAAGTATTTTCCCATCTTAAACCTCCGAAATGGTTTCTTTTCTGGCGGTCAGCCAGAGACTGATCAGGTAAAATGCCAAACATAGCAGCATGATGCACACGCCGGGCGCAAGCAGATACTGATACGCACCCCGCAGGAACGCGCCGCGCTTGTATGCAAAATTGACCATCGTACCCCAAGTTGGGCGATAGAGATCGCCAAGCCCCAGAAATGAGAGCGTGGATTCCATCATAATGCAGCTGTTCACCCCAAGCAGAAAGCGCGAGAGCAGTACGTCCGACAGGTTCGGCAGGATGTGCCGCACGGCAATATGGGCGCGGCTGTAGCCGAGGATCCGGCAGCTCTCAATAAACGGCTGCGTATGCAGCTGCAAAACCTTCGCGTGAACCGCACGCGCCGTGCCGACCCAGCTGAACGCCGCGATCAGGACGATCAGGTGTGCGGCGGAGCTTCCAAAAAACGTCGCCAGAACGATGAGCGTAATGAGCTTCGGCAGCAGAACGAAAATCTGAATAAGGCCATTGAAGATCTGCCCAATCCAGCCGTGAAAGCTCCCCAGGATCCCGATACCTGCCCCCAGGATCAGCGTCAGAATACTGCTCAGAACGCCGACCAGCAGCGTCTGCCGAGCGCCGTAGATGAGCTCCGTAAAAATATCATAGCCCATCGCATTCGTGCCGAGCAGATGCTCATGGCTGATAGGAAGCCACTTGGTGAACAGTTCTTTTTGACTGTAACTTGTAAAAATCCCGGGCGCAAACGCAGCCAGCGCAAAAACAAGCAGCAGCAGGAGCCCCAGAATGAGCGGCAAAAGACCTTTCTTTCTCATGCTCTGCCCTCCAATCTCCGCTTGGGGTCGATGAGCAGGCAAAGCGCATCGGTGAGCAAAATCGACAGCACCATGATGCACGTCGTCACGAACAAAATGCCCTGCATGAGGGGGTAATCGAGCGTATAGACCGCTTCTGTGAGAAGCGAGCCCATCCCGCCGATGGAGAAAATCTTTTCGATCACGACCGAGCCGCCCACGCAGAGCGACACGCTCATGCCGAGCATCGTAAGAAACGGCTGCGCGATCGAGCGCAGGAGATAGTCCCGGCGGATCACGCCGTCCGGAAGCCCCCGCTGTTTTGCGTATAAAATGTCCTTCCCATCCGACGCGCTTGCCGCCATGTTGCGCACGAGCAGATACCGGCTGGGAAGCGCCGCCAGCGTTAGCGTCACGACCGGCAGCAGCAGATGCAGCGCCCTATCCAGCGCATACCCCGCCGTTCCGCGCACAGCCTCAGGGGAGTTGAGGCCGGTATAGGGCAGCAGCCGGTTTTGAAAGCAGAACACAATCATGAGACCAAGTCCAATCAAAAACGTCGGCACGGCGTTGAGGATGATCAGCACCGTTGTAGAAAAGCGGTCGGCAAGACTTTCTTTTCTGTAGCCGCACCGCAGCCCCCAGAGAAGACCCAGCCCCGCCGAAAGCAGCACCGCCGGGACGGTAATTTGCAGCGTGTAGCCGATTTTTTCGCTGATGAGCGTCGAGACAGCGGCGTCCTTTTTATAGGAGTACCCGAGCGTTCCGTCCAGAAGTGATTGCAGGTAATAGCCAAACTGCACCGCAAGAGGCTTGTTCAGGTGCAGCGCATCTTCATAAAACGCCACCTGCGCGGGCGTCATGTCCTGCTCGGAAAAGCCCGTTAAGTACGCCACAGGGTTGCCTGGCAGCAGCCGGGGCAGGAAAAAGTTCAGAACCACGATCAGCAGAAAGCACACGAGCGCGAGCAGCATATTCTTTTTATAGTCCTTCACGCTGCACCTCTTTCAGCCGGTGGTCTTCGTCAAATACATAAACCGCATTGCAATAAAAATCCGTCAGCGCCCGGTCGTGGCTGATGAACAGCACAGACCCGCCATTGGGTATCATCTGCGCCTTTACAAGTGCCAGCAGATTTGCCTGCGTGGACACGTCCAGCATCGACGTTGCCTCATCCAGAATCAGAAGCTTCGGGCTTAAAAGCAGACAACGCGCCAGCGCCACGCGCTGCGCCTCGCCGCCGGAGATCTGCCGCGGCAGATGGGTGAGGATTTTGGAAGGCAGCTGCATCTGCGCCAGAATATCTGCAATCAGCGTCTCTGCTTCCTGCCTGTTTCCTGCCAGACGATGATAGGAAATCAGTTCCCGCAGTCCTGCGCCAATTTTCTGCGCCGGGTCGAGCGTGGCATACGGCTGCTGATAAACCATCTGGATGGCAAGACCGCGTCTGCGGTCATACGCTTCTTTTTCGGATACGAGCAGCTGCCCGTCGAGAAAAAACTCCCCCGCGTCGGGCGCTGTCACGCCGCAGAGGATCTTGGCAAGCGTCGATTTTCCGATGCCGCTCGCGCCAAATATGCCGATGATACTTCCATCGGGAATGGTCATGGAAACGTCCTGCAAAACCGTCTGGTTTCCGAACGATTTGCAGCAGTTTTTGATCTCAAGCATGACAGCACCACCATTCTGTTTTCCCGTCCGTGCGCTTCTGCATCGCGTCGTTCAGACAAGCTTCCTCCGCCTCTGGGCAGCGGGCATAAAACGGACATCTGGATACTCCTTCACGCAGAACCGGCGACGGCTGCATCCCGTTTGCAACCTGCGCGGCAAGCAAAGCCTTCGTATATGGGTGGCGCGGAGCACTTAAAACTGTGCTTGACACGCCCGTTTCCAGCATCCGCCCGCCGCACAGCACCAGAACCCGGTCACAGCGTGCGGCGACGGAAATATCATGTGTAATAATGAGCTTCGCTGCATCCGGGAAAATGGAGTCCAGAAGTGCAAAAAACTGCGCACGCCCGGCTTCGTCCAATCCATTCGTCGGCTCGTCCGCGATCAGGAGCCGCGCCCGGGAGCAGGCCGCCAGGGCAATCGTCACGCGCTGTGCCATGCCGCCGGAGAGCTGAAAGGGATACTTGTTCAGGATCGTCTCCGGTGCGTCAAAACCCGCAAGACGCAGCTTTTCTGCCGCCAATGCCGGGAAATCTCTGCGCGGCAAGCAGAGCTTTTTCAGGCTGTCATAGAGCTGCTTTCGCACCGTGCGTGTGGGGAGCAAAAACTCCGCGCCGTTCTGCGGAATATAAACAAGCTTGTCTCCGCGCAGCGTTTGCAGCTGCTTTTCCGTGGAAAGCACTGTGCCATCCATTCGGATGCAGCCGCTTCGCATCCGCACGTTTGCCGGGAGCAGTCCCAATATGGAAAGCGCCAGCATCGTTTTGCCCGAGCCGGTTTCCCCAATGACTGCCAGCTGCTCCCCGGAAGAAAGAGAAAAAGAAACGTCCTGCAAAAGCACGCGTTCGCCGCGCGAAAGCTTTGCGGAGATTGTACCGCAGGCGTAAGAGAACGCCGGAAGTATTTCAGTTACGGTCATCGGCGTTTCCTCCCATCGCAATTTCAATTATTGTACCGTATTCTGGCTATCTGCGTAACCCTCCCCGGGGGATGGAATTTAAGAAAAAACGCGGAGATCTCCGAAGAAATCCCCGCATTTGAAAGGAATCTTGATTATTTTGCCGTAATTGAGAACCAGGTGTTTGCGTTATTGAGTCCGAACACCGCGTCTACGGTGAAGTTCTCATATGCCGCGCTGTGGACAAGGATCTGGCTGTCCCAGTAGAGCGCGATCAGCGGCGTATGCGCGGCATACCAATCCTGCAGGCTGCCCGCCGCAGCAGTGTATTCCTCCACGGTTTTCGCTTCGCCCATCGTGGAAAGGATCGCCTGGAATTCTTCGTCAAACACCTGACAACCGCCCTGCACAGGGTGCGTGCCGTCAACGTAAATGGAAGCAAGGCCGTTCTTCATGCCCATACCGGCAGCCGTGTAGCCGTAGATCGCCGCTTCCATGGTGATGTTGTTCTCGGAGAATTTGTTGCTGGTCTTGGCGTTGTAGCTGTCGCCGTCCAGCGTTTCGAGATTTACCTGAATGCCGAACTGCTCGAGCTGCGTCTTGACGAGCTCTGCGTAGCCGACATGGGCTTCCTTGCCTGCGTTGCAGGTGAGCGTAAAGGCGCAGACTTCGCCGTTCGCGTTCACATAGAAGCCGTCCGCGTTCTTTTCCGTGTAACCGGCATCCGCCATGTACTGTTCAGCCTTCGCCAGATCCTGACCAAGCGCTTCCGTTTCCTTGTAGCCCACGGTCACAGGCGGAACGAAGCCTCGGTTGGGGTTCGAAGCATAAGCACTGCCGAACACGGTGCGGAAGCTGTCGTAATCCAGCGCGTAGGAGACAGCCAGCCGGAGGTTCTCATCTGCAAAGAGACCGTTTGCGTTGTTGAATGCCAGCACGGCCGGGGCATTTGCCGCCGTGACAGCCTCGAGCGTCAGCGTATCGGTCGCAGCCAGAACATCCTGATACGAACCGGAAACGCCCGTGGAGTATGCCCACGTCATGTCCAGATCGCCCTGCTGGAGTGCCAGATACATGGTATCCTCGTTGCCGAACAGCTGATAAGTGAGCTTGCCGACATTCGGCGTCTGCGGATAATAGGGATTCGGAACGAAGGTGAGCGTACCGGCCTCCTTGTTGAAGCTTTCCAGCATATACGGTCCGCTGGTGACGCGCGCTTCTTCCTCCGTGACGGAATCCTTGCCCTCATAGATATGCTTCGGCATGACGCGGAAGGAGGTCATGTTGGAAAGCTCGCGCACGTTGGCAGAGGTCAGCGTCAGAGAAATCGACATTTCGTCGTCGGAGAGTTCATAAGATGCATATTTTGCATCTGTGGTCTTGCCGTCCTCGTCCGTCTGGGAGACAAAGTTGGCGCTGCCGTTTGCGTCGTCATATTCGAGCGTAAAAAGAATATCCGCCGCCGTGACCGGCTCGCCGTCCGACCATGTCATGCCCGGCTCAATGGTGTAGACCCATGTGACGGAATCTTCCGTTTCGTAGGAAGCCAGCAGCGGATGATAGTTGCCCTCGGCGTCCTGCCCCAGACGAGCGGAAGCTCGCTCACGCCGCTGGCCAGCATATCGAAGTTATACTCGCCGAACGTTGCCGTTTCAATGGCAGCCGTCGTGCCGACCGTGAACTGCTCGATCGGGTATGCGGGGGTCTCCGGTTCCGATGGCTGCTCCGTCTGTTCGACCGGTTCTTCCGGCTGGTTGTCAGTTTGTGTCGGCTGTTCCGACGGCTGCTGTGCCGGGGATTCAGAGGTGCTGCAGGCTGCCAGTGCAAATACAAGGCTCAGGCAGAGCAGCAAAGCAAGAAGTTTTTTCATTTTGGTTTTCCTTTGTGTGAATATATGTCAAATCAGAGATTTGCAATTTCAGACGAGGTCTCAATCGACCTCCTCCGCGTCGACAAACAGGTTCGTGACCTGCACGGGGATCGGCAGGCGGCTCTGCTTGACGGCGCGAAGCACCATGTCCTTGAGGTCGGCGCAGCAGGGCTTGTCCATCGTGACGATGGTGACGCTTGCAACGTCGTTGAGAGTGAAAATATCTGCCAGCTTGACTGTAATATCAAAGTCGTTTTCCGGGCAGCAGATCAGCGGCACCCGCCCCTTGGACAGCGCATCATGGAAGCCCGGATAGGAAAACGCGGAGCAGTCCGCCGCGATGAGCAGGTGTCCGTGATGATAATA
>DHKK01000019.1 GCA_002404795.1 Clostridiales bacterium UBA4696
ACAGGAATCTGCCGTCCCAAACCGCAAGTAATTAAGCCGTTCGCTGGATAAAATCCGCTTCTGTTTTTTATTCGTGTTGGACGAAATCCTTAAGTTGATGACATTGCCTGAGAGGGGAGCCTTTGGGAAAATACGAAAAAGAAAGGTGACCAGCATGATCCTGAGACGATGGAAGGGCTTCTGCCTGGCGGCAGAGGAGGAGGCGTTGTTCCCGCAGGGGGCGGAGATGTGCGGCGGGGTGTTTGCGCCGCTGGTGTTTCTGGTGCGGCGTGACCCGCTGCGCGCGCGCGGCCTGTACCCCATCCGGGACCTGTCCGAGCTGGATGAGCCCGAGGGCATCGGCTGCCTGACCCTGCCTTCCCCGGCGGAAGGGGAGCTGGCGGCATTCGTGCGCGCGCATGGCGCGGGCGTATTGAATGCAGCGTTTTCCCGCGCGTTTTCCATCCTGCAGGCGTGGAGCGCGGCAAAGAAGGACGGCCTCGTCCTCACGCTCGTCGGTCTCGGCGACGTGGGCGGGACGGCGCTGCTGGCTCTGAAGCTGCTGGGCCGTGAGCTTGCGAGGATCCAGATCTTCGACCCGAACCGGGCGCAGTGCCAGCGGTATGAGATGGAGCTGAATCAGGTCCTCTCTGCGGACGGCCGGCCGCTGCCGGAGGTCGTGATCTGTGAGGAACAGGATCTGTTCCGCTGCGACCTGTTCGCCTTTACGGCCTCGCGCGGCGTGCCGGGGCTGGATAGCAAGGTACAGGACGTGCGCATGGCGCAGTACGAGGCCAACCGGGCCATGGTGGGCGCCTACGCGCGTATGGCGCGGCAGGCGGACTTTACGGGCCTGTTCTGCCAGATCTCCGACCCGGTCGACCATCTGTCCCGGTCCGTCTTTCTGCAGAGCAATCAGAATGAAACCGGGGAATTTGACTTTGCGGGCCTGCTTCCCGAGCAGGTGCAGGGCTTCGGCCTCGGCGTGATGGCCGCGCGCTGCGCCTACTACGCGCGCCAGCTGGGGCTGGACGAGGACGCGCTGCGCGTCTACGGCCCGCACGGGCAGGGACTCGTCTGCGCCAACTGCTGCGGCGGGGACTACGACGCGGCGATCTCCGCGGAGCTGACCGAGAAGACCCGCACGGCGAATCTGCGCGTGCGGGAGCTGGGCTTCAAGCCGTATCTCGCACCTGCACTCTCCTCCGCGGCGGCAAGCCTGCTGCGGCTCGTGCGCGGGCAGGAGCACTACGGCGCGGTGCCGCTCGGCGGGGCGTATTTCGGCTGCGTCAGCCGCATGACGCGCTTCGGCCCGGAGCTTCGGCGGGAAGCGCTCGCGCCCGCGCTCCGGGCGGAGCTGGAGAAGACCTATGCGGCATTGGAGGCGTTCGAGTACTGATGGAGACGTTGACGCTGGTAAGGATCGGCCGCAGTGCGCGGCTGGAGCGCCTGCTGCCTGCGGCGCTGGCGGAGCTCCCGGTCATGGAGCTTCCGGCAGACAAGATCGCGTCCGCCGCCGGGCGGCGGCTGCTGTTCGCCGTCGCGGTCGACGCCTACGGTGCGGACGAGGCCTTCGTGCGCTTGCTGCGCACGCTGCGGCAGAACCCGGACTGCCTGTGCGGCTGCACCGGCGGCGTGATCGTCGACGGGGCGGGGGAGCTGGACACGAAGCAGCTCGCGCGGCAGCTCGTGCTGACGGCGAACCTCGCGGGCTGTGCGTTCCCGGGCAAGCCGCTCGTCGAGGGGACGGGCTCGCTCTACAACCAGCACATCCAGGCGGGGCTGCTGCATCTGAGCTGGGAGCAGACCTATGCGCACCAGATGGCGCAGCTGGCTGGCCGCCTGCTGCGCTTCCGGCTGCCGCGGTTCGAGCGGCCGAAGCTCCTCATGCTCCACGCGTCCGACAACCGGCGGTCCAACACCGTCTGGCTCGGCGAGCAGGTGCTGCAGCGCTTGCCAGGCACGTTTGAAACGAAGACGATCTCCCTGCAGAACGGCTCCATCCACGACTGCCGCGGCTGCTCGTATGAGGCCTGCCTGCACTTTGCCGCGCAGAGCCGCTGCTTCTACGGCGGCAGCATCTCCGACGACGTGCTGCCCGCCATCAGCCGCTGTGACGCGATGCTCTTTCTGTGCCCGAACTACAATGACGCCGTGAGCGCCAATCTCATGGCCCTGTTCAACCGCCTGACCAATCTGCTGGTCCGGCAGGACCTGTATGAAAAGTATCTCTACGGCATCGTCGTCTCCGGGTATTCCGGCAGCGATATCGTCGCCAGGCAGCTGCTCGGCGCGATGTGCCTCAACAAGACGGCCATCCTGCCGCCGAAGTTCTGCCTCATGCAGACGGCGCACGACCCCGGCTCCGTGCAGAAGGCCGACGGGATCGACGCGCAGCTGAGCGCCTTTGCCGCGCGGCTGGCCCGGATGCAGGGCTGACAAAAAAATACGGCTGCCCGGGGCGGTTTTTGTAAAAACTGCACGCTTGACGAATGCCGCCCGCGGGTGTAAAATCAGTCCATCGTTGAAAGCTTCACCAAAGAAAAGCTTTACATCAGAAAAGAATATCGCCAAATGCAGTGAGGAAGAAAAGTAGCGCAGGACACGGATCCAGAGAGCCGGGGATGCTGGGAGCCCGACGCCAGAGCCTTCGTGAACGAACACTTCTTAGCAGCGACCTGAACCGGGACCCTCCGCAGTAGGGAAGACGCGCAGCGCGGCGTTAAAGCGCAGGGGCTTGTCAGAGCTCCGGAAAAGAGACTGTTTCAGACAGTAAGTTAGGTGGCACCGCGGATCGGCAGCAATTCGTCCTAGAATTTATTTCAGGCAATGCTGCGCAAATGATTCGGAGGTGCTTTTTATGTGCGCAATTATCGGTTTTACGTCCCCCAGGCTCAAGAAGGAACAGGTCCTGCCGTATTTTGAGAAGACAAAGTCCCGCGGCCCGGACGATACGCGGATGGAGCCTGCCGGCAGCGGCCTGCTCGGCTTCCACCGGCTCGCCATCATGGGCCTGCATCCGGAAGGCATGCAGCCGTTCCGCCTCGGCCGCGACATGGCCGTGTGCAACGGCGAGCTATACGGCTTCCGCCCGGTCAAGGCCATGCTCGAGGCGAAGGGCTATCAATTCCAGTCCGATTCCGACTGCGAGATCATCCTGCCCCTGTGGAAGGAATACGGCACGGATATGTTTGCAAAGCTCGACGCGGAGTTCGCCATGATCCTCTATGACGCGGCGTCCGATTCCCTCGTCGCCGCACGCGACCCCATCGGCATCCGCCCGCTGTTCTACGGCTATCTCGAAGACGGCTCGATCATCTTCGCCAGCGAGGCGAAAAACCTCGTCGGCCTCTGCGCCCACGTCTTCCCCTTCCCGCCGGGCCATTACTACAAGGACGGCAAATTCGTCCGCTACGCGGACCTGACGACGGTCACAAAGTATTCGGACGACGATCTCGACACCGTCACGAAGACCATCCGCGAAAAGCTCATCGCGGGCGTGGAAAAGCGGCTCGACGCCGATGCGCCGCTCGGCTTCCTGCTCTCCGGCGGTCTGGATTCCAGCCTCGTCTGCGCCATCTCGGCCAAGCTGCTGGGCAAGAAGATCCGGACGTTTGCCATCGGCATGGATCTCGACCCCATCGACCTCAAATACGCGAAGGAGACTGCCGATTTCATCGGCGCGGACCACACCGAGGTCACCATGACGCGCCGGCAGGTGCTCGATTCCCTCGAAGAGGTCATCGCGCTGCTCGGCACCTATGACATCACCACCATCCGCGCGAGCATGGGCATGTACCTGTGCTGCAAGGCCATCCACGAGCAGACCGACGTGCGCGTGCTCATGACCGGCGAAATTTCCGACGAGCTGTTCGGCTATAAATATACCGACTTCGCGCCCTCCGCCGAAGCGTTCCAGCAGGAGGCGAAGAAGCGCGTCGACGAGCTCTACATGTACGACGTGCTGCGCGCCGACCGCTGCATCTCCGTGAGCTCCCTCGAGGCCAGAGTCCCCTTCGGCGATCTGGATTTCGTCAAGTACGTCATGTCCATCCGCCCGGAGCTCAAAATGAACACCTACGGCATGGGCAAATACCTCCTGCGCAAGGCCTTTGCCGACGATCATATCCTCCCCGACGATATCCTCTGGCGGCAGAAGGCAGCCTTCTCCGACGCCGTCGGCCATTCGATGGTCGACGATCTGAAGGAATACGCCGAGAGCCTCTACTCCGACGAGGCCTTCGCCAAGGGCTGCGAAAAATACAGCTTCGCAAAGCCGTTTACGAAGGAAAGCCTCCTCTACCGCGATATTTTTGAGAAATATTACCCCGGCCAGGCGGAAATGGTCAAGGATTTCTGGATGCCGAACAAGTCCTGGAAGGGCTGCGACGTCCAGGACCCCTCCGCCCGCGTCCTGTCCAACTACGGCGCCAGCGGGGTGTAAAAAAGAACAGACAGAAGCGCCCGGATGGCAGCCATCCGGGCGCTTCTGCTTGTCAGAAAGAAGGAACGAATCAGAAAAGGGTGTTGTTGTGGCGGAATTTTTCCGGGATGCTGATGAAGATGGCCTGCCAGGTCTCGGCGATCTTGCCGTCTTCGATGCGGAACAGGTCGACGACGGAGGTCGTTCTGCCGCGGAAATGCGCCTCGGACTGCACGTAGACGAAGTTGCCCTCGGCGACGGTCCGGTGCTGCAGGACATAGTCAAGCCCCTGCTTCTCCGGCAGCGTGCGGATGGCTTCCTTGTAGGCCTCTGCGCCGTCGGCGATGTAGCAGATATGGTGCTGCAGGTCGGGGCTGACGAATTTGTCCAGCTTGCCATAGCGCTTGTCGACGAGCACCTGCTCGACATAGGCCTTCGCGAGCGACTTGTTCTCTGCGGTCTTCTCGCGGTCACAGATCTCGGTCGTGCCGGTCGTCATGCCGGTGGAGCAGACGGGGGCGCTGAGCGGGGGATAGGCTTCGGTGTCCCACCAGGGGCGCTCGTCCATGTTGGCGTCGTGGTTATAGAGCGCGGTGTCGTAGGGGTTCCACTGCATGGAGTCCCAGTGCTCGCAGATCTTGCCGTCCTCGGTGAAGCGGAAAAGATCGAAGGAGGTCAGGCCGTGCTTCTGATATTCCTCCATGGTGGGCTTGTAGTCCGGCGCGTTGAAGGGCGGCAGACCGGCGGGCGTTGTCATGTGCAGCATGTGCATGGCGACATATTCGCCCTCCGCGATCACGCGGACCGGCAGGTCCTTATGCGGGAAGCAGGTGCGCAGCCAGTCAAAGTGGGCCTCGAAGCCTGCGGCTTCGTCAGCGACGGTCGGGTTGTGCTGCTTGTAGTAGCGGGCGCCGTAGTTGGCCATGGCCTCTTCGGGCTTCATTTCGTCGACCATGGTGCGGTAGAAGTTGATGGCAGTCTGCTTGTTTCGTTCGAGATTGGTCATGTTGGATACCTCTTTCTTTGTATTTTAGCTGTTGATGTTGGCCTGCACCCACCGGTCAAAGTCGGGCAGGTGCGCGCGGCCGGAGAAACTGTAGGCGAAGGCGTTGCGGACGAGCATGGCGGCCTCCTGCAAAGACAGGCCGTACAGCTCGCAGATGCGGATGAGATTCTGCGTCAGATCCATCCGGAAGCAGGGTGGATCGTCGGAGTTGATGCTGACGGGCACCTTGGCTGCCAGCAGCCGGTCCAGCGGGTATTGCTCCCAGCCCGGGTAGATCTGCAGGCAGAGATTGGAGCCGGGGCAGACGGTCAGGAGGATGTCACGCTCACGCAGTGTCTGCAGCAGTGCAGGGTCCTCCACGGCGCGGATGCCGTGGTCGATGCGGTCGACGCCAAGCGCTGTAAGCGCGTCGGCGACGCTTTCCGCGCCCACGTTTTCGCCCGCGTGGGCCGTGGTAAAGTAGCCGAGCTCCTTTGCCAGCCGGAAGGCGTCTCGCTGCAGATGCGCCGGGTAGCCCGCCTCCTGCATGTCGAGCCCGACGGCCACGACCGGCAGCTCTGCCCGGAAGGACTCGAGCGCACGCAGGAACGCGCAGTTATCTTCTGCAGGTGCGGTCCGGTCAAGGTCGGCGATGAAGCAGAGGTCGATGTCATAACGGGCCTTTGCCTCCTGCAGGCCGCGGGAGAAGCCGCGGACCATGGTCTCCAGCGCGATGCCCTGGCGGCCGAAGCAGGCGGTATAGGAGAACATGGCCTCCCGATAGCGGATATTCTGGCGCACCATGTCCTCCGCACAGGCCAGGATCATATCATAAAAGTCCTCCTCCTGCCGCACGACGAGGATGCCCTGCATCATGACGTTCAGAAATTCTCCCAGCGTGTGGAATTCATAGAACGCCTCGGTCTCCTCAAGCGAGTGGAAGGGCGTGGAGATGTGGTTTCGCTGGGCGAAGCGCCACATGAGGGCAGGGGAGATGGCGTCGATGTGATAGTGGTTCTCCGCCTTGGGGATGGCGCGGAGAAACGAATGCAGCGTCTGTTCCACGGTTTACACCTGATAGTAGCCTTTCTTCACCGCGAGCTTCGCAGCCAGATAATAGACTGCGGCGACGATGACCATGCTGATGATGACGTTGCTGAAGAAGCTGATGGCGTAGACCACGTGCAGCAGGAAATACAGGATGCTGCCCGCGAGCCAGACGATGATGGCGTAGAGGTTGAAGCCGCCGGAATACCAGTAGCGGCCGTTCGGCCGGTCGATATCCTCCATGTGCACCTGCCGCTTGCGGATGAGGAAGAAGTCGACCAGGATGATGGCGATGACCGGCGGGAAAAGCGCGCCGAGAATGTCTGTAAAGCTGTAGAACACGCCGAAGAAGGTCTTGATGAACACCGGCAGCCAGCAGAACAGCATCGGCAGCACGCCTGCGAGGAAGGCCGAGCGCTTGAAGCTGAGCTTGGGCGCGAGGTTCATGACGTTGTTCGTCATGGCGAAAACGTCGACCATGTTCGTCGTGACCGTGGCGAACAGCACGACCAGCAGCGCGACGACACCGAGGCCCGTGCGCATGGCGAGCGTGGAGGGGTTTGCGGCTTCCGCGTCGAAGACGCCGGTATTTTTATAGTTCAGGATCACGCCGCACATACCCATGAGGATGAACACCAGCTGTGCGGTCACGCCGCCGGCGATCGGCGAGAATCTGGCGGCCTTGGCGGTTTTCATATTGCGCCCGAGATCGCCGCCGACCACACAGAACGGGATGGAGATGGCGAGCAGGAAATCGAACGCGCCGAAGAGCTTCATCCGGTTTTCCTCCGGTACACGGAAGGAGAAGATCTCGGAAATGCTCAGATTCTTCAGCAGAACGTAGAACAGAACGATCGAGAAGATGCCGAGCGCGATCATCATGATGTTCTCGAAGATCTTCATCAGCCGCGAACCGCCGATGCCGACCGCGAGGTAGGACATGACTGCGTTGAGCAGACACCCGATGACCATAACGGCCTCACAGCCCGGCTCGCCGTAGGCCGGGGTATGGAAGTAGAGCTGGAAGATGTAGCTGTAAGTGATAGCGGCCATGTAGTTGGAGAGCACGCTCCAGCCGCAGGAGTTGATGAGTCCTGCGAGACTGAAGAATTTACTGCCGCGGATACCGAGCGTGAAGCGGGACATGCCGGAGGAGCTCGTGCCGGTCAGGTAGCACATGAATGAGAACAGACCGATCACACCGTAGGCCAGAAGGCCGGTGACGATCGAGCAGACGATGCCGCTCAGCGCGCCGATACAGATGACCGTGCCGCCGAGCGTCCAGGTGTTGGGCTGGAGTGTCGCGCCGGCCCAGGTCGCGATGGAGTCCCAGAAGCCGATATGGCGGGATTCCGCCGGGACGGATTCCAGCGGGCCATAGTCTTTTTTCACGGGGGACTGCGTTGTTTGTTCCATGGGGGATTGCCTCCTTTATCTTTGATGTCTGCAGTATAAACCTTATAGTCGCCATAGCCTCAACTGGCATTTGTTCTGAAAAAACAGCGGGCTTTTTGTGGCATTTTGCCCGGCTGTCTGTTATACTGGTCACAGAAAAGGGGGCGGCGGGATGTATTGGAACGAATTTCAGATCAAAGAGCTGGCGAAGATGTTCAGCATGAAGCCGGAGACCGTGCGGTACTATAACAACATCGGGATCCTGTCGTCCCGGCGCAATGAGGACAATAATTACCGCACGTTCGACATCGACGACGTCAGCAATCTGGGCACGGTCATGCTGCTGCGCTCGCTGGATCTGCCGATCCGCGATATCCAGCGCTTCCATGACGCCGCCGACCTCGAGAGCCTGAGCGGGGCGCTGGCCGCGCAGCAGGCCCGGACGCAGCGCCAGCTCGAGCAGCTGGCCCGGCGGCAGAAGGACCTTTCTGGCTTTTACAGCTATCTTTCCGGCATCTGCGACCAGCTCAATCAGGTCACGATCCAGCCCGCGCCGCGCTGGCGCGGCTCCCATCTGACCGAAAAGCTGGATATCACCGTCATGACGAAGGTCTACGCAGACCTGATGCGCGATACGGATTATCTGCCGTTTTACATTTTTACCATGCGCCGGGAGGATTTTTATGCGGGCGCGTCCCGCTATGCCCGCTACGGCCTCATCTATGAAGAACGTTTGCCACAGGCCCCGTCGAGCGAGCGGTTCGCAATCGGCGCGGCGCAGTGCGCGCGGTATATCTTCTGGGGCAACAAGAAAGAAAACCTCCAAAAGGCCTATCAGGAAACCTTGGAGTGGACTCAAAGGCACAGGTTCACCGTGACCGGCGAGATCATCGAGCGCTTTGTCTTCGGAACGCCGACGCATACGCTGATGGAGCTGTGGCTGCCGATCGAATAGAGAAAAGTCCCCTGCGCTGACACAGCGCAGGGGACTTGTAATTCTATATGGAATACTTACTTGCTCAGCAGCTCGATGCCGGTGCGGATGCGGGAGAGGGATTCTTCCTTGCCGAGCAGGGCGCAGAGCTCGGTGGCGCCGCCGGGGGTGGAGGCTTTGCCGGAGACGGCCACGCGCAGCGGCCAGAGGACGACGGAGTTCTTGACCTCCAGCTTTGCCGCAAGGGCGACGAGCGCCTCGTACAGGCTCTCGTTCGTCCAGGTCTGCAGATCCTCCAGCACCGGCAGGATGGCCTGCAGGGAGGACAGGCTGTTTTCGAGCGTCGTCTTGGACTTCTTGTGGACATACAGCTCTGTGGAGTATTCCGGAAGCTTGTCGATGAAGTCGACGCGCTCGGGCAGGTCGGACAGGATCTCGCAGCGCGGCTGCACCAGCGCGGCGACGGCCCGGAGGTCGACGGCGGGGTTGGTGACGGCCGTCTTCAGGACGGGCTCCGCCTTGGCGAAGAAGGCCTCGGGGCTGAGCTTTTTCATGTATTCAGCGTTCATCCAGCGCAGCTTGTTGATGTCGAACACCGCGGGGGACTTGGAGATGCCGGAGATATCGAAGATCTCAGCCAGCTCCGCGAGCGTGTAGAATTCGCGCTCCGCGTTCTCGCCCTTCGGGCTCCAGCCAAGCAGGGCGACGTAGTTGAGCACGGCCTCGGTGAGATAGCCCTCGCGGATGAGGTCCTCATAGCTCGGGTCGCCGTGGCGCTTGGACATCTTGTGCTGCGCGTCGCGCATGACGGGGGGGCAGTGGACATACGTCGGGATCTCCCAGCCGAAGGCCTTGTAGAGCAGGTTGTATTTGGGCGCGGAGGAGAGATATTCGCTGCCGCGCACGACGTGGGTGATGCCCATCAGATGGTCGTCGACGACGTTGGCAAAGTTGTAGGTGGGCAGGCCGTCGGATTTGAGCAGGACCTGATCCTCCAGCTCCTTGTTTTCCACAGTGATATCGCCGAAGGACGCGTCATGGAAGGTGGTCGTGCCCTCGTGCGGGATGCGCTGGCGGATGACGAAGGGCTCGCCGGCCTCCACACGCTTTTTTGCCTCCTCGAGCGGCAGATCGCGGCAGGCGCAGATGTGCTTTCTGATCTCGCCGGGCGCGGCTTCGCCCTCATCCTCGTCAGATTTCTGGCAGAAGCAGTAATACGCGCCGCCCTTTTCGCACAGCAGCTTCGCGTACTTGCCGAACAGCTCGCGCCGCTCAGACTGGATATACGGGCCGACGGGGCCGCCGACGTCGGGGCCTTCATCGTGGTCAAGGCCGCATTCGGCCATGGTCTTGTAGATGACGTCGACCGCGCCCTCGACCAGACGGCCCTGATCGGTATCCTCGATGCGGAGAATGAATTTGCCGTGATGCCGGCGGGCGATCAGCCAGGTATAGAGCGCCGTGCGCAGGTTGCCGACGTGCATATAGCCCGTGGGGCTCGGCGCGAAGCGCGTGCGGACCTCGCCGTGCGGGATGCGCGCTTCCATCTGCTCAAAAAAATCCATGATGCCAGTTCCTCCATGAAATATAAATACAGTGTGAACATTATATAGTTTTTTTCAGAAACAGTCAATCATTGATTGCGGATGCGGCCGGTTTGTGGTATGATAAGGCCAACTATCGAATAGAAAGAAGGACGTATCATGGCCGAAAAGAAACGTATTTTTTCCGGTATCCAGCCCAGCGGCGATCTGACGCTCGGTTCGTATATGGGGGCGATCAAAAACTGGGTCGCGCTGCAGGACGAATATGAGTGCGTCTACTGCATCGTCGATATGCACGCCATTACGGTCCGGCAGGTGCCGGCCGATCTGCGGCGCAGAAGTCTGGAGCAGCTGGCGCAGTATATCGCCTGCGGGCTGGACCCGAAGAAGAATATCATGTTCATCCAGTCCCATGTGCCGCAGCACGCGGAGCTGAGCTGGGTGCTGGGGTGCTATACGCAGTTCGGCGAGCTGTCGCGCATGACGCAGTTCAAGATGAAATCCCAGCAGCACGCCGACAACATCACGGCGGGCCTGTTCACCTACCCGGTTTTGATGGCGGCCGATATCCTGCTGTACCAGTCGGATCTCGTCCCCGTCGGCGAGGACCAGCGCCAGCACGTCGAGCTCTGCCGCGACATCGCCGCCCGCTTCAACAATTCCTTCCCCGACACCTTTACGCTCCCCGAGGCGTTCATCCCGAAGATGGGCGCGCGCATCATGAGCCTCGGCAATCCCGAAAACAAGATGTCCAAGTCCGACCCCGACGGCTGCGTCTTCCTCATGGACAAGCCGGAGGATATCCTGCGCAAGTTCAAGCGCGCCGTGACCGACTGTGAGACTGCCGTCCGCTTTGATAAGGACAACAAGCCCGGCATCTCGAACCTGCTCACGATCTACTGCGCCGCCACCGGCAAGACCATCGCCGAGGCCGAGGCGGAGTTCGCCGACCAGGGCTACGGCGTGTTCAAGCCCGCTGTCGGCGAAGCCGTGGTGGAGCTCGTCCGCCCCATCCGCGAAAAGACCGAGCAGCTGCTCGCCGACAAGGCATATCTCGAGAGCATCTACAAAGAAGGCGCCGAGCGCGCGTCCTACCTTGCCAACAAGACGCTCCGCAAGGTCTACAAAAAGGTCGGCTTCGTCGCGCGGTAAAAAATTTCCCGCCGCAGCGGACAAAAAGGCTCCCCTTTCAGGGGAGCTGTCAGCGAAGCTGACTGAGAGGTTGTATCA
>DHKK01000056.1:0-2849 GCA_002404795.1 Clostridiales bacterium UBA4696
AGGAGGACAAGCGCATCTGGGGCCGTCTCGCCTACATCATGAACGGCGCGGGCGCGCTCGGCCGGCTCAAGCCCACGCACGTGCGCGTGTACTATGACGATCATCAGGAGGAGGCCGACGTGCTCGTCGGCCTCGTGACCAGCACGACCTCCGTCGGCGGATTCAAGGCCACGCGGGATCTCGGCATCTCGCTCAACGACGGCCTGTATGAGATGGTCCTGGTCCGCGCGACAAAAAATCTGGCGGAATTCAATCTGGCCGCGACCCGCGCGCTGCGGCTGGACTTTGACAACGATTCGTTCATCTCCGCGCAGACGGGCGCGCTGCGGTTCGAGTTCGACGAGCCGGTCGCCTGGACCGTCGACGGAGAATTCGGCGGCAGCGTCACCGAAGTGGAGATCCACAACGAGCGCCGCGCCATCGATATCATCGTGCCCTGAAGGGGCGGGAGACCACACCATGCACATCCGATTTGCAGACCCCGGCGACGCCGCAGCCTGTCTTGCCATCTACGCGCAGTATATCGAAACGTCCATCACCTTTGAGACGGTCCTGCCGTCCGAGGCGGAGTTTGCCGGCCGCATCCGGAGCTACGGCGCAGTCTACCCCTGGCTGATCGCGGAGGAGGACGGGCACGTCCTGGCCTACGCCTACGCCCACCGCGCGCAGGAGCGCGCGGCCTACGGCTGGAACGCGGAGCTGTCGGTCTACGTCAGCCGCGACGCGGCCGGGCGCGGGCTCGGTACGAAGCTCTATACTGTCCTTCTCGCGCTGCTGCAGAAGCAGGGCGTGCGCACGGCCTACGGCGTCGTGACCATGCCGAACGACGCCAGCAGCGCCCTGCACCAGAAGCTCGGCTTCCGCACGCTCGGCACCTACCGCAATACCGGCTACAAAAACGGCCGCTGGCGCGACGTGGTCTGGTTCGAAAAGTCCATCGGCTCCTTCACCGGCGAGCCCCAGCCCCTCATCCCCATCTCCCAGCTCCCCGAAGCCGCCTCCATCCTCGCGGCCGCCAACACATAAACCGACACCCGCCCCGCGCCGCCAAAAGCAGCGCGGGGCGCGGCGCTTTCGGCAGGGAAAAAGACCGGAATATGCAGGAGGCAACACAGAGTTGCCCCCGATGCAACCAATATGTGGTTTACTTTTGACAGAATGTTCATGTAAAATCAGGAGTGTGAAGTGTATGACGCTCAGAGAAAAACTGATCGTATCAAGAAACAAGGCCGGACTCTCGCAAATGGAGCTGGCTGAACGGCTCGGCGTGTCCCGGCAGGCGGTCTCCCGCTGGGAAAGCGGAGACACAACGCCGACCATGGACAAGCTGAAGGCGCTGGCGAAGCTCTACGGCGTATCGCTGGACTGGCTGTTCGGCGATACCGCAGACGGGGAACCCCCTGAAGCAGCAAAGCCCGAAGCCGGCAGGACCCCGGACGAGGCCCCTGTGGGAAAGGAAGGTGAGAAAAAGCAGAAGATCAGGGCCATCGCGATCGCACTGGCGATCGTCGTGATCGCCTTTGCCTGCGTATGGTTTGCAGCGGAAAACAAAAAAGCTGATGAGGCGGACAATCAAGGTGACAATGTAAAGTACGATGTTGTCGAAATGCCGGATCAAAATGAAAATGGATTTGATTTTGAGTGGAAAGATTAAGTCAGAGCAACTTTACCGGAAAATCCGGATGAGGTATTTGACTACTGGCAGTACTACTGAAAGGAGATACTCAATGAAAACGCACCTTCGTATTTTGTCGGGTAAAAATGGGAGAGTTGGAAGAGCCCTTGCGAAGCATCTTCTGTTAGCAGCGATGCTGAGCGGGATGCTTATGATGCTTTGCTGCGTTGTTTCGGCAAATGACGAGCCTGTGCTCAGCCCGTGGGCGGAGGAGGAGGCATTCGCGGCGGAGGAGGCGGGGATCCTTCCGGACGCTCTGCATGGCGATCTGAGGGGCGCAGGAAATCGCGGACAGGCGGTCTGGTATCTCGTGAAGCTCACGGAGACGGTCCTGCAGAAGGAACTGCCGAATACTGCGGAAGGTGTATTTCCAGACATGGAAAATACATTCTTCGAAGAAAAGGCGGAAAAAGCCTATTCCGCGGGGATCGTGACCGGCTATGCCGACGGGAGCTTTGGCGCGGGAAATCATATCAGGCGCGAGGAATACGCGGCGATGCTGTATCGGCTGTTTCAGTATCTGGAGCGGGAAACGGGGAAACAACTGCTCCCGGACGATCTGCAGACCCGGCCGTATGCAGACGAAACAGAGATCTCCGCATGGGCACTCGACGCCGTGCATGCACTGTCCGTGATGGGCATTCTGGGCGGAGACAGCCACGGAGACTTTTGCCCCGACAAAAATATCAGTCTGGAGCAGATGATCGTGCTGTCCTACCGATGCTGGAAATACTGCACGAATAAAAGCTGAAGCGTTATTGCCCGCCCCATAGACGCTGATTGAAGCAGCGATACCTGTATTCCGCAGGTATCGCTGCTTTTTGATATGCGGAAACCGTCTATGATTTTCACCCTTTTCGTCCTTGCTTTTTCCCGGGATGCTTTTTATAATGGGGACAACTATAGAATGCCCCCAAGCAAAGGAGGAACGATCATGCAAACGCTCAGACAAGACGCGCAGGCCATCATCGACAAGGCGCTGGCCGACGCACTGCCGGATTCCGCCGTGCGCCGCGCGCTGGAGCAGTTTCAGAAGCCGGAGGGCCGGCTCGTGCTGATCGCCGCCGGCAAGGCCGCCTGGCAGATGGCCAAGGCCGCCTACGACGTGCTGGGCACGGCGATCACCGGCGGCGCAGTCATCACAAAATACGACCATGTCAAGGGCCCCATCGGC
>DHKK01000056.1:2929-5087 GCA_002404795.1 Clostridiales bacterium UBA4696
GCCACGAGCCGCGCGCTGGAGCTCGTCAGCGGCCTGACCGGGCGGGATACCGTGCTGTTCCTGCTCTCGGGCGGCGGCTCGGCTCTGCTTGAAAGCCCGCTGGTCCCCGCGGAGGAGATGGCGGACGTCACGAAGCAGCTGCTCGCCTGCGGCGCGGACATCGTGGAGATGAACATGCTGCGCAAGCGCCTCTCCGCTGTCAAGGGCGGCCGGTTTGCCGAGCGCTGCCTGCCCGCGAAGGTCTTCTCCATCGTGCTGTCCGACATTCTGGGCGATCCGCTGGATATGATCGCCTCCGGCCCGGCCTATCCCGATTCGTCGACCTGCGCACAGGCGCTGGAGGTGGTGCGGAAATACGGCCTGCGGCTCTCCGACCGCGCGCTGGAGCTTCTGGCGCAGGAGACGCCGAAGACGCTCACGAACGTCGAGACCCACATCACCGGCAGCGTCCGCCAGCTCTGCACCTCCGCCGAGCAGACGGCCCGGGCGCTCGGCTACACGCCCGTCATCCTGACGGCGAGCCTGCGCTGCACCGCGCGTGACGCGGGCAGCTTCCTGGCCTCCATCGCGCAGTGCCATCAGGACAGCAAAGCCTCGCTCGCCTATATCGCCGGCGGCGAGACGATCGTCCATCTGACCGGCCACGGCCTTGGCGGCCGCAATCAGGAGATCGCGCTTTCCGCCGCGCAGGAGATCGCCGGCCTGCGCGATACCGCCGTCTTCTCCTTCGGCTCCGACGGCACCGACGGCCCGACCGACGCCGCGGGCGGCTACTGCGACGGCGATACCTGCGCGGCGCTGGCGGCAAAGGGCGTTTCGATCCCCGACGTGCTGCAGGATAACGACGCCTACCACGCGCTGCAGGCCTGCGGCGGTTTGATCCTGACCGGCCCGACCGGCACCAACGTCAACGACCTGTCCGTCCTGCTGATCCGCAGATAAAAACGAAGCCCGCCATCTGAGAATGGCGGGCTTTTTCGCGATCCCGGGCGCGGGAGTTTCCCACGCCCGGGGTTGATTTATTCTTCCGCAAACAGCGGGACGAAGCGGAACGTCCGGCAGTCGACCAGACCGCGGTTGGTCAGCCGCAGCTCCGGCAGGCAGGCCAGCGGGACCAGCGCCATCGTCATATACGGCGAGTTGATCACGCAGCCCATCTGCTTCCACGCCGCGTCGAGCTTCGCGACCAGCTCCGCCATCTCGCGCACGGGCAGATCGTTCATCAGGCCCGCGATGGGCAGCGGCACCACCGCCAGCACCTTGCCGTCCGCGACCGCGCACAGGCCGCCGCCGCATTCGACCAGCGTGTTGGCCGCCAGCGCCATATCCGCGTCGTTCGTGCCCGCGACCAGCAGATTGTGCGCGTCGTGGGAGACGGTCTGCGCCATCGCGCCCTTTTGGAAGCCGAAGCCCTTGAGGAAGCCGACGCCCTTCGTGCCCGTCTCGTGGTGGCGCTCAAAGACGACCATCTTCATGACGTCCTGCCCGGCGTCCGGCTCGACAAAGCCGTCCTTGACCGGCAGGTCGAGCAGCCGCTCGTAGTTGCCCACGCGGTTTGGGATGATCTCGATCACGCGGGTCCTGACCGTCTTGCCGGCCCCGGCCGGCGCGGCGATGCGGAAGCTCTCGGCCGGGATCGGGTGGCCGACGTGCATCGTGTGGAACACATGCTCCGGGAAGTTGGCGGGCCCGATCTCCACGCACATCTGCCCGTTTTCCGCCACAACGTCGCCGTCGATCATCGTCCGGGTGATGCGGATGTCCCGCAGATCGTCAAAGAACACGATGTCCGCGCACTTGCCCGGTGTGATGCTGCCCATCTCGTGGTCCATGCGGAAGCAGGTCGCGACGTTGATCGTCACATACTGGATCGCCTTGACGGGGTCGAGCCCCTCTTTGATGGCGCAGCGGACGATGTGGTCCAGATGACCCTCGTTGATGAGCGTGTCCGGGTGCGTGTCGTCGGAGATCAGGCAGGCGAAGCGGTCGTCGATCTTGTTGTCCAGCACGGCCCTGATGATGACCGGCATATCGTGCCAGGCGCTGCCGTAGCGCATGAGCGCGTACATGCCGCGGCGCATCTTCTCCAGCACGTCCTCGGCCCGGGTGGATTCATGACAGCAGCGGATGCCGGAGGCGATGTAGGCGTTCAGCGCCG
>DHKK01000056.1:5236-5445 GCA_002404795.1 Clostridiales bacterium UBA4696
TTCGGGAAGCTCATCATCTCGCCAAGACCCATGATGCCGTCCCAGGTCATCATCTCGCGGATATCATCCGCGCGGATCGCCGCACCGGTATCCTCAAAGCCGGCGACCGCGGGCACGCAGGAGGGCGCGTTCGACATGGCCTTGAGCGGGGAGCGCTTCGCATCCTCGATCATGATCCGGACGCCGTCCTTGCCGCAGACGTTGCAGAT
>DHKK01000056.1:5508-5658 GCA_002404795.1 Clostridiales bacterium UBA4696
AAAATGCCGGTCGTGCCGCAGGGGACGACCGCCTTCGCGTATTCGCCCACAGAGATCATGGACGATTCCACGTGGATGTGTCCGTCCATAAAGCCGGGCGCGATGTACTGGCCGCCCGCGTCGATGGCCTTCGTCTCCGGCCCGATGCAG
>DHKK01000148.1:0-4985 GCA_002404795.1 Clostridiales bacterium UBA4696
CCCCCATCTTTTCCGGCAAGACGGAAAAGATGGGGCCGTCGGAGACATACAGCAGTCGCAAATCTGCGACAACCTCTCAGTCGGCCTTCGGCCGCCAGCTCCCCTTTCAGGGGAGCCTTTGTTTGAACTTTCTGCTTTCCAGCACCGCCTGTTCGTCGCAGCGGTTGTTTTTTTCGTTGGCCTCATGCCCCTTGACCCAGTGGTAGTGCATCTCGTGCTGCCGGGTCAGACCCAGCAGTGTGTCCCACAGGTCGGGGTTGAGGGCCGGTTTTTTGTCGGCCTTGATCCAGCCTTTTCGTTTCCAGCCCCAGGCCCAGCCCTTCTCCAGCGCGTCAATGACGTATTTGGAATCGGAATACAGCTCCACCACGCATGGCTCGCGCAGCGCGAGCAGCGCGGAGATGACCGCCATGAGCTCCATGCGGTTGTTGGTGGTCGACTCCTCGCCGCCGGAGATCATCTTTTCGCGTCCCTGATACTCCAAAATCGCGCACCAGCCGCCAGGGCCAGGGTTGCCGGAGCAGGCTCCGTCGGTATAGATGGTGACCGTCTTCATGCTTCTTCGTGTTCGTCCGCCGTCTCCTCCGGCTCCCGGTCGACCCGGTCGACGGAGATGACGCGGTTGCCTGCTTCCACGCGCATGAGGATGACGCCCTGCGTATCGCGCTTATAGATGTTGATGTCGGCCGCCGCCATACGGATGAGCACGCCGCCGTTTTCGATCAGCATCACATCGTCCTCGTCGTCCACGATGGCGACGCCCGCGATGCGGCCGGTCTTGGCAGTGATGTTGTAGTTCTTGAGGCCCTTGCCGCCGCGCTGCTGCGGACGGCGGACGCCGTCATCGCCGAGGCGCAGGTATTCCTCGATGTCCGTGCGCTTGCCGTAGCCGTATTCGGTGACGGAGAGCAGCTGCTTGCCCTTCGCGGCGATGCCAGCGCCGACAATGCTGTCGCCCGCGTCCAGCGCCATGCCGCGCACACCGGCCGCGTCGCGGCCCATGACGCGCACGTCGTTTTCATTGAAGCAGATGGCCATGCCGCCCGCGCTGGCGAGCATGATGTCCTGCTTGCCGTCGGTCTTCATGACGGCGATGAGCTCGTCGCCCTCGCTGAGCGTCAGCGCGCGGATGCCGGCCTTTCTCGCCGTGTTGAGGCTTGCCAGCTCCAGCCGCTTGACGGTGCCGTTCTTCGTGACGAAGACGAGATAATCCTCGTCGAACTCATGCACGGTGATGCCGGCCGTGACCTTCTCGCCCGGCTCGAAGGGCAGGATGTTGACCAGATTCGTGCCCTTGGCAGTGCGTCCGGCCTCGGGGATCTGATAGCCCTTGCGGCGGTGGACCTTGCCGAGGTTCGTGAAGAAGAGGATATAGTCATGCGTGGAGGCAGTAAAGACGCCCTCGACGAAATCCTCCTCCTTCGTCGTCATGCCGGTGACGCCGCGGCCGCCGCGCTTCTGGCTGCGGTAGGTCGAGGCGGGCACGCGCTTGCAGTAGCCCGCGTGCGAGAGCGTGAAGACGCACTGCTCCTCCTCGATGAGGTCTTCGATGTCGATCTCATCCTCGACGTCCTGGATCTCGGTCAGACGGTCGTCGCCGTACTTGTCGCGGATGGCGATCAGCTCGTCCTTCAGAACGCCCTTGAGCATTTCTTCGTTTGCCAACAGCTCGCGGTAATATTCGATGCGCTTTTCGAGCTCCTCATATTCCGCCTCGAGCTTCTCGCGCTCGAGTCCCTGCAGGCGCTTGAGCTGCATGTCCAGCACGACCTGCGCCTGGATCTCAGACAGACTGAAGCGCTCCATCAGGCGCTCTTTCGCGTTGTCATAGCTCTCGCGGATGGTCCGGATGACCTCGTCGATGTTGTCTTCGGCGATCAGCAGACCCTGCAGCACGTGCTGCCGGTCGAGCGCCTTTTTGAGGTCGAACTGCGTCCGGCGGGTGATGATCTCCTCCTGGAAGGCGAGATATTCGTCGAGCATATGGCGCAGGGACAGGATCTTCGGCTGCTGCTGGTTGTTGACCAGTGCGAGCATCGTCACGCCGAAGGTCGTCTGCATCTGCGTCTGGGCAAAGAGGCGGTTCAGAACGACCTGCGGGTTCGCGTCCTTTTTGAGCTCGATGACGACGCGCATACCGTTGCGGTCGGTCTCGTCACGGATGTCGGAGATGCCCTCGAGCCGCTTGTCGCGCACCTGCTCGGCCATGGCGGCGATGAGCTGGCGCTTGTTGACCTGATACGGCAGCTCCGTCACGATGATCCGCTCGCGGTTCTGGCCGAATTCCTCAAATTCGGTGCGCGCGCGGACGGTGATCTTGCCGCGGCCGGTGGCGTAGGCTGCACGGATGCCGCTGCGGCCCATGATGATGCCCCTGGTCGGGAAATCCGGGCCCTTGATGTACTCCATCAGGTCTGCCAGCTCCGCCTCGGGGTTTTCGAGGATGCAGACGCAGGCGTTGATGACCTCCGTCAGATTGTGCGGCGGGATATTCGTCGCCATGCCGACGGCGATGCCGCTCGAGCCGTTGACCAGCAGGTTCGGGAAGCGGGACGGGAGCACGCGCGGCTCTTTTCTCGATTCGTCGAAGTTCGGGTCCCAGGCGACCGTATCCTTGTCAATGTCACGCAGCATCTCGTTGCAGAGCTTCGACATACGCGCCTCGGTATAACGGTAGGCCGCGGGGGGATCGCCGTCGACGGAGCCGAAGTTGCCGTGGCCGTCGACCAGCGGATAGCGCATGGAGAAATCCTGCGCCAGACGGACCATCGCGTCGTAGACCGACGCGTCGCCGTGCGGATGATACCGGCCCAGCACGTCGCCGACGCAGGTCGCCGATTTTTTGAACGGCTTGTCGGACGTCAGCCCGTCCTCATACATGGCGTAGAGAATGCGCCGGTGCACGGGCTTCAGACCGTCGCGCACATCCGGCAGCGCACGGCCGACAATGACGGACATCGCGTAGTCGATATACGAGCTCTTCATCTCATGCACGAGCTCCGACTGCACGATCCTCTGCTCCGGGAACATGATGTCCTCGGGCTTATAATCTTTCTTATGTGCCATAGAACTTGGGTCTCCTTTTCAGAGTAGGAGTAACAGCCTGCGCCCGCAGGCGCACCTGACAAATTTCAAAAATCCGATCCAGCCATCATTCGCAGCGCATCTATAAATCCCGCGCCCGCAGGCGCACCTGGCAAATCTCAGAAACCCGATTCAGCCATCACCAACAATGACGTGCCCTTCGGCAGTCATTCCTTGCCAGGCAAACGGGGCGCCGCAGAAGTGCGTCCAGCTACAGAGCAGATACGTGATGGCGGTTTCTGAGTGATAAGCGCCCTTTTCTCCCCCTTCTTTTCCGGCAAGACGGAAAAGAAGGGGCCGCCGGAGGCATTCAATCAGATATCCAAATTTACTACGTATTTCGCGTTTTCCTCGATAAATTCCTTGCGCGGCTCGACCTCTTCGCCCATCAGGACGGTGAAGATCTGGTCCGCCTGCACCGCGTCCTCCAGCGTGATGCGGCGGAGCGTCCGGGTGGTGGGATCCATCGTGGTCTCCCACAGCTCGTGCGGGTTCATTTCGCCAAGGCCCTTGTAGCGGGAGATGTCGATCTTCGCGTTCGGGTTGTCCGCGCGCATCTCGGCCGAGATCCGGTCCCGCTCCGGGTCAGAGTACGCCACGCGCTGCGTCTTGCCGCGCGAGAGCTTGTACAGGGGCGGCACGGCGGAATAGACGTAGCCGTGCTCGATGAGCGGCCGCATGAAGCGGAAGAAGAACGTCAGAAGCAGCGTCCGGATATGGCTGCCGTCGACATCGGCATCGGCCATGATGATGACCTTGTGATACCGGAGCTTGTCGAGGTTGAATTCGTCGCCGATGCCGGCGCCGAGCGCCGTGATGACGGGCTGGAGCTTGTCGTTGCCGTAGACCTTGTCGGCCCGGGCCTTTTCCACGTTCAGCATCTTGCCCCAGAGCGGCAGGATGGCCTGGAAGCGGGAGTCGCGGCCCTGCGTGGCCGAGCCGCCGGCGGAGTCGCCCTCGACGATGTAGATCTCGGTGAGGGTGGGGTCGGTGTCGTTGCAGTCGCGCAGCTTGTCGGGCATCTGGCCGGATTCGAGGCCGGTCTTGCGGCGGATGGCCTCTCTGGCCTTGCGCGCAGCCTCGCGCGCGCGGTTGGCCATCATGGCCTTGTCCAGAATCGCCTTGCCGACGGCGGGGTTCTCTTCCAGAAATTCCGCCAGCTGCTGCGTGACGATGTTGCTGACCAGCGTACGCATGGAGGCGTTGCCGAGCTTGGCCTTCGTCTGGCCCTCAAACTGTGCCTCGGTCAGCTTGACAGAGACGATGGCTGTCAGACCCTCGCGCACATCGTCGCCGGAGACCTTGTCGTCGCCCTTGATATAGCCCTTTTTGACGCCGTAGGCGTTGAGCACGTTCGTCAGCGCCCGCTTGAAGCCCTCCTCGTGCATGCCGCCCTCGGGGGTATGGATGTCGTTGGCGAAGGAGACGATGGTCGAGGCAAAGGAGTCGTTATACTGCAGCGCGACCTCAGCCGTGTCGTCGCCCTTGGTGCCGGACATGTAGATGACCTGCTCGTGCAGGGGCGTCTTGTGGCGGTTGTACCAGCGGACGAATTCGCGGATGCCGCCCTCGTAGCACATGGAGTCCATGCGCTCCTTTTCGGGCTTGTCGGCGGATTCGATGCGCTCGTCCTTGATGGTGATGTGCAATCCCGCGTTCAAAAACGCCTGCTCGCGCATGCGGGTATGCAGGGTCTCATAGTCGTATTCCAGCGTGTCGAACATCTCGGGGTCCGGCTTGAAGGTGACCTTCGTGCCGTGCTGGTCCGTGGTGCCGATGACGCGCATTTCCTGGGTAATATGTCCGCGGGAGAACTTCATCTGATAGATCTTCCCGTCCTTGCTGACCTCGACCTCCAGCCACTCGGACAGCGCGTTGACGACCGACGCGCCCACGCCGTG
>DHKK01000148.1:5010-9877 GCA_002404795.1 Clostridiales bacterium UBA4696
CCGTGCAGACCGCCGGAGACCTTATAGCCCCCGCCGCCGAATTTGCCGCCCGCATGCAGGACGGTATAGACGACCTCCAGCGCAGGCTTGCCGGTCTGCGCCTGGATATCGACGGGGATACCGCGGCCGTCGTCGGTGACGGTGATGGTATTGCCCTCGTTGATGGTGATCACAACGTGCTTGCAGTATCCGGCCAGCGCCTCGTCGACCGCGTTGTCGACGATCTCATACACCAGATGGTGCAGGCCCGAGGCGCTTGTCGAGCCGATGTACATGCCTGGCCGCTTGCGGACGGCCTCGAGTCCCTCCAGCACCTGGATCTGACTGGCGTTGTATTCCTTTTCGGCCTCGATGATATCCTTGATTTCTTCGCTCATAGTTTTTCTCCTTTTCCAGGAATGAGGCTGCGCTGTGGCTCCTGCAGACGTCTTTGCAGGATGGCAGCGTTATATTTTGTCAGATAGACGCGCGTCTGTCCGTATTCCGCCGCGACCAGAAAGGACTTCGGCAGCTCGTCCGTCGCTTCGACGACGGCGCCGGCCTTCTGGGCCTCCGCGAGGAATTTCCGCGTCCATTTGGAGCAGCTGGTATTGTCCAGATCGAATACGCCGACGATGGTCTCGCCGCGGACGGAAAAATCGCCGCCGATGTTCAGATACATGCCGGAGCCTCCCGTACCTGCCCGTTTTCGATCAGGATCCGCTTGCCGATGTCGGAAAGCCGGTCCGGCTCGCAGCAGGTGATGAGCACCTGCCCGGAGCGGATCTGATTGAGCACAAAATCCTGCCGTCTCGCGTCGAGCTCCGAGAGCACGTCGTCGAGCAGCAGCACCGGCTCTTCGCCGGTATCGCGGCGGAACAGCTCGCGCTCAGCGAGCTTCAGGCTGATGGCCGCGGTCCGCGTCTGTCCCTGCGAGCCGAAGGCCTTGACGGACAGGCCGTCCAGCTCCGCCTCAAAATCGTCCTTATGTGGGCCGGACAGGCACTGGCCGGATTCCAGCTCCGCGCGGTAATGCGACTGCTGGTGGTCCAGCAGCTGCTGAAAGATCGTTTTTTTCTCCGCAAACGGGTCCGTGACGGTCGAGACCGTCTGATAGCGCAGCAGCAGCGCCTCTTTTCCGCCGGAAAATTCCGCGTGGAACTGCCCGGCCTGCGCCGAAAGCTCCCGCAGATACCGCGCGCGGTAGGAGATGAGGATCGCGCCGACCTGCGCCATGCGGTAGTTGAACTCCGGCAGCGGCTCAAGCAGAGACGGCCGGTCATTATGATCCTTTAAGATCCGGGATTTGCTGTCATAGAGCTTCTGATATTCGCCCAGCGCCTGCGCATAGCCGGGCCGGAGCTGGCAGAGCGCGGTATCGACGAGCTTCCGCCGCCCGGCCGCGCCGCTTTTTAAAACCAGCAGATCGTCCGGGCAGAACAAAACCGTCGTCAATACGCCCGGAAGCGCGGCGGCCGAGCGCTGCTTCACGCCGCCGATATACAGCTGCCGCGGCTTCCGCCCGGAAAACAGGACCGCACGGATCGACTGCTCCCGCCCGCCGGAAAACAGCTCGCAGCCGAGATCCGCAAATTCCGCGCCAAAGCGGATCAGCTCCTGATTCCGCGCCGTGCGGAAGCTCCGCCCGGTCGAAAGATAGAAGACCGACTCGAGAAGATTCGTCTTCCCCTGCGCGTTTTCGCCGACGATCAGATTGACGCCGGGGTGCAGCTGCACGCCGGCAGCGGCATAATTCCGGAAATCATACAGCTTGAGCGACTGCAGCTTCATGCCTGTTCTTCGGTGACGCGCCAGGTATTGGCCATGAAGGTCACCTCGTCGCCGGGATGCAGCTTTTTGCCGCGCATGGTGCATACTTCGCCGTTGACCAGCACGTCGCCCTCCTGAATGAAGGTCTTGGCCATGCCGCCGGATTCAATGGCGTTGGCGAATTTCAGAAAATCCTGCAGCTTGATGAACTCCGTATGGATGGGGATCTCGATCGGACCCTCCGCCAGCTTTTTGGTAACTCTGACCTTCATCTCATTCCCCCGCTTTCAGCCGGACCGGCAGGACCATGTAGCTGTACCGGCCGGAGCCGTCGCACGGATTCATGACGATGGGGCTCAGGCCATTGACCAGCTCCAGCGAGCATTCCGCATCCGGGATCGCGCGCAGCGCGTCGAGCAGGTACCGGCAGTTGAAGCCGATCTCCATATCCTGCCCGTCGCCCGCGATCTGGCAGACGTCGTGCGCCTCGCCGATCGTGGAAACGGAGCGGAAGTCCGCGGTATTCTCGCCGAAGCGGCAGCGGACAGGGCTTTTGAGCTTCTCAGAGATGATGAGGCCAACACGTTCGATGGAATCGGTCATCTTTGCCACGTTGACCGCCAGCTTGATTGGCTGGTTCTGCGGCAGCACGCGCCGCCAGTCGAGGAATTCACCCTCTAGCAGCCGGCAGACAAGCGTCGCCTCGCCGATCGTAAAGAGGATATGCTTGCTGCCAAGGAAGAAGGTGCAGGTCTCGTCGGTATCACCGAGAATTTTTTCCGCTTCCTTGAGTGCCGCGGCGGGGACGACGAATTTGAGCGTCCGTCCGATGGGCGCCTCCGCTTTCCAGCGGCGGAGCGCGAGCCGGTAGCCGTCGACGGCGACGACCGTGATGGAATCATCTGCCACCTCAAACAGGCAGCCGGTATGGATGGGACGGGCCTGGTTTTCGCTGACGGCGAAGCTCGTGCCGCCGATCATGGCTTTGAGCTCGCTCTGCGGCAGATCGATGCCCTTTTCGGAGTCGACCTCCGGCAGCTCCGGATAATCCTCGGAGGACATAGCCGTAATGGAGAAGGAGGAGATCCCGCCGCGGATGGAGACCTTGAACTTCTCATCGACCGAGATGGAGACCGTATCGTCCGGCAGCTTGCGGATGATATCGAAGAAGAGTCTCGACGGCATGATGCACGCGCCGGTCTCCTGGATGTCCGCGTCGACGGAGATGGTGATGCCCGTCTCGAGATTATAACCGGAAAGCGTCAGCTTGACACCTGCGCGGATATAGATTCCCTCGAGCGCCGGAATGGTGCTCTTCTGTGCGACGGTACGGGAGGCGACGGAGATGGCGCTGACCAGCGCATTTTTTTCACAGGTAAATTTCATATGGATTCCTCCGTTTCTTCTTTCCAGAGAAAGAAAGGATTTTTTTTAGAAGTACGTAGCAGTAGGGAAATTTTATGTGGAAAACCGGTGCAGAGCCAGTGTCTGCAAGGCTTTTTTCTCCACAGGCCCATGTTTACGTTTCAAACGCTTTTCCACACCTCATATTGTGAAACATGCGTTTCACAGCTTTCCACAGAGCCCATCTGTGGATTCCACACGTCCCTGTGGAAAAAAATCAGAGCTTGCTGTTGATGTTCGCCGTAATATCGCGGATGTTGTCCGGCAGAGAGCCGGTCCCGGCGGCGAGCTGCTGCTCGACCTTTTTGAGCGAATGGATGACAGTGGAGTGATCGCGGCCGAATTCCTTGCCGATGTCTGGCAGCGAGAGATTCGTCAGCTTCCGGACCAGATACATGGCGACCTGCCGCGCCTCGGCGGTATTCTTGTTTTTGAGCGTACCGCGGATGACGGCCTCCTCGATGTTGTAGAACCGGGAGACCTCGCCGATGATGAGGCTGGGCGTAGGCAGATTTTCGGCCTTTTCCTTGTTGTACATGTCCTTGATGGCGCGGGACACGTTCGGCACGGTCAGCTCCATGTTGTCGAGATCGTGATACGCGCGGATCTTTTTGACGGTCCCCTCCAGCAGACGCACGTTCGACGTGACGTTTTCGGCGATGAAGGTGCAGACATCGTCCGGCAGCTCGAAGCCGAGCGAGACGGATTTGTTCTTGATGATCGCCATGCGGGTCTCAAAATCGGGCGGCTGGATATCTGCGATCAGGCCCCATTCGAAGCGGGTCTTCAGCCGGTCTTCAAGACGGAGCATCTCATTGGGCGGCCGGTCAGCGGTCAGAACGATCTGGTGGTGGTTCTCGTAGAGATTATTGAAGGTATGGAAAAATTCCTCCTGCGTGGATTCCTTGCCGGCTATAAACTGGATATCGTCGACGAGGAAGAGGTCCGCGTTGCGGTATTTGTTGCGGAATTCGTTGTTGCGGCCCTCCTGCAGGGCGGCGATGAGCTCGTTGGTGAACTGGTCGCCCTTGATATAGACGATGTTGTAGCTGGGATGATTTTTATGCACGACGCTGGCGATGGCATACAGTAGATGCGTCTTGCCGAGGCCGGACGGGCCGTAGATGAACAGCGGGTTATACGTTTCCGCCGGATTGTTGGCGACGGAGACGGCCGCCGCGTGCGCAAAGCGGTTGGACGAGCCGACGACGAAATTATCAAACGTGAACTGCGGGTTGAACTCGATAAACTCCGGCTTCTGCGACCGGCTGCGGTACGCCTCGATTTCCGTCTCGTCCAGAACCTCGACCTCGACGTTCATCTGGAAGATCTCCTGCATGGCCTCTTTGATGTAGCCGGTGCAGCGGCGGAGGATGATATCCTTGCGGAAAGTGGAGGGAGAGTACAAAACGAGCTTCTGATCTGTCAGTTCGAGGATCTCGGTATCGTCAAACCAGGTCGACACGACCTGCGGCGTCAGCCGGGCCTCCATATGCCCCAGGACCTTGGCCCAGACGTAAGCGGTTGAATACATGCGCAGTTCCTTTCTTTCTATCGCCGTACCGGCGGAAAAAACACAAATTTATGCACAATAATCATAACACAGCTGTGGACAATTTTCAAGGGGAGAACGAGAGGATACTTTATATAATAAAAAAATAAGACCCTGCTGCGTCCACAAGGTTCCCCTTCCAGGGCAATGTCATCAACTTAA
>DHKK01000126.1:0-11561 GCA_002404795.1 Clostridiales bacterium UBA4696
AAAAGATAGGGCCGCCGGAGGCGTCGGCAGTCGCAAATCTGTAAAAACCTCTCAGGCGCTTCGCGCCAGCTCCCCTGGGAGGGGAGCCTTTTCCGCTGCGGCGGGATGAAAAAAGAAGGGGCCGGGGCCCCTTCTTTTGGTCGTTATGCGTTTGCGCGGTCCATCAGGATGATCTCCACGTCATAGCTGCTGCCGCTGCGGTAGATCGTGAGCGTCACGGTCTGGCCGGCGGTGAACTGATTTTTGACGCGGTTGAGCTGCTCCATGGTGGTGACATCGATGCCGTTGATGGCCGTGATGATATCGCCCTCCGAGATGCCCTTGGCCGCGGCGTCACTGCTGGCGTAGACGCGCGTGACGTAAATGCCCTCCGGCAGACGGTAGTAGATGCGGTAGGTGGCCGGGAGCGTCTCGCCGTCGATGCCGATGGCGGGGCGGCCGGAGACGTAGCCCTTTTCGATCAGCTCGTCGATGATGGGCTTGGCCGTATCGATCGGGATGGCGAAGCCGATGCCCTCGACCGTCGTGGACGAGGAATAGAAGTTGCTCATCTTCATCGTATTGATGCCGATGACCTGCCCGTAGCAGTTGATGAGCGGCCCGCCGGAGTTGCCGTTATTGAGCGCGGCGTTGGTCTGGATCAGGTTCATCGTGCGGTCGTTGACCGTCAGATCGCGGTTGATGGCGGAGATGATGCCGTCGGTCATCGTGCCGCGCAGCGTCACGCCCAGCGGGTCGCCGATGGCGACGACGCTGTCGCCGACCTGCAGCACGGACGAATCGCCGAACTCGGCCGCCTGCAGCCCGCTGGCCTCGATCCTGAGGACGGCCAGGTCGCTCGTCTCGTCGCTGCCGACGATCGCGGCGGTATATTCCTTGTCATCGTTCGTCAGGACGCTGACGGCCTGCGCGTTTTCGATCACATGGTGGTTCGTGATGATATAGCCGTCGGCCGACATGATGATGCCGGTGCCGGTGGCCTTGCCGGACTGGGTCACGCTGATGATGGACACGACGCTCCCGCTGCAGCGGCGGTAGATCTCCTGCAGGCTGAGCGCCCCCGCGTCCTCCGACGTGCTCGTCGGCACGCCCGCGGGCGAGGACGAGATCTCCAGCTTCGGCAGCTCCGCCTGGGCCTGCGCCTGCGCCGGGGCCTGCGCCGCCGGCGCGGGGCCTTCCGCGGCGGCTGTCTGCTCCTGCGCGGCGGGCTGGGGGGCAGCCGTCTGCACATCGGCGCTTTCGGCGGGCTGCTCCCGGCCGATGGTCAGCAGGAAGCCGCTGTCCGAGCGGTTGAGCGTCACGCCCACGTCCCGCACCAGATGCACCGTCCCGACGCCGGTCAGCACCAGCAGCGCAAGGATCACGATCGCCGTGATCCAGCGGCCGGTATGCCTGCGCCGCCGGTCTTCCATCGGCGTCGGCTGCGGCTGCCAGTTCTTTGTGGAATTGTCGTCATAGAAGCTGTTATTGTCAAAGCTCATATCAGACACCTTCTTGCTTGAAAAACGGAACGCTTCATTCCGACTCTCCTGTTTTCTTATAGTATATCCGTAGTATAGCCCCGGAATTTGAACAAACGCTGAACAGTCTGTAAACCTTCCGCGCCGTCACCGGACGGCGGGCAGGGTAAAGTTGAACTGCGTCACGCCGTTTTCGCTCGTGGCCCAGATGTCGCCGCCGTGGGCGCCGACGATGGTCTTGGCAATGTACAAGCCGAGGCCCCAGCCCTCACGGTCGGCGGAACGGGATTTATCCGCCTTGTGGAAGCGGTCAAAGAGCAGCGGAAGCTCGTCTTTTGCAATGGTGGGGCCGGTATTTTCGACCGACACGCGGGCCTTGCCGCCGTCTGACTGCACGCGCAGCGACAGCCGCCCGCCGTCGGGGCAGAACTTGATCGCGTTGTCGATGAGGTTATAGATGACCTGCGTGATGCTGTCGCGCTCAGCCCGGGTCCAGACAGGCTTGTCCGGCAGGTCGACGCGCACGTCGAGATGCTTGTTGTAGATCTTCTGCTCAAAGGTGATGAGCACGTCGCTCAGCTCCTCGCCAAGGTCGAAGCGGGTCTTGCGGCTGTCTTCGACGCCCATGGCCTGCAGCTTTGCGATATCGAGCATGTTGCGCACGAGCCGCGAGAGCCTGCGCACCTCGCCGGAGACGATCTGCATGTAATGCTGCTGCTTTTCCGGCGGGATCGTCCCGTCGAGCATGCCGTCGATGTAGCCGCCGATGGTGGTCATCGGCGTTTTGAGCTCATGCGAGACGTTCGCCACGAATTCCTGCCGCCGCTGCTCGGATTTTTCAAGCGAGTCGGCCATGGTGTTGAAGGCATTGGCCAGATCGACGATCTCCTCGCCGCAGCTCTTCGGCACCTCGACGCGGGTATCGAGCTCGCCGCGGCCGAAGCGGCGGGCAGCCTCCGCGACCTTGTTGAGCGGCTGCACCTGCTGGTGCGACAGGAACGTCGCCGCGGCCATCGACAGCACGAGCACGATGATCGCGCTGTAGAAAAACAGCGACGAGCTGCGCTGCATGAAGTCCGTGATCTGCGCCATGTCGGAGGAGATGATCACATAGCCGATCGTCTGCTCCGTAGCGTCGGAGACGATCGGGCGGCCGGCAATATAGCGTCTGCCGTCATGGATGCCGGTGAGCGTGCCGATGCGGAACGTCTCGCCGTTCATGTCGATCTCGGTGATGAGGTCGGCGTCGATCTGACGGCCGATGTGCTCGCAGTTGAATTCGTCGCACGAGCACAGAACGACGAAGCCGTTCTCGTCGCAGACCTGCGCCTCGGCCTCGCCCACGTCGGAAAACAGGGACAGGCTCAGGCGGAAGTCCCAGTTCTCCTCCAGCTCGCCCGTGGAATCATACGCCTCGGCCAGCGAGGCGACCGCCTGCGCGTCGGCGCTGAGCGTCTCTTTTTTGTCGTTTTTCAGATACCGCAGCATCAGAAACCGGAACGAGACGCCCGTAAAGAGCATACAGACCAGCAGCAGCGCCGCGATGAGGGCGAACTGCCGGCTGAACGTTGTTTTCATGCTTACAGGACCTCGAATTTATACCCGACGCCCCAGACCGTCTTGAGACTCCACTTGTCCGACACGCCCTCGAGCTTTTCACGCAGGCGCTTGACATGGACGTCGACGGTGCGGCTGTCGCCGAAATAGTCAAAGCCCCAGACCTCGTCGAGCAGCTGGTTGCGCGTGAAGACGCGGTTCGGGCTGGAAGCCAGGTGGTACAGAAGCTCCATCTCCTTGGGCGGCGTCTCGATGCGCTTGCCGTCGACGATGAGCTCGAAGGAATCGAGGTCGATGACCAGCTTGTCAAAGACCAGCCGGCGCGGCTTGACCTTCTCCTCTTCCCCGCCCGCACGGCGGAGGACCGCCTCGACTCTGGCCAGCAGCTCCTTCATCTCGAAGGGCTTTGTCAGATAATCGTCGGCGCCCTGTTTGAGGCCCTGGACCTTGTCGTTCGTCTCGCCCTTGGCGGTGAGCATGATGACGGGGGTCTGGCTGTCCTGCCGGATGGTGCGCAGCACGCTCCAGCCGTCCATCACGGGCAGCATGATATCGAGCAGCACCAGATCCGGCCGCACCTGCCGGAACAGGGCCACACCTTGGCCGCCGTCGGCGGCGATCTTTGTATGATATCCTTCCTTTTCCAGATACATCTGGACCAGTTCGGAGATATTGGGGTCGTCCTCCACGATGAGGATCGTTTTTGCCATAAAACTCTCTCCCTCCTATGCCATTTAGACTATTATACTGCCGCCGTATGCATTTGCGTGAACATTTTGTAAAATCCCGCGGCGGGCATATTTATGGTTTCCGTTTGCGCGAAACTGTGATATGATACAATCATAAGATACACCGACTTTGACAACCGAACAGGAGATCTCAGACATGGATATCACACTCAGAATGAGCGATCATGCGCTCACCGCCCGCGCGGCTGCGGCGGCCGGTATCGTGCTGCTCAAAAATACCGCCGGGACGCTCCCGCTGCTGCCTGCGGAGGATGGCGCGCCCCTGCCCGTCGCCGTTTTCGGCATCCGGCAGCTGCTCACGCCCGCGTATGACCGGGCAATGACGCCCTGGCGCGCGATCGGCGTGCTTGACGGGCTCATGGCCAGCGACGCCGTCCGGCCGGACGGGCTGCTCGCCCGTAAATACCGCACCTGGGCCATGGAGCACCCGGACGGCAGCGAGCTGCCGCTGACCAACGTGGATTTCGGCGCCCTGCGGCACGACTGCGCGGCAGCCATCGTCGTCATCGGCCGCACGCCGGAGCAGTACCACACCCGCCTGACAAGCGAGGAGACCGCCATGCTCACGCGCGTCACGTCCGTATTTGACCGGACCATCCTCGTGCTGGCCGCGCCGGGGTACATCGAGCTGAATGAGGCCGCGCTCGCCTGCGGCGCGATCGTCTTCCTCGGCCTTGCCGGGCAGGAGGCGGGCGGCGCGCTGGCCGACGTGCTGACGGCGAAGGTCATGCCGTCCGGCCATCTTTCCTTCACGTGGCCGGAGAATGCGGAGGCCTTTGACGAGGCCTGCGCCGCCGTCGACCAGTTTACCGGCTACCGGTATTTTGATTCCTTCGGCACGCCGGTGCGGTATCCGTTCGGCTACGGCCTCAGCTATGGAAAGATCGAATTCGGAAGCGTCTCGGCAGGGCTTGACGGCTGCGACGTGACCGTGAGCGCCGAGCTCGTCAACACGGGCGAGACGCACGCGGCGAGCGAGCTCATGCAGGTCTACGTGACCCGTCCGGGCGACGATCTGACAAGGCCCGTCAGCTTCCTGCAGGCCTTCAGCAAGAGCCGCCTGCTCGCCCCCGGCGAGAGCCAGACGATCCGCCTGCGCTTCCCCATCACCGACCTTGCCGTCTACCGCGAGAGCGCGCACGCGTTCGTGCTGGACGCAGGCTACTATGATATCCGCATCGGCACGAGCAGCCGCGCCTGCTATCTCGCAGGCTCCATCCGGCTGACCCGCAGCGCCGTCGTGCAGGCGGCCGAGCCGCTCAGCCTGCCCGCCGCGCCGGAGCGCAGGCGCCCGGAGGGCGTCTGCTTCCAGTACCCCGAGGAGCTGGCAGAGATCGAACAGGCGCACAAGCACGCCATCCGCTTCTCCGACCGCGCCCTGCCCCGCCGCAGCCGCAAAAAGGGCCGCCCCTTCACCGGCTGCCGCCCGGACGGCGAGGCGCATACGCTCGCGGACGTGCGCGAGGGCCGGTGCAGCGTGTTCCATCTCGTGGCCGGGATGGATACGGGAAATCTGGAGAAGCTGGTCTGCGGCTTCGGCGAAGAGGCCGCCTCGGTCCCCGGTGCGCTCGGCGCGTCGGCAGCCATCGAGCGCTACGGCATCCCCGCCCTGCAGCTGGCCGGCGGCGCACAGGGCCTGCGCCTGCTGCGTGAGATCCCTGATGAAGAGACCGGCGAGACTGTCCGCCGGCAGAATATGACCGTCTTCCCCGCCCCGGCGCTGCTCGCGTGCTCGTTTGATCCGGACGTGGTCCGGGCCGTCGGCCGGGCCGTCGGACTGGAGATGGCGGAGTTCGGCGTGCAGCTGTGGCTCGGGCCGGACGCGAACGTCATGCGCGCGCCGCAGGAGAAGGGCTGCGCCGAACAGTGGTCGGAGGATCCGGTCGTCTGCGGCACGATGACCGCCGCGCTGGCCGCGGGCGCGTGGCCCTACGGCGCGGTCGTGCTGCACGCGGGCCGGCTGCCGGAGAACGCTGCCGTCTCGCAGGCGGCGCTGCGCGAGGTCTGCGGACGGCCGTTTGCGCTGGCGGCAGGTGCCTGCCGCGCGGCCCGGCTGCCCGGGACCAGGATCTCCGGCCGGACGCTCACGGAAAACAGCCCGCTGCTGCGCGCGTGGCTGCTCGACTGCGACTACGGCGGCATGCTCTGGGGCGACGGGACGCTCGCGGGCGACCGGATCGGCCTGGAAAAGGCGGCGCTGCGCATCCTCCGGCTCATCCTGCAGCTGAAAAAAGCGTGAGATCCGCATCAAAAACCAAGAAACGGCATTGCAATCGTTTCAAATTGATGCTATAATCGGAATTACCCCCTCTGGGGGCATTCTGACGCCGGGGTGCGGCCTTCGCGGTCCGGCGTGGAATATCATTACGAAAGAGGTAGATTTTCAAATGAAGAAGTATCTTGCACTGCTTCTGGTCCTGGTCATGGTCCTGAGCCTGGCTGCCTGCGCATCCAAGACGGAGCCCGAGACCACCACCGAACCGGAAACCACCACCGAAACCGCTCCCGAGACCACGGAAGAACCCGCAACTGAGGAGCCCGCAGCTGAAGAAGAGCCCCCGGCCGAAGAGCCCGCTGCCGACGCTGCTTACTCCGTCGCCATGATCACCGACTACGGCGATATTACCGACCAGTCCTTCAACCAGACCACCTACGAGGCCTGCAAGGAGTTCTGCGAGGCCAACGGCGTGAAGTTCAACTATTTCAAGCCCGCCGGTGACTCCGACGCCGAGCGTGTCGCCATGATCGAGTCCGCGATCGACGAGGGTTACAACGTTATTGTGATGCCCGGCTACGCTTTCGCAGGCGCCATCAAGGAAACTGCTGACATCTATCCCGAGGTCACCTTCATTGCGCTGGACGTCGGCGCCAGCGATCTGGGCGATGACTACACCCTGCCCTCCAACCTCTACTGCGCTGTCTATCAGGAAGAGCTGTGCGGCTACATGGCCGGTTACGCAGCTGTGAAGCTCGGCTACACCAAGCTCGGCTTCCTGGGCGGCATGGCTGTCCCGGCAGTCGTCCGTTACGGCTACGGCTACGTCCAGGGTATTGACGCTGCTGCCAAGGAGCTTGGCATCACGGTCGACCTCAAGTATGCTTACGGCAACCAGTTCGTTGGCGACGCTGACATCACCGCAGCCATGGACACCTGGTATCAGGGCGGCACGGAAGTCGTCTTTGCCTGCGGCGGCGGCATCTATACCTCCGCGGCTGAGGCTGCTGCCAAGGTCGGCGCAAAGGTCATCGGCGTTGACGTTGACCAGAAGGGCATCATCGACGGCGACTACGGCGAAGGCATGACCGTTACCTCCGCAATGAAGGGCCTTGCTCCCACTGTCAAGCATCTGCTCTCCGAGGTTCTGGCCGGCAACTTTGCCAACTACGGCGGCAAGATCGATACTCTGGGCCTCGTTTCCGCTGATCCGGAAGAGAACTATGTCCAGCTCCCGACCGCTTCCACGCAGTTCGAAGACGGCAAGTTCACCCAGGCTGACTACGAAGCGCTCGTCGCTGCCATGTTCGCCGGTGAGATCACCGTCTCCAACGACATCACGGCTATGCCCGCTGTCACCAACGTCACCGTTGAGGACTTCGGCAACCTGAAGTAATCTACATCCCCAAAGTGTGCAGGCTCCGGCCTGCACACTTTTTTTGAGTGAAAAAGGAATCGCGAAGAGTGAAGAAGTACTGTGTGCCGCGCAGCGGCACAATCTTAAATCGCTGGCGCAGCCAGCACCGTACTTATTCACTTTTCACTTTTACTTTTTACCTTTCTTGAATCCCGCCATGTTTTCTGGCAGACTGAACTGCGTGCAGGCTCCGGCCTGCACACTTTTTTTGTGCGCTTTTCCGGAAAAAGCGGGAAAACCGAAAAACTTTTTGCTTTATCCGCACAAATATAGTATAATGGATAAAATGGTTTCCGTCCTCGCAAGCGCGGGCCATAAAAACGGAAGGAGGGCGAAAAAACTTGGAAACGCAGTACACGATCGAGATGCTCAACATCACAAAACGTTTCCCCGGTATCATCGCCAACGACAACATCACCCTGAAGCTCAAAAAGGGGGAGATCCACGCCCTGCTCGGTGAAAACGGCGCAGGCAAATCGACGCTCATGAGCGTCCTCTTCGGCCTTTACCAGCCGGAGGAAGGCGAGATCCACAAGGACGGCCGCAAGGTCGAGATCCGCGACCCGAACGACGCCAACGCGCTCGGCATCGGCATGGTCCACCAGCACTTCAAGCTGGTCGAATGCTTCTCCGTCCTCGACAACATCATCCTCGGCGTCGAGCCGAACAAAATGGGCTTCCTGCAGAAGCAGGAGGCGCGGAAAAAGGTCATCGACCTGTCTGAAAAATACGGCCTGCACGTCGACCCCGACGCCATCATCGAGGACATCACCGTCGGCATGCAGCAGCGCACCGAGATCCTCAAAATGCTCTACCGCGACAATGAGATCCTCATCTTCGACGAGCCGACAGCGGTCCTGACCCCGCAGGAGATCGAAGAGCTCATGCAGATCATGAAAAACCTCGCGGCCGAGGGCAAGAGCATCCTCTTCATCTCCCATAAGCTCAACGAGATCATGGAGGTCTCTGACCGCGTCACGGTCCTGCGCAAGGGCAAATGCATCGGCACCGTCGAGACCGCGCACACCACCGCGGAGGAGCTTTCGGCCATGATGGTCGGCCGCAATGTCAATTTCCACGTGGAAAAGGGCCCGCTGCACGCCGGCAGCGAGGTCTTGTCCGTCGAGCACCTGACGGTCGCCTCCAAGGTCCATAAGAACAACGCCGTCAAGGACGTCTCCTTCAAGGTCCGCGCGGGTGAGATCGTCTGCATCGCGGGCATCGACGGCAACGGCCAGACCGAGCTCGTCTACGCCCTGACCGGGCTGGAGCCCGCCGCGGGCGGCAGGATCACCCTCGAGGGCAAGGACATCACCCACGCCACCATCCGCCAGCGCAGTCTCATGGGCATGAGCCACATCCCCGAGGACCGGCACAAGCACGGTCTCGTGCTCGACTATACGCTCGAGGACAACATGGTCCTGCAGCGCTATTTTGAGCCGGAATTCACCGACAAGGCGGGTTTCCTCCGCCGCAAGAACATCCGGGCCTACGCCGACCGCCTCATCGAGCAGTACGACGTGCGCTCCGGCCAGGGCGCCGTTACCCCGGCGCGCAGCATGTCCGGCGGCAACCAGCAGAAAGCCATCGTCGCCCGCGAGATCGACAAGAACCCGGAGCTGCTCGTCGCCGTGCAGCCGACCCGCGGTCTTGACGTCGGCGCCATCGAATACATCCACAAGCAGCTCGTCGCCCAGCGCGACGCCGGTAAGGCCGTGCTGCTCGTGTCTCTGGAGCTCGACGAGGTCATGGACGTGCCGGACCGCATTCTCGTCATGTACGAGGGCGAGATCGTCGGCGAGCTCGACCCCAAAACCACCACGCAGGAAGAGCTTGGCCTCTACATGGCTGGCGCCAAGAGAGATGAGGTGAAAGCATGAAACAGAACAAAAACATTCTCAAAAACCCGGGGGTCCAGTCGCTGCTGACGTCGCTGCTGTGCATCCTGCTCGGTCTTTTCATCGGCTATCTTGTTTTGCTTCTCATCAACCCCACGGGCGCCTGGGGCGCCATCACCAACGTCATGAAAAACTTCCTGACGTACTCCTCGACCAAGGCCCAGCTCAAATACCTCGGCAACACCCTTGTGCGGACCGCGCCGCTGCTCATGTGCTCGCTGAGCGTGCTGTTCGTCTATAAGGTCGGCCTGTTCAACATCGGCGCGGCCGGTCAGTATGTCGCGGGCGCCTGCGCCTGTTTGTATGCGGCTTTGTATCTGCACTGGCACTGGCTGCCGTGCATGCTGCTGGCCATCGCGGCGGGCGCGCTGCTCGGCGTGATCTCGGGCCTGCTCAAAAGCTCGTTCAATGTCAGCGAGGTCATCTCCGGCATCATGCTCAACTGGATCGCGCTCTACACCACCAACATGCTCCTGACCAACGTCAAGGAGGCCACCAGCCCCTACACCTACCAGCTGAAGGCCGAGGGCGCGCAGGCCATCCTGCCGCAGATCAGCCTCTCGAAGCTTCTCAGCGGCAACCAGTACGTGACCATCGCCATCCCCATCGCCATCGTCTGCGCCGTTGTCATCTGGGTCGTTCTGTCCAAGACGCTCTTCGGCTATGAGCTCAAGGCCACCGGCAACAACCCCAACGCCGCGAAATACTGCGGCATGGCGGAAAAGCGCAACATCATCCTCACGCTCGCCATCGGCGGCGCGCTGGCGGGTCTGGGCGCTTCGCTGCTGTACCAGACGGGCTATGAGCAGTGGCAGTGCACCTACTCCTCCGTCCCCTCGATGGGCTTCAACGGCATCGCTGCCGCCTTCCTCGGCGGCCTGAGCCCAATCGGCTCCATCTTCGCCTCGTTCTTCATCCAGCATATCACCGCCGGCGGCGCATACGTCGACAAATCCCTCTACTGCTCGCAGATCTCCGATCTGATCTCGGCGATCATCATCTACCTGTGCAGCTTCGTGCTGTTCTTCAAGACGGTCCTGAACAGCTGGATCGCGCGGCATGAGGAAAAGAAAGCGCGCAAGGCGGCCCAGGCCGCCGGGAAAGGAGGCGAGCAGGCATGATCCTTCTTCTGCAATATACGCTCCTGTTCGCGTCGGTCCTGCTGCTCGTGGCACTGGGCGGCTGCTTCTCGGAGCATTCCGGCGTCATCAACCTCGGTCTTGAGGGCATCATGGTCATCGGCGCGCTGGGCGGCGCGCTCACCATGCGATACCTTCCGGCGGGCACGTCCAGCTTTGTGATGGTGCTGCTGGTCATTCTGGCGAGCATCGCAGGCGGCATGCTCTATTCCGTGCTGCTGGCCGTCTCCGCCATCAACTGCAAGGCGGACCAGACCATCGTCGGCACCGCCATGAACATCCTCGGCACCGCCGCGGCGACGGTCATCGTCAAGGCCATCAATACCGCGGCCAACCCCAACGACGTCTCCTCCACCATCCAGTACGTCGAACCGAAGAAGGCGTTCCTCGTGAACATCGGCTCGTTCGAGTTCAACTGGTTCATGGTCGTCGCGGTGATCGCGCTCGTGCTCTGCTACATCACGCTCTACAAGACGCGCTTCGGCCTGCGCCTGATGGCCTGCGGCGAGCATCCGCAGGCGGCGGCCAGCGTCGGCATCAACGTCTACAAGATGCGCTGGGCGGGCGTGCTGATCTCGGGTCTGCTCGGCGGCCTCGGCGGCATCGTGTACATCACGTGCGGTGTCAGCGAGTGGAAATTCGAATACGGCGTGGCTGGCTTCGGCTTCCTGTCTCTCGCTGTTATGATCTTCGGCCAGTGGAAGCCGACGCGCATCGCGCTGGCGGCTCTGCTGTTCGGTCTGTTCCGCGCGCTGTCCAACGTCTATTTCGGCTTCAGCTTCCTGGTCAGCCTCAATATCCCCAGCGGCGTGTACAACATGCTGCCCTACGTCATCTCGCTGATCGTCCTTGCCTTCACGTCGAAAAACTCCCGTGCCCCGAAGGCCGAGGGTATCCCCTACGACAAGGGCCAGCGGTAACTGTGTTCTTTGTCTCCGGCAGGTTCTCCCGGACCTGCCGGAGCCTTCCCATTTCACGTTTTTTCAGCAGGAGGTTTTTCATCCATGCGAATGGTTGATCTCATTGAAAAAAAGCGCGACGGCGGCGTCCTGACCGACGACGAGATCCGCTTCATCATCCGGGGCTTTACGGACGGCTCCATTCCCGACTATCAGATGTCCGCCTT
>DHKK01000126.1:11642-12328 GCA_002404795.1 Clostridiales bacterium UBA4696
ACCGACGCCATGATGCATTCCGGCGACACCGTCGACCTCAGCCGCTTCGGCGACAAGTCCGTCGACAAGCACTCCACCGGCGGCGTCGGCGACAAGACGACGTTGATCGTCGCGCCCATCGTCTCCTCGCTCGGCGGCAAGATGGCCAAGATGTCCGGCCGCGGGCTCGGCCATACGGGCGGCACGGTCGACAAGCTCGAATCCATCCCCGGCTATCAGACAACGCTTTCGGCGGACGATTTCATGCGGCAGGTCGAGCAGGTCGGCGTGGCCGTCATCGGCCAGTCCGGCAATCTGACGCCCGCCGACAAAAAGCTCTACGCCCTGCGCGACGTCACAGCGACGATTGACTCTCTGCCGCTCATCACCTCGTCTATCATGTCCAAAAAGCTCGCGGCCGGCGCACACTCCATCGTGCTGGACGTCAAGATCGGCTCCGGCGCGTTCATGAAGACGCTGGCCGCCGGACGCGAGCTGGCCGAGCACATGGTGACGATCGGCAAGGCCTGCGGCCGGAACGTGACCGCCGTTCTGACAAATATGGATGTCCCGCTCGGACACCGGATCGGCAAGGCCCTCGAGGTCGAAGAGGCCGTCGAGATCCTGCGCGGCGAGGGCTGCCCCGACCTGCAGGAGGTCTGCACCGTGCTCGCATCCAATATGCTGATGCTCTGCAACGGCTGGGA
>DHKK01000091.1:0-1795 GCA_002404795.1 Clostridiales bacterium UBA4696
GCCATGCTCATGAAGGTCCCGTATGTCCCTGTAGAAGCAAGAGAGTAAAAGAACAGAGGCTGCCGAACCATAGAAGGAAAGTAATAAGGAATCGTGAAAAGTGAAGAGGTGTTGTGCTGGCTTTGCCAGCGAATGAAAATCGTGCCGCTCCGCGGCACACATCACCTCTTCACTCTTCACTTTTACCTTTTACATGCGCCCTATCCGGCTGTCACGCCATTTGATACACAAAGAGGCTGCCGCACGCTGCGGCAGCCTCTGCATGTTATGTTTTTGCGGGCTTTTTGTCGAAGCCGTGGACCCAGTCGGAGAAGTGGTAGTAGAGGAAGTAGACGATCGAGCTGAGCGACCAGGTGATGGGGTAGGCCATGTAGATATACTGGATCTCGTGGATAATGCGCATGATGATGGTGATATACGTGATGCGGACCACGCACCAGAACAGCAGCATGATGACCATCGGCACGAAGGCCTTGCCCGCGCCACGGCAGATCGACGCGACGGCGTGGGAGTAGGCGAGCAGGCAGAAGAACAGCGCGGTCGTGCGCATCTGCCGCGTGCCGAGGGCGATGACGTCCGGCGTGGGGCTGAAGAAGGCGACGAGCTGCGGCGCGAGCAGATACATCGTCACGCCGATCAGCTCCGCGATGACGACGGAGGCAATGATGCCGAAGCGCGAGCCCTGCTTGGCGCGGTCATGCAGACCGGCGCCGAGATTCTGGCCGACGAAGGTCGTCAGCGCCATGGTGAAGCTCGTGACGGGCAGGAAGGCAAAGCCCTCGAGCTTGGAATACGCGCCGTAGGCGGCCATGGCGACCTTGCCGAAGGAGTTGATGTTGGACTGCACGATGACGTTGGCAAAGCCGATGACGGAGTTCTGCACGCCGGAGGGCAGGCCGTAACGGACGATCTGGCCGAGCATTTCGCCGTCGATGCGCAGCTCCTTCGGCTTCAGCTGATAGATCGTGCCCTTTTTCATCAGATGGATGAGGCACAGCACCATGCTCACGGCCTGCGAGATCGTCGTGGCGACGGCCGCCGACCATACGCCCCAGCCGAAACCGCCGATGAACAGCAGATCGAGCACGATATTGGTCAAAGACGAGATGATGAGGTAATAGAGCGGCCGCTTGCTGTCGCCGAGCGCGTTCATGATGCTCTTGCACATGTTGTACATGACGACGGCCAGCACGCCGAAGAAATAATACCGGAAATACGCGATCGCGTCCGGCAGGACCTCCGGCGCAGTGCCCATCCAGCGCAGGAACGTCGGCGTCAGCAAAACGCCCACGACGGTCAGCACGATGCCGCTGAGCAGACCCAGCATCACGTCGGTATGAATGGCCTTGGACACACGGCCATAGTCGCCCGCGCCGAAGTACCGCGAGATCGTGACGCCCGCGCCCATGGAAAGCCCCGTAAAGAAGCTGATGAGCAGGAAAATGAGAGGCCCGGACGCACTGACGGCCGCAAGCGCCTCATCGCCGAGAAACCGGCCGACGATCAGCGCGTCCGCCGTATTGTAAAGCTGCTGAAAGACCTGGCTGAGGAACACGGGCACGGCAAACTGCGTGATCAGCTTCCACGGACTTCCTTTCGTCATATCCAGCGTACTTCCGCCCAAGGAGCATCCTTCCCTTCTGTGCAGCGTCAGCTGACAAGGGCGCATGCAGGCCCTTGTCAACTGACGCTATATTTATCCGTAAAAAATACCGCGTTGACCGCGGTAATGTTCAGCATACCAGAAATACGGACAAAAAGCAAACCATTGTCTTCCAGACACATACAAAAAAGC
>DHKK01000091.1:1974-2816 GCA_002404795.1 Clostridiales bacterium UBA4696
TTCTCCAGTGCGGTACGCGTGACCTTGGTCGGGTCGACGATGCCGGACGGGATCATGTCGCAGTAGGTCTCGGAATAGGCGTTGTAGCCATAGCCGACCTTGCGGCTCGAGCGGATCTTGTCATAGACGATGGAGCCATCGACGCCGGCGTTCTCCGCGATCTGGCGGATCGGGGCCTGCAGGGCGCGGGCAATGATCTGCGCGCCGGTCTTCTCATCGCCGGAGAGCTTGGCGACCAGCTTCTCGACAGCCGGGATGGCGTTGACGTAAGCGGTGCCGCCGCCGGCGACGATGCCTTCCTCAACAGCTGCGCGGGTCGCGTTCAGAGCGTCCTCGACGCGGAGCTTCTGTTCCTTCATGGCCACTTCGGTCTGTGCGCCGACCTTGATGACGGCGACGCCGCCGGACAGCTTGGCAAGACGCTCCTGCAGCTTTTCCTTGTCGTAGTCGGAGGTGGTGACGGAGATGGTGTTCTTGATCTCGGCGATGCGGGCCTTGATCTCGTTGGCGTCGCCAGCGCCGTCGACGATGACGGTGTTGTCCTTGGTGACCTTGACCTGGCGGGCCGTGCCGAGGTCGGTGATCTGGGTGTCCGGCAGGTTCATGTTGAGCTCGGAGGAGATATAGGTGCCGCCCGTCAGGATGGCGATATCCTTGAGCATTTCCTTGCGGCGGTCGCCGAAGCCGGGTGCCTTGACGCACACGCAGGTGAAGTTGCCGCGCAGACGGTTGACGAGCAGGGTGGCCAGTGCGTCGCCCTCGACGTCCTCGGCGATGATGACGAGCTTCTTGCCGGTCTTGACGATCTGCTCGAGCAGGGGCAGGATCTCCTGGATGGAGGA
>DHKK01000065.1:0-1837 GCA_002404795.1 Clostridiales bacterium UBA4696
TCTCTCCCTCCGTCAAAACCTTCGGTTTTGCCACCTCCCTCGTCAGAGGGAGGCTTTGGATTTACGCATCCCCTAAGGCTCCCCTCTCAGGGGAGCTGTCAGCCGCAGGCTGACTGAGAGGTCGTCGCAAATCTGCTGCAACCTCTCCGTCTCGGCGTTCCGCCGAGCCACCTCCCCTGAAAGGGGAGGCTTTTTTGCGCCTCCCGCAAATTTTTTTGTAAAAATTCCACAAAAATTCCATCCAACCCTTGCACCCTCATACAGTCCGTGGTACAATGACACTGTAATTTCCAGAAATGGCGAAAAAGCGGGTACCCGCTTTTCTTCTGCATACAAAATGCAGAAGATGAAGGTTTGAAAAAAACACATGTAAGGAGAGAATTATGATGAAAAAACGGATACTGAGCCTGCTGCTGGCGCTGGTGATGGTGCTCACGATCCTGCCGACCGTCGCGCTGGCGGAGGATGCAACAGCTACGTTCGGCAGCTGCGGGGAAAATGCTAAATGGTCTTATCAGAATGGTGTATTAAAGATCACAGGCTCTGGTGCAATGACAGAGTATGAAACAAACGATTTAAAGAGCGATACTCGTCCGTGGAAACAGTTTGCTGCGGAAATTGAGGAAGTGCAGATCGCTGACGGCATCACGACGATCGGAAGAGAGGCGTTCAGACACTTCACGAAGCTTACAAAGGTGAACTTTCCTGCCAGTGTTACAGCAATTGGAGACTACAGCTTCCGTGATGACGTTTCGCTGCAGGAGCTTGTGATTCCTAGAACAGTGAAAACTGTTGGAGATGCGGCGTTTCGCGGCTGCATTGGATTGACGAAGCTGACCCTGGAAGAGGGGATTCAGGCACTGAATGGCCCGGCTGATTGGGATGACGGAAGCTTTCAGGATTGTACAGGCCTGACCAGTGTGAAAATTCCTGCGAGCTGCAAAACGGTCGGCCGTGCAGCATTCGATGGATGCAGCAACCTGAGCAAAATTGATTTTTCCGAAGGCGTAGAAACTGTAAAAGAGCATCTTGCTTTGGGGGGCAAAGTCCCGTATATCGCGTATCCGTCGAGTATGAAATTTATCCATGGATCTGCACCAAAGGAAATGAACAGCGGACGCGTGATCAGTGACTTTGGGAAAATTAACAGCTCATGTGTTGCCAAGGTGCTTACATTTGATCAATCCGTAGACCTTGTCCTTGTGTTCACAGAGAAACAAGCGGGCTTAAATTTTGGTGAAATAAACAATTGGAATGGTGACTACACAACGACCGAGGCAGAAATTGTACCAATCCCTGCGGCAACAAAGACAGAAGAGAATTGTTCTTTAGGCAATAAAAATGGTGTTGCGACAGTCACTTATAAGGGAAAAGAAATCACCGTCATCAAAGGTACGGACCTGAGCAATCAGCTGTCTGTACAGCAGCCGGATATGACCAGTGACGGAACGGCAAAAGCGTTTTCTGCCACCTGCGAAGGAATCGATGATCTCGAAATTACTTATTATAAGGCAAACGGCGAAAAGCTCAATGCGGCCCCGGCAGAACCGGGAGAATACCGGGTGCTGATTTTCGGTTACAACGAGCAGGGCAAACATGCGTCGTACTATGAAAGCTTTACGATTACGGAAGCAGTTGCGAATGAACCGGATATGGGATTTGTACCTGGGCTGATTTCTGCTGTTTCCGGGTCGAACCCGTTCTCCGACGTTCCCGGCAAGGCGTATTATAACGAGGCCGTGCGCTGGGCCGTAAAGAATGGCATTGCCTCCGGCACGGATGCGAAGCATTTCTCGCCCGACGCGGCCTGCACGCGCGGGCAGGCGGTGACGTTCCT
>DHKK01000065.1:1934-14988 GCA_002404795.1 Clostridiales bacterium UBA4696
TACTGCTATGACGCCGTCCTCTGGGCCGTCCAGACCGGCGTGGCAAAGGGCACGAGCCAGACCACCTTCTCCCCGGATGCTCCCTGCACCCGCGGCCAGATCGTGACCTTCCTCTACCGTGCGGCAGGCTCGCCCTCCGGCTACGGCAACAGCGGCTACACGGACGTTCCCGAGACCAGCTACTGCGCCGCCCCCGTCGCCTGGGCCGTCGCCCTCCGCGTCACCAGCGGCACCAGCGCCCTCACCTTCTCCCCGGATGCCCTCTGCACCCGCGCCCAGATCGTGACCTTCCTCTATCGCGCGAACGCGTAAATCAAGACCAATGCCCGGCTCCCCGATAGGGAGCCGGGCGTTCTATGCCTTCCCCTCATAGGGGAAGCCATTGGGGGTGCGCAGCAAAGCCTCCCCTTCCAGGGGAGGTGGCTCGGCGGAGCCGAGACGGAGAGGTTGTTTCGAATTTGCGACGACCTCTCAGTCAGCCTTCGGCTGCCAGCTCCCCTGAGAGGGGAGCCTTTTCCGCTGCGGCGGGGTCCACCCCTCAGGCCCTTGACAAGGGGAGCCTCTGGGGTATGTCCGCGCACGAAAAAAGAGCAGGCCTTTCGGCTTGCTCTTTCGGCTTGTTCTGATCAGATCGCGCGCTCAACCTTGTTGGAACGCAGGCATCTTGTACAGACATACACATGGCGCGGAGTACCGTCAACGATTGCCTTGACACGTTTGACGTTGGGCTTCCATGCACGGTTCGCACGTCTGTGAGAATGGGAGACCTTGATACCGAATGTTACGCCCTTGCCGCAGATATCGCATTTTGCCATCAGCTGCACCTCCTTGCCGCTTGGAAATCAGTTTGAAGCGCTACAAAGCGCCGACAAATATATTAGCAGATACGGTTGGAAATTGCAAGCACTTTTTTCGGAAAAATTCGAAAAATTCAAAAAATCCGACAGGGGAATTTCCCTGTTGCGAAATGCGGGCAAAGCGGGTATAATCAGAATACTATCATACGAGGTGATCGCATGGCAAATACCTATACCGTCCTGCTATCCGAGCTGGTTTCGGAATTCAATCTTGATTTTTTCTACAAGTCCACGGACTTTGACAAGATCCGCGTGACTGTTGACGATATCAGCCGCCCGGGCCTGCATCTGGCCGGTTTTTTTGACCACTATGAGCCGATGCGCGTCTACGTCTGCGGCACGGTGGAGACCGCCTACCTGCAGAAGCTCTCGCCGGAGGAGCGGATCATCATTTTTGACCACTTCCTGTCCTACAAGTGCCCGGCACTGATCTTCGCCCGCGGCTTCCGTCCGATGCCGGAATGCCTGGAGATGGCGAAAAAATACGACGTGACCGTGCTCGGCACGAAGGACACGACGTCCTACATCGTCTCGAGCCTGATCACCTATCTCAAGAGCGCTTTGGCTCCCCGCGTGACCCGCCACGGCGTGCTGGTCGAGATTTACGGCGAGGGCATCCTCATCAACGGCGACAGCGGCATCGGCAAGAGCGAGACGGCCATCGAGCTCGTCAAGCGCGGCCACCGCCTGATCGCGGATGACGCGGTCGAGATCAAAAAGGTCTCGCCGCACGAGCTGGTCGGCTCCGCACCGCCTGTACTCAAGCACTATATCGAGCTGCGCGGCATCGGCGTTATCAACGTCGCAAAGCTGTTCGGCATGGGCGCGGTCAAGGAAAGCTCCAACATCGACCTCATCATCAACATGGTCCCGTGGCGCGACGGCGAAGCCTATGACCGTCTCGGCATGGAGACGCAGTACACCGAGATCCTCGACGTGAAGGTCCCGTCCATCACGGTCCCGATCACCCCAGGACGAAATCTCGCCGTGATCTTTGAGGTCGCCGCCATGAATAACCGCCAGAAGCGCATGGGCTACAACGCCGCAGTGGAATTCACCGAGCAGATGAGCAAATACTTTACCTCCCGAAACGACGACTGACAACATACCGCATAAACAAAAAGCCCCCGGTCTCCGGGAGCTTTTTGATCGTTTATCGGCTGCTTTCCCGCAGCTCCAGATGCACCGGGATGCGGATGAGCGTCTGCTGCGGCGCTTCGCCGCGGATGCAGGCGAGCAGCCGGTCGACGGCGAGATCGGTCTCCAATTTCTTGTCGGCGGAGACGGAGGACAGGGGGAAGGGCAGGCGGATGTGCGAAAGGATATCGTCAAAGCCGATGAGCCGGACGTCCTGCGGGATCCGGATGCTGCGCCCCTGCAGGCAGCAGGCGGCATCCAGTGCCAAGAGGTCACTGAAGGCAAAAATACCGTCCGGGCAGCCATATTGGTCCAGATAACCGCCCAGTGCCGGTTCCAGATCCGCGCCGCCCGGCGCGGTGCGCAGCAGGTGCGGCGTGAGGCCTGCTTCGCCGAGCGCGCGGCGGAAGCCGCTTTCACGCTCGCGGGCGGAGGAGATGGAGTCCGGCACGTTGAGCATCAGAATATGCCGGCAGCCGGCCTGCGCGAGCTGCTGTCCGGCCAGATATCCGCCGTGCTCGTCGTCCCAGATTACGGCCGGAAGATCGTCATAGCAGCGGCCGAACAGGACGTACGGCGTCCGGCAGCCTTCCAGCAGGTCGATGGCCGCGCGGCTTTTCTGGCACGGGCAGAGCAGCACGCCGTCGACGCTGCTGCGCACGGCATTTTTGACCGCGTCCAGCTCATACTGCGCGGTCTCGTCGGTGTTCATGACGATGACCTGGTAGCCGAGCGTACGGAACGCGAGCTCGAACGCGTGCAGCTGGATGGAAAAGCGCAGGTTGGAGGTATCGCCGACGATGATGGCGATGGTCCGGCTGCTGCCGGAGCGCAGAGAACCGGCCAGCGCGTTGTGCACATAGCCAAGCTCCTTCGCCGCAGCGCGGATGGCGGCTTTTGTCTCCTCACGCAGCTTCGGCGAGCCGCGCAGCGCCTGTGAGACGGTATTGACGGTGAAGCCGGTCTTTTCCGCGATATCCTTCAGCGTGACGCGGCGGTCATCTATCGGCATGGCTACGCTCCTTTCGTTTCGGTCTGCTTCATTATACCTGCGGCGGAAAAGAAAGTCAAACCAATGCCAAGGATCCGCCGGTTCCTCTTTTATTTTTACGCGGAGTGTGATATGATGATAAAAACTATCCACCCGGAGGCGTTTATGTGGGCTTCTGAACTTCAACTGCAAAACATCGCGCGGACCTGCGCGGGGCTGGACCTGCGGACGCAGGAGCCGCTCAGCCGTCACACCTCGTTCCGCACCGGCGGCCCGGCCGCGCTGATGGCGTTCCCCAAAACGCCGGAGGAGCTGCAGCTGCTTCTGCGCAGCGCCGCGGCGGAGGGCGTCGAGCCTTATCTGCTCGGCGCGGGGACGAACGTTCTGGCGCCGGACGCGGGGCTGCAGGCGCTGGTCATCTGCCTGAAGGACGCGCTGACCGGGATCCGGCCGGAAGGGCAGACCGGGCTTCAGGTCTTCGCAGGTGAAAGCCTGGCCCGGACGGCGGTCTTCGCAAAAAATCACGCGCTGACCGGCCTGGAATTCGCGCACGGCATTCCCGGGACGCTCGGCGGCGGCGTGTATATGAACGCGGGCGCCTACGGCGGGGAAATGAAGCAGGTCGTGACCGGCGTGACGATCTTCCGCATGGACGGGACCGAGCAGACGCTGAGCGCCGAGGCTTCCGCCTTCGGCTACCGCACGAGCGTCTATCAGACGCTGCCGTGCGTGATCGTGCGCGCGTCTTTGCAGCTGCAGCCCGGCGACCCGGATACGATCGCGCAGACGATGCGCGCGCTGATGGAAAAGCGCAAAGCCTCGCAGCCGCTGGAGCTGCCGTCCGCCGGAAGCACGTTCAAGCGCCCGGTTGGGTACTTCGCCGGCCCGCTCATCGAGCAGGCTGGGCTCAAGGGGCAGGGGATCGGCGGCGCGGCGGTGTCGGAAAAGCACGCCGGGTTCGTCGTCAACCGCGGCGGCGCCACCACGGACGATATCCGCAGAACGATGGAACTCGTGCAGACGCGCGTGCTGGAGACCTCCGGCGTGCAGCTCGAGCCCGAGGTCCGCATCTGGTAAAAGGAGAGAGATATGCAGTTTGTTATCATTTCCGGCATGTCCGGCGCGGGCAAGAGCAAGGCTGCGTCCGACCTTGAGGATCTCGGCTTTTACTGCGTCGACAATATGCCGGCGGAGATGATCCCGCAGTTTGCCCAGCTGTGTCTGGCGACGAAGGGCCGGTATGAAAAGGTCGCGCTCGTGACCGACGTACGGGCCAGCATGACCTTCGACGCCCTGTTTCAGGCGCTGCAGAAGCTCGATGAGATGCATCTGCAGTATTCCATCTATTATATCGAGGCCTCGACCGAGGTCATCATCAAGCGCTATAAAGAGACGCGCCGCCTGCACCCACTCATGAAAGACGGCTCGACGCTGGCGGACGCCATCGGGCGGGAGCGCGAGCTCCTTGCGCCCGTGCGCAACCGGGCCAGCGCCATCATCGATACCTCCATTCTCTCCACCGGCAAGCTGCGCGGGATCCTGATCGATCTGGTCGCGGGTGGGATGCGGGAGCATTCGATGGACGTGCGCGTCGTCTCCTTCGGGTTCAAATACGGGCTGCCGCTCGAGGCCGATCTGGTCTTCGATGTCCGCTTCCTGCCGAATCCCTATTATATCCCGGAGCTCAAGCATCAGACCGGGCTGGACGAGCCTGTGCGGAATTTCGTCTTCAAATATCAGCAGACGCTGGACTTTACGGCTAAGGTCGAGGACCTGCTGTCGTTCCTGCTGCCCAATTATCTCGACGAGGGAAAGACGGACCTCGTCATCGCCGTCGGCTGCACCGGCGGCAAGCACCGGAGCGTCTGCATCGCAAAAGAGCTGTATGAATTCGTCTCGAAAAAGGGCTACGCCGCCACGCTCAGCCACCGCGATATGGGCAGAAGGTAAGCGCGATGGCAGAACTGACCGAACAGATCCGGCTCTACGAGCCCCACCGCAGGCAGCCGCGCATCGCGGCCATCGGCGGCGGGCACGGCCTGTCCGCCATGCTGCGGGGCCTGAAGACCTACACGAAGAATATCACCGCCATCGTCACCGTCGCCGACGACGGCGGCGGCTCCGGCATGCTGCGCGAGGATCTGGGGATGCTGCCGCCGGGCGATATCCGCAACTGCATCATGGCGCTGGCCAATACCGAGCCCACTATGCAGCAGCTGCTCAACTACCGCTTTACCGACGGCTCTCTGGCAGGGCAGAGCTTCGGCAATCTGTTCCTGGCGGCCATGAACGGGATATCCGGCTCGTTTGATGAGGCGGTCCACCGGATGGGGGATGTTCTGGCCATCACCGGCCGGGTGCTGCCCGTGACCAATCAGGATGTGCGGCTGGAGGCGGAATTTCACGACGGCAGCTGCGTGCTCGGTGAGAGCAAGATCTTCTACGCGAAAAAGATCAACAATTCCCGCATCCGTAAGGTCCGGCTGGTCCCGGAGCGTCCGGCGGCCCTGCCGGAGAGCGTGCAGGCCATCCGCGATGCCGATATCGTCGTGATCGGGCCGGGGAGCCTCTATACGAGCATCATCCCGAATTTCCTTGTCAGCGGCATCTCCGACGCCGTCCGCCAGAGCAGGGCCTGCAAGATCTACGCACTGAACATCATGACCCAGGACGGCGAGACCGACGGCTACGATGCCGACGATCATGTCCGCGCCATTCTTGAGCATGCCGGCCCCGGCGTCATCGACGTCTGCATCGCAAACAGCACGCCGGTCCCGCCGGAGATCATGGAGCCGTACGCGAAAGAGGGCGTGGCCCAGCTCGAGCTGAACCGCGCGGATATCGAGCAGCTGGGCATTGCCGTGCGCACGTTCCCGCTGCTGGAGCCGGGACGGTATATCCGACATAATTCCGACGCGCTCGCGCGCGCGATCCTGTCCGTGTGGCAGGAATTCAGAAAGAAATAACCTCAGAAAGGAACGGCGCTGTCATGTCCTTTTCTTCCAATGTCAAGCAGGAGCTGTGCCGCCTGCCCATCAGCCGCCGGCAGGAGGCCTCGGCCGAGCTGTACGGCATTCTGCTCTACTGCAACGCCTTTACGGCCGAGCTGATCCGCATCACGACCGAATCGCGGGATCTGGCTGACCGGCTGCCGCGGCTGATGAAAAAGGTAGCCGGATTTTCCTTCGACCAGGAGCCGGACGCGGAGGAGACCGGGAAGCTGGTCTTCACGGTCGACTCGCAGGAAAAGATCCATAAGATCTTCGCCCAGTTCGGCCTGTCCGCAGCGAAGGATGTGACGCTGCATGTCAACTACGGGATCCTGGAAGAGGATGAGGAGCGGCTGGCGTTCCTACGCGGGGCGTTTTTATCCGGCGGTTCGGTCACAGACCCGGCCAAGCGCTATCATCTCGAGCTCACGACCTCCCACTACAAGGTCAGCCGCGAGACCTGCGCGCTGCTGCTGGACGCAGGTTTCTCTCCGAAGGAGACCACGCGCGGCGGCAACAGTATCCTGTATTTTAAGCAGAGCAACCTCATCGAGGATTTTCTGACCGCCATCGGCGCGCCCGTCTGCGCGATGGGCGTGATGGAGGCCAAGGTCGAAAAGGACCTGCGCAACGGCGTCAACCGCCGCGTCAACTGCGAGACCGCAAACCTGACTAAGGTCGTCGACGCGTCGATGGAGCAGGTCGCGGCCATCCGGAAGCTGCAGAAGCGTGGCCAGCTCAAGGACCTGCCGCCGAAGCTCCGCGAGACGGCAAAGCTCCGTCTGGAGAACCCTGAGGCGACGCTGCAGGAGCTTGCCGCCATGCAGGATCCGCCTGTTTCCAAATCCGCGATGAACCACCGCATGCGCAAGCTCGTTGCGCTTGCGAACGAGAGCTGAGAAAGGAGCGCCCGCCATGTCATTTGTGCATCTGCACGTCCACAGCGAATACAGTCTGCTGGATGGCGCCTGCCGCATCGGCTCGATGATGGAGCGCGTGCAGGAGATCGGCCAGGAGGCCATCGCCCTGACCGACCACGGCGTCATGTACGGCACGATCGACTTTTACCGCGCGGCAAAGAAGGCCGGGATCAAACCCATCGTCGGCTGCGAGGTCTATGTCGCCCGCCGCACGCGCTTCGATAAGATCCACGGCGTCGACAAGGAACCCTACCATCTCGTCCTTCTGTGCGAAAACGAGACCGGCTACCGCAATCTCAGCTATATGGTCTCGCTCGGCTTCACAGAGGGCTTTTATAACCGCCCGCGCGTGGATATGGAGCTGCTGCGCGAGCACCACGAGGGTCTGATTGCCCTGTCCGCCTGCCTGGCCGGGCGCATCCCGCAGTCGATCATGCAGGACAACCTGCAGGCCGCCGAGCAGGCGGCACGCGAGTATGCCGAAATTTTCGGGCCGGACCATTTTTATCTGGAGCTGCAGGATCACGGCATCCCGGAGCAGAGGACCGTCAACGCGCAGATCCGAAAGCTGGCGGAAAAACTCGATCTGCCGCTCGTCGTGACAAACGACGCGCACTATCTGCGCAAGTCGGACGCGAAAATGCAGGACGTGCTGCTCTGCATCCAGACCGGCAAGACCGTCGACGACCCGAACCGCATGAAATTTGAGACGGAGGAATTCTATCTCAAGAGCGAAGAGGAGCTGCGCGAGCTGTTCCCGGATGTGCCGGAGGCGTTTGACAATACAGTAAAAATTGCGGAGCGCTGCAATGTGGAGTTTACGTTCGGAAAGTATTTCCTGCCGGAATTCAAGCTCCCGGAGGGCGTGACGAGTCTTTCGTATCTCAAGCAGCTCTGCTGCGAGGGCTTTGACGAGCTCTACGGGACGGAGCACCCGGAATATATGCAGCAGCTCGACTACGAGATCGACATGATCGAGAAGATGGGCTTTACCGATTACTTCCTCATCGTGTGGGATTTCGTGCGCTTTGCCAAATCGGCCGGGATCCCGGTCGGCCCCGGGCGCGGCAGCGCCGCGGGCTCGATGGTCACCTACTGCCTGCATATCACCGAGATCGATCCCATGAAATACGGGCTTTATTTCGAGCGCTTCCTCAACCCGGCGCGCGTGACGATGCCCGATATCGATATGGACTTCGGCGACACCCGGCGCGCCGAGGTCGTCGACTACGTCCGGCGCAAATACGGCGAGGACCATGTCGCACAGATCGTCACCTTCGGTACCATGGCTGCGCGCGGCTCTATCCGCGACGTCGGCCGCGTGATGAACTTCACCTACGCCGAGACGGACGCGGTGGCCAAGCTCGTGCCGCCGACGCCGCACATGACGCTGGCGGACGCGCTGAAGCAGTCGCCGCAGCTGCGGCAGATGTACGACTCCGACGAACGGGTCAGGGAGCTGGTCGATACGGCGAAGGCCATCGAGGGTATGCCGCGCAACACCTCGACGCATGCCGCAGGCGTCGTCATCACCAAGCTCCCGGTCTATGACTACGTGCCGCTGGCGACGAACGACGGCACGATCGTCACCGAATATACCATGACGACGCTGGAGGAGCTGGGGCTTCTCAAGATGGACTTCCTCGGCCTGCGCAACATCACTGTCATCGATGACGCCATCTGCGACATCCGCAAGACCGAGCCGGACTTCTCCATGGCCCGCGTCACCGACAACGATCCGAAGGTCATGGACATGCTCACGCAGGGCCGGACCGCCGGTGTGTTCCAGATGGAATCGACCGGTATGACGGGCGTGTGCATGGGCCTGAAGCCGCAGTCGATCGAAGATCTGTCCATCATCGTCGCCGCTTACCGGCCGGGCCCGATGGAATCGATCCCGCGCCTGATCGCCTGCAAGCAGGATCCGTCACTCGTCAAATACAAGCACCCGATGCTGCAGCCCATCCTCTCCGTTACCTACGGCTGCATCCTCTATCAGGAGCAGGTCATCGAGATCTTCCGCAAGCTTGCCGGGTATTCTCTTGGGCAGGCGGATATGGTGCGCCGCGCCATGAGCAAAAAGAAGGTCAAGGACATCGAAAAGGAGCGCGGCGCGTTCATCCGCGGCGACGCATCCCGCAATATCTCCGGCTGCGTGGCCAACGGCATCCCGGAGGACGTCGCGGCGTCCATCTACAACGAGATGTACGACTTCGCGAACTACGCGTTCAACAAGGCACATTCCGTCTGCTATGCCGTCATCGCGTACCAGACGGCGTGGTTCAAGTGCTATTATCCGCGCGAGTATATGGCGGCGCTCATGACCTCGGTCCTGGACAGCTCTGTCAAGATCTCCGAGTATATCGCCGAATGCCGCGCCATGGACATTGCTCTCCTGCCGCCGGATATCAACGAATCGAACGACAACTTCACCGTCGTGCCGGGCGGCATCCGCTTCGGTCTGGCCGCCATCAAGAACATCGGGCGCGGCTTCATCCTGAAGGTTATGGACGAGCGCGAGCAGCGCGGGAAGTTCACGAGCCTTGAGGATTTCGCCCTGCGCATGTACGGCACGGACCTCAATAAGCGCGCGCTGGAAAACCTCATCAAGGCCGGCGCCTGCGACGGCTTCGGGCTCAACCGCGCGCAGATGCTGCGCATGTACGAGCTCATTATGGATGCCGTCGCCAACCAGAAAAGCAAGAACGTCGAGGGCCAGATGGGCCTGTTCGACCTGCTTTCCGGTGAGGATGCGCCCGCGGCCATGCCTGCCATCCCGGTGCCGAATATCCCGGAGCTGAGCGCGCAGGAAAAGATGAGCCTGGAAAAACAGACGACCGGTCTGTACCTCTCCGGCCACCCGATGGACGATTACCGCCCGCTGCTGCGCGGGATGGACGTCGTGCCGATCGGCGAGATCATGGAATGCTTCGAAAACGGTGAGGATACCTATCAGGACGAGCAGATCGTGAACATCGCCGGGATCGTCGAGGCCGTCAAGATGAAGACCACGAAGTCCGGCTCCATGATGGCCTACGTCACGGTCGAGGACGACACCGGCTCGATGGAGCTGCTGGTCTTTTCGGGCGTGCTCGGCCAGTATGGCTCGATGCTGTATGAAAATTCGGCGGTGATTTTGAACGGGCGCATCTCCGTGCGGGATGAAAAGCCGCCGCAGCTGGTCGTCAACCGGGTTTTGCCGATCGCCGATATGCAGGATGCGGACGTGTCCCAGGCCGCGCGGCAGGCTGCCGCGCAGGCGCATACCGTGTACCTCAAGATCGAAAATTCGGAGCAGAGCAGCGCCCGGAAGGTCTTCCCGGTTTTAAAAATGTTCCCGGGCAAGGCGAAGGCCGTGGTCTATTACGCGGATACCGGCGCGAGAATGGGCGGCAAGTGCGCGCTCGACGAGCGGATGCTCCGCGAGATGCGCGAGCTGCTCGGTGAAAAAAATGTGATCGTAAAGTAGTCGCTTTTTTACAAATTCGCTACACTTTTGCAACCTGGCATGTTATACTGTATTTTATGGGAAAAGGGGGATTTGCGTTGCGGTTGCGGATGAAACGGATGCTGCTGGCCGTGCTGGCCGCGGCGATGTCGCTGGTCCTGTCCGGCTGCTTTGTCAAGACCGTCGACGAGCTGTACACGCTCCCCAAGCACTCTGATGAATATAACCGGCTGGAACAGGCCATCGACCAGGTCATGTCCAGCCAGAACGCGTCCTACGCCGCGCCGGTCTCCGGCATGAACCAGCAGTCGGTCCAGCTGGCCGATCTGGACGGCGACGGGACGGAAGAGGCGGTCGCTTTTCTGAAAACGACGGGCGATAAGCCGCTCAAGGCCTGCATCTTTTCCCGTGTCGATGAGGATTATCAGCTCATGGACGTGATCGAGGGCGACGGCACCAGCTTCGCGAGCGTGGAATATGTGCCGCTGACCGGCGGCCCCGGCGTTGAGCTGGTCATCGGACGGCAGCTTTCCACGGACGTGCTGCAGTCGCTGTGCGCGTATTCGTACACCGGCGGGCATGTGGTCGAGCTGCTGAGCACGAATTACTCGGAATACCGCTGCGTCGATCTCGACGAAGACGGGCGGACGGATCTGTTCGTCCTCCGCTTTGACGCGGAGCAGCCGCAGGGCGTGGCCGAGCTCTACCGCTGGCAGGGCGACCAGATGGAGCGCGAGCCGGAGGCGTATCTGACGGCCGGCGCGTCGCCGGTCAAGCGCATTGTGTCCGGCGATCTGATGGAGGATGTCCCGGCTGTCTTCGTGGCGAGCGCCTATGAAGAGAACGGGCTTGTGACCGACGTGTTTGCCTTCCAGAACGGCGTGTTCCGCAATATCACCGCTGCCGACCCTGGCAGCGCGCTTTCCAACGTGCGTAGCTATTACGTCTACGCCACCGATGTGGACAGCGACGGACTTATTGAGCTGCCGCAGATCCTCCCGCTGCCGTCGGCCGCGGGCTCGGAAGAGAGCTACAGCGTCATCAGCTGGTATAATTTAGACCTGCAGGGCCGCAGCACACCGAAGCTGACGACCTATCACAGTTTTTCCGGCGGCTGGTTCTTATCCCTGCCGGACCGGTGGCAGAACCGGCTCTGCATCACCCGCAGTGAAGAGGTCGGCGGTGTCCGCGGCTACGTCTTCTCCGAGTGGAAGGATGAGACGCACACGGAGCCGATCTTCACCATCTATGCCTTCTCCGGCGACGACCGGGCGCAGCTCGCTTCGTCTGACGGCCGGTTCCTCCTTGCCGAGAAGGGCGATATCACATACGCAGCGCAGCTTGCAGCAGGGAAGTGGGCAGGCGAGCTTTCCGAGCAGACGCTCAGAGGCATGTTCCACTTTATTCATATTGACTGGAATTCGGGAGAGACGTGAGGAGCGTAATGGAATGAAGAAAGTAATGATTCTGGAAGACGAGGTCAGCATCCGGAGCTTTGTGGTCATCAACCTCAAGCGCGCCGGCTACGAAGTCGTGGAGGCCGGGACGGGCGAGGAAGCGCTGGAGCTTCTGAAGGCCAATCCGGACGTCGGCGTCGCCATTCTGGATATTATGCTGCCCGGGATCGACGGCTTTGAGGTCTGCCGCAGCATCCGGGCGACGGATAAAAAGATCGGCATTATTATGTTAACTGCGAGAAGCCAGGAGATGGACAAGATCACGGGCCTCATGACCGGCGCGGACGACTATATGACCAAGCCCTTCAGCCCCGCGGAGCTGACAGCGCGGATCGATGCGCTCTACCGCCGCATCGACTCGGACGGCTCGTCCAACCAGATCGAACTCAAGCACGGCCCGTTCGTGCTCAACACGCGCAACCGCACGCTCGACAAGGACGGCCGCCGCATCAAGCTCACGCAGGTGGAATACGCCATCGTGAAGCTGTTCATGCAGAATCCCGGGCGGGCGCTGTCCCGCGAGGACATTCTGGCCGCGGTCTGGGGCCGCGACTATGACGGCGAGCTCAAGATCGTCGATGTCAACATCCGCCGTCTGCGCATCAAGATCGAGGATGATACCGCGAGCCCGACCTACATCACGACGGTCTGGGGCTTCGGATACAAGTGGGGTGCCTGAGAAGAAGCAGGGAAGCGCCGGTGCGGCGCACGAGGTGAAAACGCTTGAAGAAAAAGAAACGGTTGTCCGGCATCGAGCGGCGCTGGTTCGTGAACAATGTGGGCGTCATCATGCTACTGGTGCTGGCGTGCGTGCTTGGCGTCGTGCTCTCCATGGCGGCCTATTACGATACGAACCTGCGCTCCGGTCTTGAAAACAAGGCGAAGACGACGACCGATTTTTTCAGCAATTATATCGGCCAGAGCTACAACGAATACTATCAGTCCTGCATCAAATTTGCCAAGACGTTTGAGGACAAGGACAGGCTGGAGCTGCAGTTCATCTCGCCGGGCGGCAAGATCGTCGCCTCCTCCTACGGGAAATTTGCGGGCCGCTCGCCCTCCACGCCGGAGATCCAGCAGGCCATCGACAGCCAGCAGACCCGGCACTACAAGGGCCGCAACCCCCTGACCGGCGAGCGCATCCTCGCCGTGTCCAGCCCGATGATCTACACCAACGGCGAGGTCATCGGCGTGCTGCGCTATGTGACGAGCCTGCGCAACGCGGACCTGCAGGTCCTCATGATCGCGCTCATC
>DHKK01000065.1:15120-21812 GCA_002404795.1 Clostridiales bacterium UBA4696
CTTGTGCCGGTCTCGCAGATCAACGCGACGGCCAAGCGCATCGCCGCCGGCTCCTACGGCGTGCAGATCCCCGGGCAGTACGACGATGAGATCGGCGAGCTGGTCAGCACGATCAACGATATGTCCGTCAAGATTGGGCAGGCCGAAAAGACGCAGACGGAGTTCATTTCCTCCGTTTCGCACGAGCTGCGGACGCCCCTCACAGCCATCTCCGGCTGGGGCGAGACGCTGCTGACGTCGGAAAACCTGGACGCGGAGACGCGCCGCGGCGTCGTCATCATCGCGCGGGAGGCCAAGCGCCTGACCGGTATGGTCGAGGAGCTGCTGGAATTCACGCGGATGCAGGACGGCCGCTTTACACTGCATGTCGAAACGGCCGATATCCTGGCGGAGTTCGAAGATACCGTCTTTATGTACGGCAACCGGCTGAAGCAGGAGGGCATCTGCCTGCACTACGACGGCTGCGAGGAAGACATTCCCGAGATCCCCTGCGACGTGGCGCGGATGCGGCAGGTGTTTCTCAACATTCTCGACAATGCGGCCAAGCACGGCGGCGAGGGCAAGCGCATCGACGCCTCCATCGCGCATGAAGACCGCTTCGTCGTCATCCGCATCCGGGACTACGGCCCCGGCATCCCGAAAGAAGAGCTTCCCCGCGTCAAGCTCAAATTTTACAAGGGCAGCTCCAAAGCCCGCGGCAGCGGCATCGGTCTTGCCGTGTGCGAGGAGATCGTCACCATGCACGGCGGCACGCTGACGCTCGAAAATGCAGAGGGCGGCGGCACGCTCGTCACGATCTGTATCCCCACGGGGGAGGAATAAGAGGCTTTCATGAAAAAAGAGAACGAAACTGTCATCCAGGAAAAATTCAAGACGCTCATCGGCGGTCAGGCGCTGATCGAGGGCATTATGATGCAGGGGCCGGACAAGCGGTCGATCGTTGTGCGCGGGCCGGAGGGCATCGTCACGAAGGTCGAGCCGCTCAAAAAGCGCACGGGCATCGCAAAATGGCCGCTCATCCGCGGCGTGGTGAACTTCGCCTCGTCGATGGTCTCGGGCGTGAAGGCGCTCATGTACTCGGCGGAGTTTTTCCCCGAGGAGGAAGACGCCAAGCCCTCCAAATTTGACGAATGGCTGGAAAAGAAGCTTGGCAGCGAAAAGATGGAGAAGGCGGTGATCTCGTTCTCCGTCGTGCTCGGCGTGCTGTTTTCCGTCGGCCTGTTTTTCCTGCTGCCGACGCTGATCAGCGGCCTGTTTGATCGTGTGATCCACAGCGCCGTGATCCGCAGCCTGATCGAGGGCGTGATCCGTATCGCGATCTTTATAGGCTATATGATCCTGATCTCCAAAATGAAGGATATGAAGCGCGTCTTCTCCTACCACGGCGCGGAGCATAAGACCATCCGCTGCTATGAGGCGCAGCTGCCCCTGACCGTGGAAAACTGCCGCGGCATGACAAGACTCCATCCGCGCTGCGGCACGAGCTTCCTGTTTGTCGTCGTCATGATCTCCATTTTGCTCTTTGCGCTGGTCAGCGCGGTGCTGCCGACGAGCAATATGCTCGTCCGTCTGGTCGTCCGGCTGGCGCTTCTGCCGTTCGTGGTAGCCATCAGCTATGAGTTCAACCGTCTGGTCGGCCGCCATGACAACTGGCTGACGCGGATCCTGACCGCGCCCGGCATGTGGTTCCAGAATTTCACGACCAACGAACCGGATGATTCCATGCTGGAGGTCGGCATCGAGGCGCTGAAGCTCGTCCTGCCGGACGAGGCAGGGGCCGACCAATGGTAAAGAAGTACGGAGACCTGTATCTGCAGGCCCGGCGGGCGCTGCTGCCTGCAGAAGGGGAGAATGCCGCGGCCGCCGCGCGCGAGCTGCTGGCGTTTGCGGCCGGGAAATCCGTTGCTGCCGTGCTGGCGGATGCCAACCTGTATGCCAGCGAGCAGATCGAAGCAGATCTGAACGGTTATGTAAACCGAATGCTTGCCCATGAGCCGCTGCCCTATATCCTCGGGCAATGGGATTTCTATGGCATCTCGCTCGAGGTCACGCCGGACGTCCTGATCCCGCGTGACGACACGATGGCTGTTACAGATCTGGCGCTGGAGGTGCTGCGCACCGGACATCCGTCGCCGCGCGTGCTCGACCTTTGCTGCGGGAGCGGCTGTATCGGGCTGGCCATCGCCCATCAGCTGCCGGATGCGCATGTGACGCTGGCGGATATCTCCCGCCCGGCGCTGGCCGTGGCCAAGCGGAACATCAAGCGGCTGAAGCTCATGAACCGCGTGACCGCCATCGGCCTCGACGCGAAAAAGCCCGCGCCATCCTTCGTCGGCACGCTTGACGCGCTGGTATGCAATCCGCCGTATGTGACCGCGGAGGAGATGACCCAGCTGGAGTCCTCCGTCCGTGACTACGAACCGGCGCTGGCGCTCGACGGCGGAGCGGATGGGCTGGATTTTTACCGCGCAGTGGCGGAGAACTTTACGCGGCTGATCGCCAGCGGCGGCTATCTCTGCTTTGAGTTCGGTCTCGGCCAGCACGTGGCCGTGTCGATGATCCTGCAGGAATACGGTTACACCGATATCGTCCTGCGCAAGGACCTGCGCGGCGTGATCCGCGCAGCCCGCGGTACGAAAAAATAAAACAAACGTTTGATTTTATTCGAGCATTGTGGTATAGTGTTTGTAAACACCAAAGAGGAAGGAACTGAGACGATGGAAAGAAAAAAAACAGCCGATCAGACTCCCAATAACGACAAGAAACAGGCGCTCGATACCGCCATCCGGCAGATCGAGAAAAACTTCGGCAAGGGCGCGGTCATGCGCTTGGGCGACCGGCCCGATCTGCAGGTCGACGCCATCCCGACCGGCTCGCTGGCGCTCGACGCTGCGCTCGGCATCGGCGGCGTGCCGAAGGGGCGGATCATTGAGATCTACGGCCCGGAATCTTCCGGCAAGACCACGCTGGCGCTGCATATCGTAGCGCAGGCGCAGAAGCGCGGCGGCGAGGTCGCCTTCGTCGACGCGGAGCATGCGCTCGACCCGGATTATGCCGCCCGCATCGGCGTGGATATCGACTCCATGCTCGTCTCCCAGCCGGATACCGGCGAGCAGGCGCTGGAGATCACCGACGCGCTGGTCCGCTCCGGCGCGGTCGACGTCGTGGTCGTCGACTCTGTCGCGGCGCTGACGCCCAGAGCAGAGATCGAGGGCGAGATGGGCGACACCTTTGTCGGCCTGCAGGCCCGGCTCATGTCGCAGGCGCTGCGCAAGCTCGCCGGCAACATTTCCAAGACCAACTGCGTCGTCATCTTCATCAACCAGCTGCGTATGAAGATCGGCGTCATGTATGGCAACCCCGAGACGACCACCGGCGGCAACGCGCTGAAGTTCTACGCGTCCGTCCGGATCGACATCCGCCGCACCGAGGCCATCAAAAACGGCTCCGAGGTCATCGGCAACCGCACGCGCGCGAAGATCGTCAAGAACAAGTGCGCGCCCCCCTTCAAAGAGGCGTATTTCGATATCATGTACGGCGAAGGCATCTCCAAGTGGGGCGAAATGGTCGACCTTGCCGTGCAGCTCGAGCTCATCAACAAGAGCGGCAGCTGGTTCTCCATCGGCGACGAACGCATCGGTCAGGGACGTGATTCTGCCAAGCAGTATCTGATCGACCATCCCGACGTCGCCGACCGCATCGAGCAGGAGATCCGCGACAACATGTGGAAGCTGCAGGGCAAGAACGCCAAGCCGCCCGCGTCTGCCGCGGCCAAGCCCGTCAGCGTCTCTGCCGACGATTTTAACGACGACTGATGCGTCTGCTCTCGATCCAGGAGCTTCCGCAGTCCGGGCGTGTGAAGCTCGTCTTTGACGACGAGACCGTCTTCAAGACGCAGCCCTATCTGCTCGCGGACTTCGGTCTCTACAGCGGGATGGAGCTGTCGGAGGAGGACTATCAGGCGCTGCTGGCCGCGGCCGGGAAGGCTTCGGCCAGGGCGCGGGCCGTGCGGATCGTCGCGGCGGCTGGTGTGTCCGAACGGGAGCTGCAGAAGCGGCTGGTGCAGAAGGGCGAAGAAGCGGCCGACGCGAAAGAGGCCGTCGGCTGGCTCAAGGAGCTGCATCTGCTCGACGACCGGGAGACTGCCCGGCAGCTCGCTGCCAGCGCCGCCGCCAAAGGCTATGGCAAAAGCCGCATCAAAAATATCCTGTATGAGAAGGGAATCCCCCAGGAATTCTGGGATGACGCGCTTGCCGACCTCCCGGAGATGGACGATGCCATCGACCGCTTTCTGGCCCGCCGCTGGCAGGGAAAGGACCCGGACGACAAAGAAGTGAAACGAACTGTGGACGCGCTCATTCGCCGCGGCCACAGCTGGAAGGATATCCAGGCAGGTCTGCGGCGCTACCGCGCAGATCTGGAGCTGGAGGAAAACACGGAGGACTACATACCATGACCCACACGATAGGCATGATCTCGCTTGGCTGCGCCAAAAATCAGGTCAATGCCGAGCATATGCTCTGGCTGCTGCGGCAGGCAGGGTATGAGATCAGCCCCGACCCCGACGGTGCGGAGCTCGTCATCGTCAACACCTGCGGCTTTATCGAGTCCGCAAAGACCGAGGCCATCGACAACATTCTCGCCATGGCGCAGCTCAAGGCGGAGGGCCGGATCCAGAAGATCCTGGTCACCGGCTGTCTTGCCCAGCGCTATCAGGAAGAGATCCTGCAGGAAATGCCGGAGGTCGACGGTGTGCTTGGCACCGGCTCCTACTTTGACGTTGCCAACGCGGTCGGGCAGGTGCTGAGCGGCAAGCGCTATAAGCGCTTTGACGATATCAATGCGGACCAGTCGGAGGACGGCCGCATCCTGACCACGCCGGAGTATTATGCCTATCTGAAGATCGCCGAGGGCTGCGACAACCACTGTGCCTACTGCATCATCCCGAAGCTGCGCGGCAAGCTGCGCAGCCGCCCGATCGAGGAGCTCGTCAAGGAAGCGGAGCAGCTTGCGGCCGACGGCGTCAAGGAGCTGATCGTCGTCGCGCAGGATACCAGCCGCTACGGCCTCGATCTCTACGGCGAGCGGAAGCTCGCGGAGCTGCTGCGGCAGCTGTGCCGGATCGACGGCTTTGTCTGGATCCGCGTCCACTATCTCTACCCGGATGAGATGTCGCAGGAGCTGATCGACGTGCTGGCAAACGAGCCGAAGATCGTCAAGTATCTGGATATCCCGATCCAGCACATCAACGACGATATCCTCCGCCGCATGAACCGCCGCGGCAACAGCGAATACGTCAAGGAGCTGTTCGCCAAGCTCCGCCGCGAGATCCCGGGCCTTGTGCTACGCACGAGCCTCATCACCGGCCTTCCCGGCGAGGGCGAGGCGGAATTTGCCCAGCTCTGTGACTTTTTGAAGGAATACAAGCTCGAGCGCGTCGGTGCGTTCGCGTTCTCCCCGGAGGAGGGCACGCGCGCGGCGGAGATGGAATATCCTGATACCGAGATCGCCCGGCAGCGTGCGGACATGGTCGCCGAGATCCAGTCCCGCATCATGGACGATTACAACGAATCGTGCATCGGCAAGACCATGCAGGTCCTGTGCGAGGGCTACGATCCCGATGAAGAGAGCTATTACGGCCGGACCTATGCCGACTCGCCGGATATCGACGGGAAGATCTGGTTCACGGCGGAAAAACATATCAAGACCGGTGACTTTGCCGACGTCCGTGTGGTGGACGCCTATGACGGTGAGCTTGTCGGTGTGCTGGAGGAAGAATACAATGACGACTGCGAGTAAAATTACCCTTGTCCGTGTGGTGCTGATCCCGGTGTATATGGTCCTGATGCTCCTGTCGGCCGGCGGCGCGGAATGGCTGCGCTGGGCGGCTGTGGCTGTGTTCATCATCGCCAGCATCTCCGACTTTCTGGACGGCTATATCGCCCGGCATTATGATCAGGTCAGCGACTTCGGCAAATTCCTCGACCCGCTGGCAGATAAGCTGCTCGTGACGGCCTGCATGATGATCTTCGTCGGCTGGGGACGGATGCCGTCCTGGCTGGTGTTCATCGTGATCGCGCGGGAATTTGCCATCAGCGGCCTGCGCATGGTCGCCGCCAACAACGGTACGGTCATCGCCGCCGGCTGGAGCGGCAAGATCAAGACCTCCTGTACCATGGTCGGCCTGATTGCCATGATGGTCATCCCGAATGTGCCGGTCCTCGATACGGTCGTGAACGTGGTCATCCTCGTCACGACGGTGTATTCCGGCGCAGAATACTTCGTCAAGAACTGGGCCTGCCTGGGCCTAGGCAAGAAGGCTTGACATTTTCCCATTCCAATGATATGATTTCCCAAGAAAAATGAATATCGCGTTGACCGAAAAGAGTACCGCATATCCGCTTTTTCAGAGAGCTTCCGCCGTCGGCTGCAAACGGGAGCAAAAGCTTCTGCGGGAACGTGCGTTCGTGAGCGAGGGGAGACCCCGTCTGGGCTTACGTCAAAGCCTGAGTGAGAAATCAGAGTGGAACCGCGAGTTTGATGACCCGCCTCTTGAGAAAAAGAGGCGGGTTTTATTGTGATTTGGAGGAGCTGTCTTTGCATCTGTTGGAGGATATCCGGGCATACAAAAGAAACGACCCTGCCGCGCGCTCGGCGATCGAGGTCGTGCTGCTGTACAACGGCCTGCACGC
>DHKK01000065.1:21915-56458 GCA_002404795.1 Clostridiales bacterium UBA4696
CGCGCGATCTCGCAGTGGTCGAAAATGTGGACCGGAATTGAAATACACCCCGGCGCGCAGATCGGCCGCCGTCTGGTCATCGACCACGGCACCGGGATCGTGATCGGTGAGACGACCCAGATCGGCGACGACTGTCTGCTCTATCAGGGCGTGACACTCGGCGGCACCGGTAAGGACGTCGGTAAGCGCCACCCGACGCTCGGCAACAATGTCATGGTCGGTGCCGGCGCAAAGGTGCTCGGACCCTTCCGCGTCGGCAACAATGCACGCATCGCCGCCAACGCCGTGGTCCTGCGTGAGGTGCCGCCCGGCGCGACCGTCGTCGGCGTCCCCGGCCGGATCGTCCGCCTGTGCGGCGACAAGCTCGACCACATCCACACCCCGGACCCGGTCATGCTGGAAATCGAAGAACTCAAGCGCCGCATGGCGCTGCTGGAACAACAGATCAACGACGTCCAAAAGGAGAATTGATATGTACCTGTATAACTCTGCGACCCATAAAAAAGAAGAATTCATTCCCAATGACCCGAAGCTGGTCAAAATGTACACCTGCGGCCCCACAGTCTATCATTTTGCCCATATCGGCAACCTCCGCAGCTATATCATGGAGGATGTGCTGGAAAAGTATCTGCGTTATGTCGGATATCCGGTCAAGCGCGTCATGAACATCACCGACGTCGGCCATCTGACCTCTGATGCCGATGAGGGCGAGGACAAGATGCTCAAGGGCGCCCGCCGCGAGCACAAGACCGTCATGGAGATCGCCAAGTTCTATACCGACGCCTTCTTTGACGACTGCCGCAAGCTCAACATCAAGCGGCCGGACGTTGTCCAGCCCGCGACCGGCTGCATCGACGAGTATATCAAGATCATCACGAAGCTGCTCGATACCGGCTATGCCTATATCGAGGGCGGCAACGTCTACTTTGATACCTCCAAGCTCGAAAAATACTACATTTTCAACGAGCACAAGGAAGAAGACCTCGCCGTCGGCGTCCGCGAGGGCGTGGAAGAGGACACGAACAAGCGCAACAAGAACGACTTTGTCCTCTGGTTCACCAAATCCAAGTTTGAGGATCAGGCGCTCAAGTGGGATTCGCCCTGGGGCGTCGGCTATCCCGGCTGGCATATCGAATGCTCCGGCATTTCCCTCAAATATCTGGGCGAGGATCTGGATATCCACTGCGGCGGCATCGACAATGCGTTCCCGCACCATACCAATGAGATTGCGCAGTCGGAAAGCTACATCGGCCACCACTGGTGCAACTACTGGGTGCATGTCATGCATCTGAATACCGCCAGCGGCAAAATGTCCAAATCCAAGGGCGAGTTCCTGACGGTCTCCCTGCTGGAGCAGAAGGGCTATGACCCGCTGTGCTACCGCCTGTTCTGCCTACAGAGCCACTACCGCCGTAATCTGGTCTTCTCGTGGGAAAACCTCGACAACGCAGCCGGGACCTATCAGAAGCTCCTGACCAAGATCGCCGCCCTGAAGCCCGGCGACGGCGAGATCGACGAGGCTGCCGTCGCGGCCCTGCGTGAGAAATTCAACGCAGCCCTCGGCAACGACCTCAACACCTCGCTGGCCATCACCGCGCTCTACGACGTGCTCAAATACAAGACGAACGACGCCACCAAGCTGTTCGTGCTGGACGATTTCGACAAGGTCCTGAGCCTGGACCTCTGCAGCAAGGCCGCGGATATCCGCAAGCGCAATGCCGCGGAAAAGCCGGCAGCCGGTGCGTATTCCATCTTCTGCGAGGACGGCAGCGACGATCCCGCCGTCACCGCGCAGATCCAGGCGCGCTACGACGCGAAAAAGGCCAAAAACTTCGCCGAGGCCGACCGTATCCGCGACGAACTCAAAGCCCGGGGAATCGAGATCACCGACATCCCCGGCGGCGCCAAGTGGAAGCATATCTGACAGAAACGAAAACCGGAACGCAAATCGCGTTCCGGTTTTGTCTTGAACTTACTTTTTCGGCTTCCGGTCAAAGAACGGGGACTTTCCGCTGATGCTGAGGGGAATGCCGAGGACGAGTGTGACGGAGGCACCGAGCAGGCCGAGGCTCCGGGCGGCGCGGCCGACGGAGAACATCACGCGGTTGTCGACCCGGGCGTCCGCCGCCGCGGCGGCAGCCGAACCGATGGCGATGCCGACGTCCATGGCGTCCCACGCGCAGAGGCCATTCTTTTCTGCGCAGTCGGCGCAGTCGGCAAAATGACAGTACTGACAGCCGCCGTTCAGCCCGCGGCGCTGTTCCTCCATGCCAAAGAGGACAACGGCATCCGCATAGTCCACGTTGTCGGCGTCGCGGGCGAAGAAGGCGTAATCCAGCTGCCCGGCAAGCTCGCGCATATGTGCGGCCAGTCGGTCTTTGTCTTCGCCGGTCACGACGCAGGTGACAAGACCGTCCATGCCCCGTGTCTTGGGCGCGGTGCGGGCGGCTGCGCACATGCGCGCGGCCGTATCCAGAACGGCGCGGGTCTGCATATCTTCCGAAGAATAGATCATGGGGAACAACTCCTTTTATCGTAATCTGCTTTCAGTATAGTGCTTCCCGCGGAAACTGTCAATGAAACGCGGCGGCTTCCTTGCAACAGGGCGGGAATTGTGGTAGACTAAGCGAAGAAATGCAAAGGAGTCCTGCCCATGAAGCTGATGGTTCTCGATGGAAACAGCGTGATCAACCGCGCCTACTACGGCGTGCGGGCGCTCACGACGAAAGACGGCTTTTTTACAAACGCGATCTACGGTTTTCTGAATATTCTCGAAAAGCTCCGGACGGAGGAGCAGCCCGACGCCCTGTGCGTGACGTTCGATCTCAAAGCGCCGACGTTCCGCCATCTGGCCTATGACGGCTACAAGGCGACGCGTCACCCGATGCCGGATGAGCTTGCCATGCAGCTGCCGATGATGAAGGACATTCTGCGCGCCATGCGCATCCCCATCTTTGAATGCGAGGGCTGGGAGGCCGACGACGTGATCGGCACGATCGGCAAGCAGTGCGGCAGGGCGAACTGGGACTGCGTGATCGTCACCGGCGACCGGGATTCCCTGCAGCTGATCGACGAGCATGTGACGGTCAAGCTGGTATCCTCCAAGCTTTCGCAGTCCGTCGCGGTCAACTATGACCCGGCCCGCTTCCGCGAGGAATACGGCTTTGACCCCATCCACCTGATCGACCTCAAGGCCCTGATGGGCGACAGCTCTGACAACATCCCGGGCGTCGCGGGCATCGGCCCGAAGACGGCGACGCAGCTGCTGCTGGACTATGGCACGCTGGACGGGATCTATGCACATCTGGATGAGATCAAAGATAAGCTCCGCGTAAAGCTCGAGCAGGGGAAGGACAGCGCCTACATGTCCTACGATCTGGCGACGATCCGCTGCGAAGCGCCGATCGATTTTTCTCCGGAGGACTGCCGCGTGCAGCAGCCGGACAACGATACGCTCTATCAGCTCTTTACTCGACTCGAATTTACCCGGCAGATCGCCCGCTATGGCCTGCACGCGCCGCAGGAGACTGCGGAGGCAGGGACATTTGCAGGTACCTGCACCAGTGAGACGGTGACGGATGCTGCCCGGGCAGCAGAATTGGCCGCGGCGCTCCAAAAAGAACATTATGTTAACGTCATTGCGGAGCCGGACCTCTCCGGGATCGCTGTTGAGACAGGGGAGAGCGGATACTTTTTCTCTGACTTTGCGCTGAGCAATGACTTTATGTCAACTATATTCAGTGCCTCCGTCAAGAAGGTCACGCACGACTGCAAACCACTGATGCGCCGCCTGCTGGAACGGGGATACCCGGTGGATGGTTTCATCTTCGACACGGCGCTGGCTGCCTACGATCTCGACGCGACGCGCGGCAGCTATGACCTGGACAGCGTCGTGCAGCAGCATCTGGGCTTTGCCATCGGCCGCGCGGACAGCGAGCAGGTCGGAAAAGACGCCGCGCGCGTCTGCTCCCGTCTGGCGGAGGCCGCGGCCGTCGGCGCGCTCTATGAAGCTCTGCCGGAAAAGCTTACGAAGAACGGCATGGAGAAGCTCTATTACGAGATCGAGCTGCCGCTCTGCCGCGTGCTCGCTGAAATGGAAGCCGCGGGCGTCAAGGCGGACCAGATGGCGCTCATATCCTTCGGCAATATGCTCCAGAGCCGGATCGAGGCCGCGGAGCAGACGATCTTCGGCTATGCCGGGAAGAAATTCAACATCAACTCCACCAAGCAGCTCGGGCAGATCCTCTTTGACGAGCTCGGCCTGCCCGCGGGCAAGAAGACGAAAAGCGGCTACTCCACGAACGCGGACGTGCTGGAAAAGCTCCGTGGCAAGCATCCGATCATCGACGCGATCCTCGATTTCCGTGCCATGACCAAGCTCAAGAGCACGTACGCCGACGGCCTCGTCAAGCAGATCGCGGACGACGGCCGCATCCACACGACCTTCCAGAACATGGTCACGGCGACGGGCCGCCTGTCTTCCACCGACCCGAACCTGCAGAACATCCCCGTCCGCACGGAGCTCGGCAGCGAGATCCGCAAGATGTTCGTGCCGAGCGACGGCTGCGTCTTTGTCGACGCGGATTACAGCCAGATCGAGCTGCGTGTGCTGGCCCATATCGCGGACGATCAGACCATGCAGGAGGCGTTCCGCTCCGGCACCGATATCCATACGGCAACGGCCGCGCAGGTCTTCGGCGTGGAGCCGGAGCAGGTCACGCCGCTGATGCGCCGCCACGCCAAGGCCGTCAACTTCGGCATCGTCTACGGCATCTCGGAATTCTCTCTGGCAGACGACATCGGCGTCACGCGCAAGGAGGCGCGGCAGTATATCGACAATTATCTGGCCCACTATGCGGGCGTCCGGACCTATATGCACGATATCGTCGAGCAGGCAAAGCAGGACGGCTATGTCACGACTCTCTTCGGCCGCCGGCGCGAGCTGCCGGAGCTCAAGAGCAGCAACTTCAACATCCGCTCCTTCGGCGAGCGCGTTGCGCTCAATACCCCGATCCAGGGGACAGCTGCGGACATCATCAAGCTCGCCATGCTGCGCGTCGACGCGGCGCTCAAAAAGCAGAAGCTCAAGGCCCGGCTCGTCCTGCAGGTCCACGATGAGCTGATCGTGGAATGCCCGGTGAAGGAAGCGGAGCAGGTGAAGAAGATCGTGACGGCCGAGATGGAAAACGTCGTGCAGCTGCGCGTGCCGCTGCTGGCGGAGGCGAAGGTCGGCGCGAGCTGGTATGAGGCAAAGTGATGGAAGTGACGATCGTCCCCATGCGGCCGGAACACACGGCACAGATCGCCGCGCTGGAAGCCACATGTTTCTCAGATTCCTGGCCGGAATCGATTTTGCAGAAAGAACTGGGTAATCCGCTGAGCCTGTGGCTCTGCGCGATGGACGGCGACACTGTCGCCGGTTACGTCGGCAGCCAGACCGTGCTGGGCGAGGCGGATATGATGAACCTCGCCGTCAGCCCGGCTTACCGGCGGCAGGGGCTTGGCCGTGCGCTCGTGCTGGCGCTGTGTGAGTCGCTGCGGCAGAAGATGCAGGCGACGGTCCTGACCCTGGAGGTTCGGGACTCAAACGCACCTGCCGCTGCGCTCTATGCCTCGCTCGGCTTCGCGCAGATCGGCCTGCGGAAAAACTATTACCAACATCCAAAAGAGGATGCGCGCATCCTCAGAAAGGAACTGCTATGAAGATCCTCTCCGTGGAATCCTCCTGCGACGAGACTGCCGTCGCCGTCGTGGAGGACGGAAGAACCGTCCTGACCGACTGCATCGCGTCTCAGGTCGCCCTGCACCGGCTCTACGGCGGCGTCGTGCCCGAGCTTGCCTCACGCAAGCACATCGAGGCCATCTACGCCCTGGCGGATACGGCGCTTGACGAGGCGCACCTGACCCGGCAGGACATCGACGCTATCGCTGTCACCTATGCACCGGGGCTGATCGGCGCGGTGCTCGTCGGCGTCAACTTCGCCAAGGCCGCGGCCTACAGCCTCGGCGTGCCGCTCATCCCGGTGCACCATATCCGTGGACATATCGCGGCCAACTATCTGGCGTATCCGGATCTGGAGCCGCCGTTTCTGTGCCTCGTCGTCTCCGGCGGGCATACGCTGATCGTCGACGTGCAGGACTACACGAAATTCCATATCCTCGGCACCACGCGCGACGACGCGGCAGGGGAATGCTTCGACAAGATCGCCCGCGTGATCGGGATGCCGTATCCCGGCGGCGCGGCGCTCGACCAGACGGCGAAGACCGGCGACGAAAACAAATATCCCATGCCGCACACCAAGCTCAGCGGCAATCCGCTCGATATGTCCTTCTCGGGCCTCAAGACGGCGGCGCTGAACCTCATCCACACACATGAGCAGCGCGGCGAGGCGCTGGATATCCCGTCGCTTTGCGCTTCGTTCTCCAAGGCGGTGAGCGATATGCTCGTGCCGCGGACGATGCAGGCCCTGGAGCAGACCGGCTACCGGACGCTGGCCATCGCGGGCGGCGTGGCGGCAAATTCCCGCATCCGCGGGGAATTTACCCGCCGGACCCAGGCGCTCGGCATCCGGCTGTGCATGCCGCCCCTGCGCCTCTGCGGTGACAACGGCGCGATGATCGGCGCGCAGGGCTATTACGAGTACCGTTCCGGCAAACGCGCCGGGCAGGACCTCAACGCCTACGCCACGATGAGCCTCGAAAACGGATAAAAGGACCCGCTTGCAGATGCTGTCTGCAAGCGGGTTTTTGCAGCCGACAGCTGCAAAATCTCCTGCATAAAATGTTTTATGTTAACAGAATCCCTGCGTTGCGTCGTGAAAGTTCTTCATTTTTCGACCCTGTCATCATTTAACAATAATCCGTGTTTTTGTCGAAATATGTAGCTTTTTCGCGTGTTGAAAACTCTGTTGACAGTGTGAATAACTACTTGCGCAGATTTTTTTGTTATCATTATGGTGAACTGATCTGTCTCTTACGGCTCCGGCGCGGCGGAGAGCGCCTGCTCCAGCGCGGGCAGGTGCGTCGCGCTGAGCGGCGTCAGCGGCAGCCGCGGCAGTCCGGCCGGGATCCCCATGAGCGACAGCGCCTGCTTGACGGGGATGGGGTTGATCTCGCTGAACAGCGCGTCGATCAGCGGTGTGAGCGCGACCTGCATCCGCCCGGCTGCAGCATAGTCTCCGGCCTGACATGCGCGCACCATCTGCAGCGTCCGCTTTGGCCGGACGTTGGACAGAACGGAGATGACGCCCTTCGCGCCGAGCGAAAGCAGGGGGACCGTCAGATCGTCGTTGCCGCTCCAGACCGGCAGCTCGTCGCCGCAGGCGTCGAGAATGTGCGCAGCCTTCGGCACGCTGCCGCTGGCCTCCTTGATGCCGCCGATGTTGGGGTGCCCGGCAAGCACCCGGCAGGTCTCGACTGAGACATCCACCCCCGTCCGGCTCGGGACATTGTAGACAATGACCGGGCAGGGGAGCGTATCCGCTGCCGCGGTATAGTGCGCGATGAGCCCCGCCTGTGTGCATTTGTTGTAATACGGCGTGACCATCAGCACGGCGTCTGCGCCCATAGACGCAGCGACACGGCTCAACTGCAGCGAGTGAGCCGTGTCGTTCGTACCGGTGCCGGCGATGACCTTGCATCGTCCGGCACAATATTGGACCGTGTGCGCGATGAGCGCAAGCTTTTCGTTGTCCGTCATGGTGGAGGCTTCGCCGGTCGTGCCGCAGACGACAATGGCGTCGACGCCAGCCGCGAGCTGCAGATCCAGAAGCCGGTTCATGACGGGAAAATCGATCGTACCCTGATTGAACGGCGTGACGATCGCAGTCGCAACGCCCTCAAACACAGGATCTTTCAAAGAATCGCTCCCTTCGGGCTTATTTCTTTGTGATATATCCTTCCGCGCAGAGCAGCTCCGCCAGCAGAACCGCGCCGCCGGCTGCGCCGCGCAGGGTATTATGAGACAGGCAGACAAACTTATAGTCGTACTGCGTATCCGGCCGCAGACGGCCGATGGAGACCGCCATGCCGCCCTCGATCATCCGGTCAAGCTTCGTCTGCGGGCGGTCCGGCTCTTCAAAGTAGTGCAGGAACTGCTTGGGGGCTGACGGCAGCTCCAATTCCTGTGCGCGGCCGGAGAAGGCGGCCCAGTCAGCCTTGATCTGCTCGATGGACGGCTTCTCACCCTTGAACGAGACAAAGCAGGCAGCCATATGTCCGTCGGAGACCGGCACGCGCAGGCACTGCGCGGTGATGTTCGGCTCCGCCGCGTTGACGATCTGATCGTCCTCGATATGTCCCCAGAGCTTCATCGGCTCCTGCTCGGACTTTTCTTCCTCGCCGCCGATATAGGGGATGACGTTGTCCAGGATCTCCGGCCATGTATCGAACGTCTTGCCTGCGCCGGAGATGGCCTGATATGTGCAGACCAGCGCCTTTTCGATGCCGTACTTCATGAGCGGATGCAGCGCGGGCACGTAGCTCTGCAGCGAGCAGTTGGACTTGACGGCGATGAAGCCGCGTTTGGTGCCGAGGCGCTTGCGCTGGGCGTCGATGATGCGGATATGGTCCGCATTGATCTCGGGCACGACCATCGGGACGTCCGGGGTGTGGCGGTGGGCCGAGTTGTTGGAGATGACCGGGCATTCGAGCTTGGCATACCGATCCTCGAGCGCCTTGATCTCGTCCTTTTTCATATTGACGGCGCAGAACACGAAGTCGACCTGCTTTGCGATCTCCGCTGCGTCGGCCTCTGCATCCATCACGACCATGGAGCGGACACTCTCCGGAATCGGATCCGCCATGTGCCATTTTTCGCCGATCGCTTCGGCGTAAGGCTTGCCTGCGCTGTGCGCGCTGGCTGCAAGAACGACGGGCGTGAACCAGGGGTGATTCGCCGTCAGCAGGACGAACCGCTGGCCGACCATACCCGTAGCGCCGATGATACCGACTCTGAATTTTTCCATGATGAAAGCTCCAATCTTCAAACTCGCCGGAAAGTTCCGGTTGCATGTCACTTTGGAATGTAATATAATACATTTGCCTGTGCAGGAGAAAATGTTTCTGCACGGTGAACAAATGTCCGCGAATTCCAACGGCCTCATCATATCATATTCCAATTGGCCTGTCAATGTGAATCGCAGAAAAAATCAGCGCGGAGAAGGGGCTGTTGTTTGTTGAAAACTCATGATTTTTACTATGATCTGCCGGAAGAACTGATCGCGCAGACGCCGCTGGAGCGGCGGGATGCGTCACGCCTGATGACGCTCGACCGGAAGACCGGCGAGGTCGCGCACCGGCATTTTTATGATCTGGTCGACCTGCTGCAGCCCGGCGACTGTCTGGTGATGAACAACTCCCGCGTGCTCCCTGCAAGGCTGCTGGGCCATCGGGAGCCGACCGGCGGCGCCGTCGAGGTGCTGCTGCTCAAGGATCAGGGGAGCGGCGTCTGGGAATGCCTCACGAAGCCGGGCCGGAAGACCCATGCCGGCACTGAGCTGTCCTTCGGCGGCGGAGAGCTCACCGCGACGGTCGTCGGAGAGAAGGAAGACGGCAACAAGCTCGTGCAGTTCCACTATGAGGGGATCTTCCTCGAGGTGCTCGAGCGTCTCGGCAAAATGCCCCTGCCGCCCTACATCAAGGAAGAACTCGAAGACGGCGAGCGCTATCAGACGGTCTATTCCAAGGTGAACGGCTCTGCCGCCGCGCCGACGGCCGGTCTGCATTTTACCCGCGAGCTGTTGGACAAGCTCGCGGCCAAGGGCGTCAAAGAGGCGTATATCACGCTGCACGTCGGTCTCGGGACCTTCCGGCCCGTCAAGGCGGAGGAGATCACCGAGCATCATATGCACTCTGAGTTCTGCATGATCTCGCAGGAGACGGCAGATATGATCAACGAGACCAGGCGCGCCGGCGGCCGGATCGTCTGCGTCGGCACGACGTCCTGCCGGACGCTGGAATCGCTTGCGGATGAGAACGGGTTCTTCCATGAGTCCTCCGCCTGGACGGATATTTTCATCTATCCCGGCTACCGGTTCAAGGCGATGGACGCGCTCATCACGAATTTCCACCTGCCGGAGAGCACGCTCGTCATGCTGGTCTCCGCATTCGCCAGCCGGGAAAAGATCCTGAACGCCTACAACATCGCCGTCCAGGAGCGCTACCGCTTCTTTTCCTTCGGTGACGCGATGTATATCTCATAAATGTTGACTTCGCAGAAACATATGTCATAATAATAGCGTCATGGCTGTCGAGAATTTGATTTTGGATACTTCAAAAAAGTGAGGAGACGAATATGCCGGAACTTTGTAGATTCTACAATATCGTTATCAAGATGATCTTCAGTGATACGGATAAGCATCACAAGCCGCACTTTTATGTGTATTACAACGAGTATGAAGCCTCTGTTGGTGTGGACGGCGAACTGATTGCAGGGAGCCTTCCGGTCAAGCAGCTGAAGCTGGTACAGGCTTGGGCAGCCATCCACGAAGATGAACTTTATGCCGCTTGGAACAATGCGGTACGGAATATCCCATTCGGTAAGATCGAACCACTGCAATAAGGAGGAATGCACTTATGTATATCTCTAACGGAATTGCGTATGCAGGTGAACAGGAGCCTGTCATCAAAGTCTGCGGCGTTCGTCCGCTGACCGGCCACAAGCTCTGGCTCCGATTTACAACAGGAGAAGCAAAAATTTTTGATTTCACACCGCTGCTGAACGATGTCGGTTTTACGCCGCTGGCGGATGAACACACATTTTCCGGTGTCTACATTGACTATGGCGTGACGGTTTGGAATGACGGAGCCATTGATATTGCGCCGGAATACTTGTACGAGCATTCAGTGGCTGCAGAAGACATTGCCTGAAAGAAAAAGATCGTGGCCTGGCCGGCGACGCGATGTATATTTATTGATGGAAGAGGAACACGATGTTTAAAGTATTGAAAACGGACGGCGCGGCGCGCCGGGGAGAGTTCAGCTGCCCGCATGGGACGGTCCAGACGCCGGCCTTTATGAATGTCGGCACGCAGGCGGCCATCAAGGGTGCGCTGTCGGCCGCCGATCTCGAGACGATCGGCACGCAGGTCGAGCTTTCCAACACCTATCATCTGCACCTGCGTCCCGGCGACGAGGTGGTGCGCGACATGGGCGGCCTGCACAAGTTCATGACGTGGGACAGCCCTATCCTGACCGATTCCGGCGGCTTTCAGGTCTTCTCGCTTGCCGGTCTGCGGAAAATTAAAGAGGAGGGCGTGACCTTCGCCTCCCATCTGGACGGGCACAAGATCTTCATGGGCCCGGAGGAGAGCATGCGGATCCAGTCCAACCTCGGCTCCGATATCGCCATGGCTTTTGACGAGTGCGTGGAAAACCCGGCGACGTACCCCTACGCCAAGGCCTCCTGCGAGCGCACGGCCCGCTGGCTCGCGCGGTGCAAGGAAGCGCTGACCCGGTACAACGCCGAGCCAGGCGCGGTCAACCCCGGCCAGCAGCTCTGGGGCATCAACCAGGGCGCGACCTTCAAGGATCTGCGGATCTGGCACATGAACGAGATCGCCAAGCTCGACCTGCCGGGCTATGCCATCGGCGGACTTGCCGTCGGCGAGCCGACGGAGGTCATGTACGAGATCATCGAGGCCGTCGAGCCCTACATGCCGAAGGACCGGCCGCGCTACCTCATGGGTGTCGGCACGCCGTCGAACATCATCGAGTCCGTCGCCCGGGGCGTGGACTTCTTCGACTGCGTCATGCCCGCGCGCAACGCGCGGCACGCGAAGCTGTTTACCTGGCAGGGGAGCATCAACCTGAAAAACGCCAAGTACACCCGCGACGACGGCCCCATCGACCCGCAGTGTGACTGCCCGGTCTGCAGGCGCTATTCCCGTGCCTATCTGCACCACCTGTTCAAGGCGGAGGAGATGCTCGCCATGCGGCTTTCGGTCATGCACAACCTGTACTTCTACAATACGCTGACCAAACGCATCCGCGACAGCCTCGACGCGGGGGCCTTCGGCGATTTCCGCGCGGAATACTCCGCAAAATTGTCAGAAAAAATATAAACTTACGAAAAAATTCAGAAATCCTGCCGGGCTGACTTGAAAAGTTGCCGCCGGCACGATATAATAAATGAAATTCAATTTTGGAGGAAAGACCATGTACCTTTTCTTAGAGTCGGCAGCCGGTACGACCGCCGCCGGCAGCAGCGCGTCCATGATTCTCATGTTCGTCGTTCTGATCGCGGTGTTCTACTTCTTTATGATCCGCCCGGAAAACAAGCGGAAAAAAGAAGCCCAGCAGATGCGTGATTCCCTGAAGGTCGGCGACAACATCACGACCATCGGCGGCATCATCGGCGACATCGTCTCCATCAAGGACGATTCCATCGTCATCGAGACCACGACCGACCGCGTCCGCGTGGAGTTCGCCAAGTTTGCTGTTTCCACCAACAACACGGCGGAAAAGGAAGCTGCCAAGCAGAAGGCCGCCGCTCTGGCTGCCCGCAAGGCAGAGAAAGAAAAGGCCAAGAAGGAAAAGTAAGCCTTCCGGCCCGGACCTGCATACTGACCGGCTGAAGCTTAGACTTCAGCCGGTTCTTTTTATGCCCGGACAAACATACGCTTGGAGTAACGAAGTGAACAGTGAATAGAGGAGGGGAGCGGTTATGAAATCAAAGCTCTGGAACGGCGGCTTTCTGCGGACGGTGCTGCAGGGACTGGCGGTCACGTGCATGGCGCTGCTCGCGCTGTCGGCGCTGGGGGCGGGGCTGACGCTTGGCGGGGTGATCGGCCAGCAGCAGCTTTCGGCGGCCGCTGTGGTGATCAGCTTTCTCGGCGTTTTTCCTGGCGCCTGGCTGACGGCGCGGCATGCCGCCGGGCAGAAGCTGCCAGCGGCCATTGCGGTCGGTGTGTGCTGTCTGTCCGTCTGTATGCTGGCGCGACTGCTGTTTTTCGGTGATCGGGAGGCGCAGATCCTGCCCGGGATGCTTGCGATGCTTGCCGCGGCGGCTCTGGGCGGGATCACAGGGAGCACGCAGCGAAAGCCCGCCCGGCGCAGAAGACGATGACGGCGTTCCTGCATGCGTCAAAAAGTAAATTATATTTACATTTCACGCATCAACATGCAGGACTGCCGTCATTTCAAGATTTCGATTTTACGCATGAATTCCGGCACTATATGTTGTGCTTTTTGCGAAAAGTACGGGTGACTCGCGGCACTGCAGTTACTTTATTGACATAATATCATTAACATAATTCCTAGTCATAATTTACAAAAATTTCGAAAATGTATCTTTTTCCTTGAAATCTTCCGATGTTTGCGGTATAGTAACAACACTTCCTGTTGAAGCGCAGGTAGAAATAATTTTGCTCGCATAATTCCTTAAGAATTCTGAAGTTTCCGGTTTCCGTTTGATTTTTCTGGATTCTCATGAATGTGCGATAAAGTTCCCATCGATCATTTTCGGAAGGACCTTCGCATGAGTAACATTATTATGCGATATGAGGATTACCTCATCCACACCAAACACGCGTCTGACAATACCGTCGCATCCTACATGCGCGATCTTCGCCAGTATGCGTCATATCTGGGCTCCGAAGGCATCGATGTGCTGGACGCCGATCAGGACGTGGTTTCCGGCTACATGAACAGCATGAAGACCAACGGAAAATCCGCCGCGACGATCTCCCGTGCGCTGGCCTCTATCAAGAGCCTGTACATATTCGCCGTCCAGAACCGCGAGATCGAGGAAAACCCGATCCACAACATCAAGATCGACAAGGCAGAAAAAAAGCTGCCGCAGATCCTGACCGGCAAAGAGGTCGAGCTTCTGCTGCAGCAGCCGAAGGTCACGGAGATGAAGGGCTGCCGCGACAAGGCCATGCTTGAGGTCCTGTACGCCACGGGCATCCGTGTCAGCGAGCTCATCGGCCTCAACATCGATGACGTCAGTCTGCCTGGTAGCTTTATCCGCTGCGAGAGCGGCGAGAAGACGCGCATCATCCCGATCTATCCGGAAGCGCTGCAGTCGCTGCACGAATACATCGATTCGGTCCGGCCCAAGATGATCGCCGTTCCGACCGAGCATTCTCTGTTTGTGAACGTTTCCGGCGAGCGCATGAGCCGCCAGGGCTTCTGGAAGATCATCAAGTATTATCAGGAAAAGGCGCATATCGACAAGGATATCACCCCGCATACGCTCCGCCACAGCTTTGCGGCCCACCTGCTGGAAAACGGCGCAGACCTGCGCTCCATTCAGCAGATGCTCGGCCACAGCGATATTTCCTCCACGCAGGTCTATACGCAGCTGGTGAAGCAGAATCTGAAAGCGGTGTACAACAAATATCACCCGAAGGCCTAGTCTGACCCATCCCATGAGAGCGGCATTTGCGTTTTTTATGAGAGAGAGGGGAATGGCAGGTGCCTGAACAGTTGCTCCGGGATAGAAAAAGGGCGTGCTGCAGTGCAGCACGCCCTGATTTTTTCCGGATTCAGTTGTCGATGCCCGTCATCGCCTGCAGCACCTCGTACTGCTGTTCGTTGAGCCCCTTCTTCATGGAAAGACCCTCGGTGATATCGATGTCGACCATCTGACCAGCCCGCGCGCAGATGACGCGGTTCGTCTTGCCGTCGGCCAGCGTCTTGACGGCGTGATAGCCCATGCGGCTGGCCATGACGCGGTCGCGCGCCGACGGTGTGCCGCCGCGCTGGATATGACCGAGGATGGTCACGCGGGGATCAAGCCCCAGCTCCTCATGGATCCCCTTGCCGATCTCGATCGCGCTGCCCGCGCCCTCGGCCACGATGATCATGAAGTGCGTGTTGCCGGCCAGACGCGCCTGGCGGATCCGGTCGATGACGTCCCGGTCAAAATCGACCGGCTTTTCCGGCACCAGAACGGCCGTCGCGCCCGTAGCCAGACCGACATAGAGCGCCAGATGGCCCGCGTTGCGGCCCATGACCTCGACCACGGAGCAGCGCTCGTGGGACTGCATCGTATCGCGCAGCCGGTCAATGGCCTCCACGGCCGTATTGGCGGCGGTATCGTAGCCGATTGTGTAATCCGTGCAGACGATATCATTGTCGATGGTCGCCGGGACGCCGACGACGGAGATGCCCTGCTTGGCCAGCTCCACCAGACCGCGGAACGAGCCGTCGCCGCCGATGGAGACGATTCCGTCCAGCCCCAGCAGCTTGCAGGTCGCTGCGGCCTTTTTCTGGCCCTCCAGCGTGCGGAATTCGTCACTGCGGGCGGTGTAGAGCATGGTGCCGCCGCGGTTGATGATGTGCGCGACGTTGTCATTCTGCAGGACGGTGAAATCTCCGTTGATCAGGCCGTTGTAGCCGCGGCGGATGCCGACGCACTCGATGCCCATATACGTGCAGGCACGGACGACGGAGCGGATGGCCGCGTTCATGCCGGGCGCATCGCCGCCGGAGGTCAGCACACCGATCCGTTTGACTGCATTTGCCATGGTATAGCTTCCTTTCAAATTTAATTTTTCCCATCATACCGCACTTTAAAAAAAATGTAAACAGGCATTTGCACGAAATAGCCGAATTTTTATGCCCGCTGTACGCAGGGTTACAGGGTTTTGAAATCTTCAGGAAAAATTTATGTTTTCTTCCGCGCGGGTGTGCTATACTTTATTTATTACCATCTCCACGCGAAAAAGGAGGCAGAGGCTTGAATCAGACAAGCAGAATTCTGGAAGAAGTCAAAAAAGCGGTATGCGGCAAGGACCGCGTTCTGGTCTGGGTGCTGACGGTGCTGCTGGCCCGGGGCCATGTGCTGCTCGAGGATATCCCCGGCGTCGGCAAGACGACCATGGCGCTGGCGTTTTCCCGCGCGTTGGGGCTCGATTACGGGCGCGTGCAGTTTACGCCGGACGTGCTGCCGTCCGATATCACCGGCTATTCCGTCTATCAGAAGGAGAGCGGCAAGCTCGTCTATCAGCCCGGCGCGGTGCTCTGCAATCTGTTCCTCGCGGATGAGCTCAACCGGGCGACGTCCCGCACGCAGTCTGCACTGCTCGAGGCCATGGAGGAGGGGCAGGTCACTGTTGACGGCGTCAGCCATCCGATCCCGCAGCCGTTTATCGTCTTTGCCACGCAGAATCCGACAGGCGCCGCCGGCACGCAGCTGCTGCCGGATTCACAGATGGACCGCTTTACGGTCCGGCTGTCCATCGGCTATCCGGAGCCGGCGGACGAATGCAGCATGGTGCTCGCACGGCAGGGCGTCAACCCGCTGCAGACGGTCGGACAGGTCCTGTCCCGGCAGGAGCTCGTTGCCATGCAGGATGAGGCCGCCGCAGTTTACATCAAAAAAGAGCTGGTAGAGTATATCGTCGCCCTGATCGGCGCGACGCGCGGCCATCCGCTGATCCTGCGCGGCGCGAGCCCGCGCGCGACGCTGTCGCTGACCGCCATGGCCAAGGCTGTGGCCTACGTCCAGCGGCGGGACTATGTCGTGCCGAAGGACATTCAGGTCACGTTCCCGCAGGTCATCGCGCACCGTCTGCTGCTGGCCCCGGAGGCGGACGCGCGGCAGATCGGCCCGGAGCAGATCCTTGCGGAGATCCTGCGCCAGGTCCCGGCCCCCAGGCTGTGAGCGATGGCCAGAAACCGGATCTTTTACGGGCTGTTCTTGCTGGCAGCCGTGGTATTTCACAGCTTTTATACCGGCTGGTTTTCCTTCTTCCTGCTCCTGTTTTCGGTGCTGCTGCCGGTTTTCTCGCTGCTCGTCAGCCTCCCGGCCATGCTCCGCGCCGCCTATACGCCGCAGCTGCCGCTGCGCTGCTTCTGCGGGCAGGACGCGCAGTTCACGCTCCAGCCCTCGTCCGTCTCCCGCCTGCCGGTCAGCTGCTGCAGGCTGCATCTGCTGGTCTGTGACGCCGTGGGCGGCACGCAGCAGGCCGAATGGCTGACCCTTGCAGGGACGCTTCGCTTCTCCCTGCGCGTCGATACGCGCCACGCGGGCCAGCAGACCTTCCACGTCGACCGGGCGCGGGTCTATGACGCGCTGGGGCTCGTCGGTCTGCCGCTGCAGCTGCCGGATACGTGCAGCATCGCGGTCGAGCCGGAGCCGCAGGAACCCGCGGGGCTGCCGAACCTCAGCCAGTTCCAATACCGTTCCTATCATCCGAAGCCGGGCGGCGGCTTTTCCGAGATCCACGATCTGCGCGAATACCGCCCGGGCGACAGTCTGCATGAGATCCATTGGAAGCTCTCAGCCAAGACGGACAAGCTGATCGTCCGCGAGGCAGAGGAGCCGGACCGCGGGCTGATCGTCCTGAGCTTTGATTTTTCCGGCAGCCGGGCGCAGCTCGACAGTACGCTGCGGCAGCTTCTGTGGCTGTCCGGCTGGCTGACGGACAGGGAAGTCGTCCACCAGATCGACTGGCTCGACCCCGATACCCTCGAGCCGCAGACGAAGCAGATCCGCACGCCGCAGGACCTGCAGGAGCTGCTCCGAGCGCTACTGCAGACCCACCTGACCGGCGATACGCCGACGATCGCGCAGCGGCTGTATCCGAATGCGGACTGGCGCTATCACATCCAGCCGGCCGCGCAGGAGGTGCCTGTATGAGACCATCCAGATACGCGTTTCCGGCCGCGCTGCTCTGCGCCGCGGGACTATCTATCGGGCTGTGCTTCTGCGTGATCACGTCGTTTGCCGTCCCGGTCGACCCGGTGCGGCTGCTGCTTGCGTGTTTCCTCGCGGCAGCGCTGTTTTCCGCGGTGTTTCTGCTGAAAAAGAGCTGGATCTGGCTGCTCGCGGTCCTGCTTCTGGCAGGGGCGGGCGGATGTCTGCTCCGCGCGGAGCTGCGGCAGAGCCTTTCCGCGCTCGTCTATGCCGTCAGCAGCAACTACGCCGAGGCGATCCCCGGCCTGCAGGCCGTCAGCCTGACGGAAGACATCTCCGGCCTCGATGCGACGCTGGTCCTGATCCTGATCGCCGCGCTCTACGCGCTGCTATGCAGCTGGACCGTCATGCGCGGGGAGCATCTGGCCTATCTGCTGGTATCCGTGCTGCCGGTGCTGGTTTTGTGCCTGGTCATTTTGCAGACGCCGCCGGCCGCCTGGGCGATCCTGCTCGTGGTTGGTGTCCTGGCGCTGCTGCTGCTCAGCCAGCTGCTGCGCGCGCGGCAGGAGAGCGAGGGCAACCGGCTCGCCCTGCTGCTGGCTGTGCCGCTGGCGCTGCTGGTCGGGCTGCTGGCCGTCCTGTTCCCGGCAAAGACATACGAGCGTGCGAAGTGGTCGGATTCTCTGCAACAGACGCTTGCGGATGCGGCGGACAAGCTCACGCTCTTCCGCCGCGACGCGCAGACCGGGCAGGTGCGCTTCACCTCGCCGATCAGCCCCAGCACGCTCGGCAGCTACCTCTGGGATTCGAGCGTCACAGGCGTCAACCTCAACCGCGTCGGCCCGCAGCGGCAGTACGGCCGTTCTGTAATGCGGGTCAAATCGGAGGTCAGCGGCCTGACGCATCTGCGCGGCGATTCGCTGGCGATCTATGAGAATAACCGCTGGAAGGCACTTCCTTCCAGCAGCTACGACGGTGTGGACGGCGCGCAGGATGCTCTGACGGTAGGAGCAGGCTCCGTTTCCGATTGGCCTGATATGCAGATCGAGACGGACATGAAGTCCGGGATCTACTACACGCCGTATTATCCAGTCTATTTGCCGGACGATGCCGAAGCATACTATGACGCGTACTTCAAAAATCCATCGCAGGAGACGTCTTATACCATCTCGTACACGAATCAGCGTGACGTTCTGTACAGCGACACCTACAAAGCCTTTGTACATGAGACCTATACCCAAGTACCGGATGAGACGCGGCAGGCGCTTGCCGATATCCTGCAGCAGCTTGACGCGCAGCCGGGCGACGATCCGCATCGGATCCTTGCCGCTGTGCAGAGCTATGTATCGTCCAGCGCGCAGTATGATCTGAATACGCCCGCCGTGCCGGATGGGGAGGACTTTGTCTCCTGGTTCCTGCACGAGAGTGAAACGGGCTACTGTGTCCATTTTGCGACCGCAGCGGCGATCCTGCTGCGGTGCATGGATGTCCCGGCCCGCTATGTGACTGGTTTTTCTGCGAATGTGACCGCCGGAAGCTGGACGACCGTAACGACCGATGACGCGCACGCCTGGGTGGAATACTATGTCGACGGTCTCGGCTGGTACGTGCTCGACCCGACGCCCGCTGTGCAGGACTCTCACATTCTTACCCTGCAGCCAGATAATTCGTCGGAAACCGATCCGGCCCCGACGCAGGGGGAAGACCAAGTTCAGCCCTCGGAGACACCGACTACAGAAACAACGCCGGATGCGCCGGAAGTTTCTCCGGAAACGTCTGATAAACCGACCGAAACAAACCAGGAGAGTTCAAAAGCATTCCATTTCTTCCGTTATCTCTGGCCAATTCTGGCCGCCGCCGCGGCGCTGCTGATCTGGCGGGCGCTGCTGTTCAGCATCCGCAGGGCTGCAATCGGGCAGGGCTCCGGCAATCGCCGCGCGGTCACGCTGTATCACCATATCTGCTGGCTGGCCAGAAGGACCAAAACGGAGGTCCCGGGAGAGTTTCTGGAGATCGCCGAAAAGGCACGCTTCAGCCACCATAAGCTGAGCAGGGAAGAGCTGCAGCCGCTGCATGACCATGCGGACCAGCTGACCAGACAGCTGCTGGCCGACAAGCGCTTCTGGCGGCAGTTCCTGTACCGTGTGATCTACGCGCTGGGATGATCGCCGCTTCAGGCGATCTTTCCCCGGCGCAGATCGACCTCCGCGGCAAGCCGTACGCCGGAATGCCGGATCTCGTGCCAGATGGTCTGCGTTTTGAATAGAGCCAGCGTCTGCAGCGGCAGGAAGCAGGCCATGAACACAGGGTAGAGGAGCACCCCGCCCACCAGCTTCCGATCCAGCCGCCGTTCCAGCGCCAGCGCGGCGACAGCCGCAGCCAGACAGCCGGCATAAGCTGTCAGCAAACTGACCGGCAGCCCCTGCAGGGACATGCTCTCGGCAAGCAGCGCCTCGAGCGCAAAAAAAGGCGTCAGCGCCTGCAGGAAGGGGAAGCTGAGCTGCAGGAGCCCGTCCAGACAGGTGAGGCTTGGCTGCCGCAGAAAATTTGTGAGCAGCTCCGGCAGCGTCAGGCGCGCTACCTGCAGAATGCCGCTCATCCAACGTCTGCGCTGTACGAGCGACGCGCGCCACGTGATGGGTTCTTCGTCATATGTAACCGCAGCTTCGCAGTAGCCAATCCGCACGCCGCGGCAAAGACAGGCCGCGTATAGCTCGGCGTCCTCCGTCAGCGTGCGGCAGGGGAACCCGCCCAGCTCCTCCAGCAGATCCCGTCGGATCGCAAAACCGGTGCCGATCACGCGGGCCGACAGGCCCACGGCCTCTCTCGCGCGGTTCAGAAAATGATTGGCGCTGCAGAAGTAGATCTCATAGCAGGCGCTGATCCTGGCCTGTGTCCGGTTTTTGGCGAGAATGCGGCTCTTGGCGATCGCGGTACGGTCCAGCGCACGGTTCATTTCCGACAAAAACGCCGGATCCGCCTCATTATCCGCGTCAAACACGCAAAAAGCGTCATAGTTCCGTGAGCTGCGCAGGAGCACGTTCGCCGCGGTGTGCAGCGCGGCCCCTTTGGAGCGGACGGAGGCAGGCATTTCCAGTACCTGGGCTCCGGCACGCCGTGCGGCTTCCGCAGTGCGGTCGGTACAGTTGTTCGGGAGCACCCAGATGTCAACGAGCTCCGGGGGATAGTGCTGCGCCCGCAGGCTCTCGATCAGCCCTGTGATACAGCTTTCCTCATTTCTGGCCGCGATCAGGACCGCAAACCGCCGGAGTCTGCCAGAAGGCTCCGGCGTGCGCCGTCTGCACAGGCCAAACAGCGACACCGCCAGAAAATATACGGAAAACACCTTGATAATCAGAAAAAACACAGTAATTGCCGCGTTCATAAATTTTCTCCTTTGTGATTTCTTGCGCCTTCAGTATATCACGTCCGCCCGCAGCAGGACGGAAACATCCAATGAAGGAAACCTTAAGGTTTGATGAAGCACAGGACCCAACAGAAAAAAGCACCTTCGATCCAGCCCCCAGAAAGACCGAGCCCCAGAGGGGAGAGCCCCAGCCGCGGATGCTTGTCAGACCGATGCATGAGAGCTTTGTATGGTGAACGCAACAAAATAAAGATTTTGTTGCGTTTAGAGCGGAGATGTGCTATCATAAAGACAGCTGAGCCGCTGGATAGCGGCGAAAGGAGTTTTTAGGATGCAGAGCTATGCTGAGTGCCCGCAGGTGCTGCGGGATTTTCTGTCGTATCATGAGTCGATCAAGGGCCAGTCCAGACGTACCGTCGAGGAATATCATCTGGATCTGCGGATGTTCTTTCGCTTCCTGACGCTGATGCGCCGGGAGCTGCCGTACAATACGCCGCTGGATTCCATCGATATCAAATGGATCGACTCAGCGGTTTTGAATACCGTCACATCGTCGGAGATCTTTGATTTCCTGTCCTACTTGACGAACGACCGTCAGAACCGCGAAGGCCCGAATGACGCCGGGATCGCGGCCGCTTCCCGCGCGCGCAAGCTTTCGGCGATCAAAGCGCTCTACAAGTATCTGACCGTCAGCACCAAGCAGATCGCAAACAACCCGGTCAAGGACATCGAGTTTCCCAAGATCCGCCGCAGCCTGCCAAAATACCTGACGTTGGAAGAATCTACCGCATTGCTGAAATCTGTCGACGGCCCGAACAAAAACCGGGATTTTGCCATCCTGATGCTGTTTCTCAACTGCGGGATCCGGCGCTCGGAGCTGGTCGGGCTGAATCTGACCGACGTCTACGAAGACCGCATCCGCGTTGTCGGCAAGGGCAACAAGGAACGGATCGTCTATATGGGCTCGTCCTGCCGCAGGGCCATCGACCGGTATCTGGAAGAGCGGAACAACATCGTCCTCACGGACAACAAGGCGCTGTTCGGCTCCCGGGACAAAAACCGCATCAGCGTCTCCGCGGTCCACCGGCTGGTCAAGAAGCACCTGCTGGAATCCGGACTAGACGCGTCGCAGTTTTCCGCGCACAAGCTCCGCCACACAGCGGCAACACTGATGCTGGCCAACGGTGTCGACCTGAAAACGCTGCAGGAGGTCCTGGGACATGAAAACCTGAACACGACGCAGATCTACACCCACATCGAAAACACGGACAAGAAGATCGCCGCAGAGGCCAATCCCATCTCCAAGCTGAAATTATGATATAAAAAGACGCAGACAGCGCACGGCCGAAGCTGTGCGCTGTCTGCGCAGTTTTTTATTCCATATGCGTGAAAGTCAGCCCTAAGCTGGTATTGAATCCCAGTGCCCGATACATCGCCTCGTCACACGGGGCGCAGCATACCGTTAAGCTCGCGATCCCCTGCTCCTGGCACCAGCGCTGCGCCGCTTCTGCCAATTTTCGCGCAATGCCCTTGCCTCGGAAGGCGGGTTCAATATAGAAATCCTCATATACGCCTGTGTTTGCGCAGGAAAACGTCGAGTAGTATGCAGCAACGCTGCACATACCCACGGCGCGATAGCCGCGTTTGGCGATAAAAAACGTGATACTCCCCTCTTTGACGGCTTCTTGCAGCCGTTTCTGCTGGGAACTTGTAAGCACGTCTTCGCCGATCTCACGCTTGAAGCCATTTTCCAGCTTCCACAGCTGCCAATCATCCGGGTCATCCAAAACCTCCACGGTAAACGGCACTGCATCCGCAGGCGGCAGGAGCATCAGCGGTTCTCCCCACTCGTCAGCGCCGTTTTCAACGAAACCGACGCGTTTCCAGAACCGGAGGCGGCGTTCATCTCCGCCGTAGTTCAGCTCCGCATAGCGCGCGCCGCGCGCGTTTGCCCAGCTTAGAAGTGCATCGGCGCAGCTCCGGCCCGTTCCGCCGCCGCGGAACGCCGGGAAAATGCAAAATTCCAAAATGAAGCATTTCCCGTCCTCCGAGGTGAAGATCGCCGGCAGCGCAAAGCCGATGTCCTGCCTGTCCCGATGAAAGAACAGGTAATAGCAGCGGTCCTGCAGCCGGTCGTGCACGCGCTGGATCTGCGCACGGTATTCGGTATCGTCCAGAAAATGTTTGCGATTTTCGTCTTCCGGATCGGGAAAAATGTCCCGCATGTGGTAGGTGTGAAGCTGCTCCCAAAAGACTGCGATGTCGGCCTCGGTGATCGCTTCACGGATGGTGATCTGGTTTTTCATGTTGTTTCCTCCAAAAAATGATTCGGAGGGTTAGGAAGCGTGAACCCTCCATACACGTTTCATTTTCATAAAAAACCACCCTTTCTGTGTTGCATTTGGATCGTTTTGATCCTGCTCTATTATAGCATAGATTCCCAAAAACACAATGGATGTCTGATATCGAAAAAACAGACAGTACACAGCAAAAACTGCGTACTGTCTGTCTGTTTTTTTGAAAAATCAACCGCCCAGATAGGCTTTTTTGATGGAGTCGCTTTCCAGAAGCTCTTTGCCGGAGCCGGCGAGGGTGATCTTGCCGGTCTCAAGGACGTAGGCGCGGTTGGCGACCTGCAGCGCCATCTGCGCGTTCTGCTCGACGAGCAGGATTGTGGCGCCGGCCTTGTGCAGCTCGCGGATGATATCGAAGATCTGCTCGACCAGGATCGGAGCCAGGCCCATGGACGGCTCGTCCAGCATCAGCAGCTTCGGCTCGGACATCATCGCGCGGCCCATGGCAAGCATCTGCTGCTCGCCGCCGGAGAGCGTACCGCCGACCTGCTTCCGGCGTTCCTTCAGACGCGGGAACAGCTCGTAGACGTGCTCCAGATTGCCCTCAATGGTGCTGTTGGGACGGGTATAAGCGCCCATTTCGAGGTTCTCCTCGACGGTCATGTGCGCAAACACGCGACGGCCTTCCGGGCACTGCGCGATGCCCAGCTGCACGATCTTGTTGGGGGCCATGGTATTGATCGGTGTGCCCATGAAGTCGATCGTGCCGGATTTTGCGCGCAGCAAACCGGAGATCGTATTCAGGACCGTGCTCTTGCCGGCGCCGTTCGCGCCGATCAGCGTGACGACCTCGCCTTCGTTGACCTCAAGGGAAACGCCCTTGACGGCGTGGATTGCACCATAGTAGACGTGAATATCATTGACGGAAAGCAGCATGTCTCAGCCCTCCTTCTTTTTGCCGAGGTACGCTTCGATGACGGCCGGGTTGGCCTGGATATCATCGGGCGTGCCCTTTGCGATGATCTTACCGAAGTTCAGAACGCAGATACCTTCGCAGATGCCCATGACGAGGTTCATGTCGTGCTCGATGAGCATGATGGCGATGCCGAAGGTGTCGCGGATCTTGACGATGTTCTCCATGAGCTCGCTGGTCTCGGATGGGTTCATGCCGGCGGCCGGCTCGTCAAGCAGCAGCAGGCACGGATTCGTTGCCAGCGCACGGACGATCTCCAGCCGGCGCTGCGCGCCGTACGGAAGACTGCCGGCCAGATGATCGGCGACGTTTTCCATGTTAAAGATGCTCAGCAGCTCCAGCGCACGCTCCTTGGCGATGCGCTCACGCTTCCAGTATTCCGGCAGACGCAGGATGGCGGAAGCGGCGGAGTATTTCATTTCATTATTGAGGCCGATGAGGACGTTATCCAGCACGGTCAGATTCCGGAACAGGCGGATATTCTGGAAGGTACGGGCAATGCCCATGTGGTTGACCTCGATCGTGCTCTTCCCTTCCGTCGAAACGCCGTCGAGCAGGATGGAGCCGCGGGTGGGCTTATAGACATTGGTGAGCAGGTTGAAGATCGTGGTCTTGCCGGCGCCGTTCGGGCCGATGAGGCCGGTGATCTCCGTGCGGCCAATGGCGAGGTTAAAATCAGCGACAGCGGTCAGACCGCCGAAATCAATGCCGAGGTGCCGGGTCTCCAGAATGGGAGGCCGGCCGATATCGCGCTCGGTCAGCAGGTTGGTGTACGGCTGCGGGACGAGCTTCGGCTGCGGGTTGACCCATTTGTTACTCATTTTCTGCCGCCTCCTTCTGCGATTTGGTGGTGCGTCCGGTCAAACGGTTCAGGAACTTCTCCAGACTGCGGGACAGCGAGAAATCGTAGCTGCCGAGCAGGCCCTTCGGACGGAAGATCATCATCACGACCAGCGCCAGCGAGTAGACGACCATGCGGTAGTCAGAGAACGAACGCAGCAGCTCCGGCAGGATGGTCAGGACCGTAGCCGAGAGGATCGAGCCGAGCATCGAGCCCATGCCGCCGAGCACGACCATGACGAGGATCTCGATGGACTTCATGAACTTGAAGGTCGACGGATACAAAGAGCCGAGATAGCCCGCATACAGGCAGCCGGCGATACCGGCCATCATGGCGGACAGGACGAACGCAAACGTCTTGTAGTATGTCGTCTGGATGCCGACGCTCTCCGACGCGATCTCATCTTCACGAATGGAGAGGATCGCGCGGCCGTGGCGGGATTTCATGACGGTGTGGATGATGTAGCAGCAGATGACCACGCAGATAAAGACCAGCGTGAACGAGGAATACTTCGGGATGCGCTTCAGACCGGCTGCGCCGTAGGTGAAGTCCGTGCCGATGACGGAGTCGATATTCGTCAGGATGACGCGGATGATCTCGCCGAAGCCCAAGGTGATGATAGCCAGGTAGTCGCCGCGCAGACGCAGCGCCGGGATACCGATGATGATGCCGAAGATCCCGGCCACGACTGCACTGATGAGCAGCGCCAGCAGGATGTACGGGATCGCAGCGCCCGCGTCGCCTGCCTTGAGCAGCTCCTGCACCGGCATGGCCTTCATGAAGATGCCGCCGGCGTAAGCGCCGACCGCCATGAAGCCCGCATGGCCCAGCGGGAGCTGGCCAAGGTAGCCGGTCGCGACGTTCAGGGAGGTCGCAAGGATGATGTTGATGCCGACGGTGATGAGAATGCCGCTCCAGTAGTTGGTGATGACGCCGCTCTGGATCAGCGAATTGAGGACGAACCAGACCGCGACGATGAGAATCAGGTTGATCACATAGCGCAGCGGCATGGGAATGCGGATGGCAGTTCGATTCTTTTTCATAGTCCAACTCCCCTCCCTTACACTTTTTCCGTCTGCGGACGGCCAAGAATGCCGGTCGGCTTGACGAGCAGCACGACGATCAGGATGGCGAACACAACGCCGTCTTTCCAGATGGACAGGCCGACTGCGGAGACCAGCGCCTCGAGAAGACCGATGGCGAAGCCGCCGATCATCGCGCCGGGGATCGAGCCGATGCCGCCGAGAACGGCTGCGACGAACGCCTTCAGGCCAAGCATCGAGCCCATGGTGGGCGATGCCTGCTGGTAGGCGCAGAGGTACAAAACGGAGCCGATACCGGCCAGCGCGGAGCCGATGGCAAAGGTAAAGGAGATCGTCCGGTTCAGGCTGATGCCCATGAGCTGGGCCGCGCCCATATCCTCAGAGACCGCGCGCATGGCCTTGCCGAGCTTGGTCTTCTGGACGATGAGCGTCAGGGCCGCCATGGCAACGATCGTCACAAGGATGGTCAGCAGCGCAGCGTTGCTGATGGTGACCGAGCCGAGCGAGATATTGCCCGGGACAATGGGGTCCATGCTCTTCGTATCGGAGCCAAAGAGCAGCTGCGCGCCGTTTTCCAGCAGGAAGGAGATACCGATGGCGGTGATCAGCAGGCTCAGACGCGGCGCTTTGCGCAGCGGCGTATAGGCGACCTTTTCGATCACGACGCCAAGCAGTGTGCTGGCAATGACGGCGATGACAACGGATACGATGGGGTGCATGTGGAACGTCGTCATGGCGTAGAAGGCGGCGTAGGCGCCGACCATGATGATATCGCCGTGTGCGAAGTTCAGAAGCAGGATAATACCGTAGACCATGCTGTAGCCAAGGGCCACCAGCGCGTAGATCGAGCCTGTCTGCAGGCCGTTGAACAGCTGCGAGAGCAGCAATGACAGGTTCATGTTGATACCTCACTTTCCCTTCTCTTTGCGGACATCCGATGGCCGACGCCAAAGCGCGTTGGAATCGTCCATCCGATGTCCGCCGGGGGCAGGTACGGAAGAGCTTCCGTACCTGCCCGGCTTTTGTGTCGGCCCCTTCGTCAGAAGCCGACAAATTATAACTATAATATACTGGTTTCCTGAATTTTGCAAGCGGTATCAGGAAGATCAGAACATTTCCTTATAGACCTCATCGCCGCCGGTCAGTTCGATGATGGCAACGGGCTTGATGGGGTTATTGTACTGATCGAAGGAGTAATCGCCGGTAATACCAGGCGTACCACTCATGCCCTTGATTGCATCGATAACAGCCTGCTTGTATTCGTCAGAACCTGCAGTAAGACCCTTCTCTTCTGCGGCCTTCAGGCCCTCACACATAATCATAGCCGCGTCATAAGCCAGAGGTGCAAACATGTTGGGGATCTCTTCGACATTGTAAGCAGCCTTGTAGTCCTCTTCGAACTGCTTGACCGAGTCGGTGCCGGGCGCGTAGCCGGAGCAGTAGACGGAGCCTTCGAGGTCGTCAGCGGAAGCATAGTTCTTGACGGAACCGAAGCCGTCACCGCCGAGGAACATGGAGCCGCAGCCGGCGGCCCGAGCAGCCGTGATGGCCAGACCAGCCTCAGCGTAGTAGATCGGAGCAAAGACAACGTCAGGGTCAGCTGCTGCAATGTTGGTCATCTGAGCCTTGAAGTCTTTGTCGCCCTCGGCAAAAGCCTCAGAATCAACGACTTTAATACCGAGCTTTTCCGCTTCATCCACGAAAGCGTCCTTCAGGCCTTCGGAATAGTCATTGCCGGTCTGATAGAATACAGCCGCCGTCTTTGCACCGACCTTCTCTGCAGCATATTGCGCCATTTTCTGACCCTGATACGGATCAATGAAGCAGGCGCGGAATACATTGGTGCGGATCTCACTGTCAGGATCCTCCGGGTCGATCATGGTAACGCCAGAAGCCGTTGCGGAAGCGGTGATCTGGGGCATATTGTCCTCATAGGTCGCATCAGCCAGCGCGATCGTTGCACCAGTCAGAACAGAGCCGATCACAGCGGTAATGCCGTTGTCGCAGGCAAGGTTGTAGGCATTGACAGCTTCAACGCCGTCGCCCTTGTCATCATATTCCAAGACCTTGATCTGCTTGCCGTTGATGCCGCCCTTGGCGTTCAGCTGATTGATGTAGAGCATGGCACCATCATGCACAGGCTGGCCATACTGCGCATAGTCGCCGGTCGTGTTGGTGATCAGTGCGATCGTGATCTCGCCGCCCTCGGAAGTTTCGCCGGATTCAGCAGAAGCGTCAGAGGCCGCGGTGTCTGTGGACGCCGTGTCGGTAGATGCGGTCGAATCCGTGGTAGCCGACTTGGAGGAGCAGGCTGCAAGGCAGCCGAGCAGCATGACGACTGCCAGCACGAGGCTTACGAGTTTCATTGCTTTTTTCATTTTCATTTACCTCACTTTGTTTTTACTGTATGCAATTCAAAAGCGGCTCTGCAAAAAGCAGAACCGCTTCGAATGCCTGATCTATCCGGCCGCTCAGGCCGCTTCAGGGGTATCCGTCTCGCTGTTGCTTTTTGCGCTTTTGCTGTTGTGCATCATCATAATTACGAGGCCCCACGCCAGTACCAGACGTACCAGCAGGCCGCGAAGGCCCAGAATGCAAAGGCAAATGGATACAAGAATAATAATGAAAAAGGACACTGCCAGAATAGCAGTGTCCTTGCAGAATGCGGCAGAATCAGCCGTGCATGCAGAAGCTGCACAGCAGGTAGCCGGTGCGCAGCTGGACGCATCGGAACAAGCGGTATTCTGCTTTGCCGTGAACTGCATCATCGTGCGCACCTCCTTGAAATGATGGGCTCATTATACTCTGCCGCTTTAATACTGTCAAGTAGTGAAATATGAAAAAACGGGTGAATTTCGCCGAATGTTTTGTGAAACTTCTACAAGTACAAACACACGTTCCTGACAAGTGCCCGTGTTGGAGAAACAGATGTGTGTCAAATGCCGCTTTTTGCCTGAATTTTGGCCCTCAGGCTTGCATTTCCTGTCGTTCTTTGGTATCGTATAGGCATTGCTGACGGGAATCCATCAAAAAAGGTGTGTGATTAGAAATGGAAAAGAAAAAACGTCGCTGGGGCGACCGGAAAGACGGCGTGCTGCTCCGTGATCTCGACGGGATGCACTTCATTACGCCGCTGATCTACCCGAACCGCTGCGACAATGAGGCCTACATCCGCGAGACGATCGACCTCACCAACATGAATGCGTATCTCAGGAAAAAGAACGAAACAGAAACGGAATTCCCCTATACGATGTTCCATCTGATCGTGGCCGCGCTCGTCAAGACGATCACGCTGCGGCCGAAGATGAACCGCTTCATCGCCAACAAGAACTTCTACCAGCGCAACGAGGTCTCGATGTCCTTCGTCGTCAAGAAGCAGTTTGCCGATGAGGCCGCCGAGGCGCTCGCGGTCATCCACGCGAAGGACGACTCCGACGTCGATTCCATCCACGAGGATCTTCGCCATCAGATCCTGGACTGCAAGGACGTACATAAGGTCGACTCGTCGACAGACAGCATGGATTTTTTCAACCACATGCCGCGCTTTCTTGGAAAGTTTATCGTGTGGTTGCTGACGCGGCTCGATATCCATGGCTGGGTTCCGTCCAGTCTTATTGAGACCGACCCGTACTATACGACCTGCGTCATCTCGAACCTCGGCTCCATCAAGCTCAACTGCGGCTATCATCATCTGACCAACTGGGGCACCTGCTCGGTGTTCTGCATCATCGGCGAAAAGTCGAAGCGCCCGGTCTATCATGAGGACGAGACGATCGAAATGCGCGAGATGCTGGATCTGGGTCTTACGATCGACGAGCGTCTGGCGGACGGCTATTACTACTCCAAGACCATCCGGCTGCTCAAGACGCTGCTGGAAAACCCGGAGCTGCTGGAGACGCCGGCCAACCAGGAAGTCGCCTATTAAGCAGGATCAAATGGACGCGTAAGCGGGGATCTCTGCGCAGGAGGAACAATGCTTACCTATCATAAAACGACCGAAGAAGAAAAATACCGCATCACGGCGTGGGAGTACGACGGCGACTATGCCGTCTACAACAGCACGCCCTATGAGCAGCAGAAGCAGACCGGCTTCGGCTTTGCCAATCCGAAGAACCACTTTTATTCCTTCTATGACGGGACGGACCTTGTCGGGTTCATCAATCTCTATGAGGAGCCAACGGAGGTCTTCTTTGGCATCGGCGCCGCGCCGGAGCACTGCGGCAAGGGCTACGGGCAGCAGATGACGCGGATCGCGTGCAGCATCTGCCGGAGCCTGTTTCCGGGAAAGCCCATGTATCTCGAGGTCCGCACGTGGAACCGCCGGGCAGTCCGGTGCTACGAAAAAGCCGGCTTCCGCATCGTAGGCGAACCGATCCGCCAGACGACCTCCGCTGGAGAAGGTATCTTCTATCATATGGTCAAAGACGCCTGACGAGGCGGATCTGCAAAACAGGCCCCGGAACTGAAAGGTTCCGGGGCTTTTCTCATTCTGCTTTTTGTGCATCCGCGATTTTCTGCTTCGTATCGTCGCGGATGGCCTCGCGCAGACGCCGCAGATACGGGCTGAAGGCCACGATATCGTCGGCGTAGGTCAGGTTGAGATCATACTCGTGCGGCTCCCAGGTGGAGATGTCAGCCTCATTGTGCTGGATGACAGCCTCCAGCTTGTCGAGGGATTTATAGAGCCTCGCCTCCCCTGTCTGCAGGGCGTTCATCTCGGCGTACAGTGCCGCAAGTTCCGTGCAATACGGCTCCGGCAGCGACGCGACCCAGTCGGCCAGCACCCGGTCTTCCTTCTGCTCGTCTTCCGCCGTCTTCAAAAACGTCGGGATATCGCCGGTGAAGCACTCGCCGAGATCGTGGATGAGACACATCCGGATGACCTTGCCCATGTCCAGCTCCGGGAACTCATCCTGCATGAAAAGCGCCATGAGCGCGATGCGCCAGCTGTGCTCGGCGACGCTTTCGCGGCGGCCCTTCGACGTGTCGCAGTGGCGCAGCTCGTCCTTGAGCCGCTCGGCGATATGTAAGGTCTCCAATAGCTTATGGACTTCCATCTGTGTTCCTCCTATGCCAGTGCGAGCTCGATGGCTTCGCGGATATTGCGCACGCGCAGCAGCTCTACGCCATCCGGCGCGGTGAGATTGGCCGTGCCGTGGCGCGGGATGATGCAGGTCTTGAAGCCCGTGCGGGCTGCCTCGGTCAGGCGCTGCTGCAGACCGGTCACGGCGCGGATCTCCCCGGTCAGGCCGACCTCGCCGATGGCTGCCGTCGACGGATCGATGGGCTTGTCGCGGAAGCTCGAGGCCGCGGCCAGCACCAATGCCAGGTCCGCCGCGGGCTCGTCCAGCTGCAGACCGCCGATGACGTTCACATAGGCGTCCGACATGCCGATATTGACGCCGCCGCGCTTTTCGAGCACAGCCAGCATGAGGTTCGCGCGGTTGAAGTCAAAGCCGTCCGCCGTGCGGCGGGGCACATTGAAGTTCGTCCGGGTGACGAGCGCCTGAATTTCCGCGAGGACCGGGCGCGTGCCTTCCATCACGCAGGCGACGCAGGTGCCGGGCGCGCCGAGCGGCCGACCGGCCAGCAGCATCTCCGAGGGGTTCGGGACCTCAATGAGTCCCCTGCCCTCCATTTCAAAGACGCCGATCTCGTTTGTCGAGCCAAAACGGTTTTTGGCCGCCCGCAGAATGCGGTAGCTGCTCGCGTGCTCGCCTTCAAAGAACAGCTCGCAGTCGACCATGTGCTCGAGCACCTTCGGTCCGGCGATCGCGCCCTCTTTGTTGACGTGGCCGACGACAAAGACCGTCACGCCACTGCTCTTTGCCAGCTGCATGAGCGCCATGGTGCAGTCCTTGACCTGCGAAATGCTGCCGGGGGCAGAGGTATTTTCCGGGGTATAGAGCGTCTGGATGGAGTCGGCGATGAGAATATCCGGCTGGACCTCGTCCACCGCGCTCAGGATCTCGGTCAGATCGGTTTCCGAGAGGATATATAGCTCGTCCGACGCGACCTGCAGGCGATCGGCGCGCAGCTTGATCTGCTTTTCCGATTCCTCGCCGGAGACGTAGAGGATCCGCAGCGTTTTTCCCAGGTACGCGCAGATCTGCAGCAGCAGCGTCGATTTGCCGATGCCCGGCGCGCCGCCGACCAAAATCAGCGACCCGCGGACCCCGCCGCCGCCCAATACCCGGTCAAGCTCGTGCATGCCGGTGGAAAAGCGGATCTCCTGCTCCCCTGTCACCTCTTTGAGCTTTTTCGGCGCGGAGCGGGAAAGGACCGACCGGCCTGCCGCCTTGGCGGCAGGCGTCTTTTTATCCTCAAATTCAATGATCGAGTTCCAGGCCCCGCACGCGGGGCACTGGCCCTGCCAACGCGGCGTCTCGTTGCCGCACTGCTTGCAGATAAAGACGGTTTTAGATTTCATTCGGATGCTCCTCTGAAAGCCAGACCGAGAGCGTTCCCGCGATCACGGCGGCCAGCTTTTTCTGATATTCCGGCTGCAGCAGCCGCTGTTCTTCCTCGTAGTTGGACAAAAAACCGCACTCGACCAGCACGCCGGTGCAGTCGATATGCTCCATCAGGTACACGCCGTCGGATTTTTTGCACTGCCGGTGATTGTCCGGCTCCAGCCCGAGGGCGAGATTGCTCTGCAGCTGCTCCGCGAGCTGTTGGCTGCCGGGCGTTTTGGCGTAGAAGACCTGCGCGCCGTGGTATTTGCCCTCGGTAAAAAAGTTCTGATGGATGCTGAGCAGCAGCGGCTGCTCGGTCTGGTTGACCGTGGAAGTTCGGTTTTTGATGTCCGAGACCTTTTTCTCGGCGATCGTGCGGCAGCCGTCGGAATAGACGGCGGTATCCGTCTCCCGGATCATCGCGACCTGCACGCCACAGAGCCGCAGCAGGTCGCGCACCCGCAGCGAGATCTCCAGATTCAGCGCCGCCTCTGACGTGCCGCTCACGCCGGTCGCGCCGCCATCCTCCCCGCCATGTCCGGCGTCGAGCACGACGGTCATACCCAAACCGAGCAGCGCCGCCGTCTGCTCGCTCTGGTAGAACACGACGGCGAACACGCAGAAATACAGCACCGTCGCAAACAGCATCACCGGCAGAACGATTTGTACCCATTTTTTCATTTCATCACCCCATATCAGCGTATGAGGCTCAGGAAAAGTATAGCATGGTTTTTTCCATTTGAAAAGGGCGAAAAAACGGAGACGGCGGTAAGCCCAATCTCCGTTTATCGTCCCAGCAGCCAGTCGACCGACACGTGCAGTGCATCGGCCAGCGCGCAGAGCTCTTTATCTGATACCGGTCGCTTCTGCCCTTCCAGCAGTGACAGCGCCGGGATGCTCATGTCTACACCAGCAAGCTGAAGCTGCGCCAGAAGCTCCACCTGCTTCATGCCGCGCTCCATCCGCGCCTGTGTGACCCGGGCACCGATGATATTCCTTGTCCCAAGCTCTAATTTTCGCGTTTTCAGACCAACACCTCCGCTTCTGTCCCGATTATACGGAATCGAAGCGTTGACATATTTGGTATTACCAAATATAATAAATTTAATATCACCAAATATGAAAGGCGCGGTCCTATGGAATATATGGAAGTCCACCCATTGCCAGTTGTCTGCCAAACCTGCGAAGACAGGAAAGTCTGCTTGGCATGTGGAGAGCCGGAATGGTGCTGCGACGAATGCGACTATTTGATGGAGCAATTCGTCCCCGTCTGTGAGCAGACAAAAGAAACCTCCCGGTGCGAGTTACCGGGAGGTTAACATAAAATTATTTCACAAACGCCTTGTGGTAGACCTTCTTGCCTTTGCGGATGACGGCGCCGTCGCCGGTGAAGGTGGTCTTTTCGAACGTGGTGGCAAAGTCGGTGACCTTTTCGTCGTTCACACTGATGCCGCCCTGCTGTACGAGTCGGCGTCCCTCACCCTTGGACGCAGCCAGACCGCACTTGACGAGCAGCGTCAGGGTATCGATCTTGTCGTCGGTGAAGTCCTCAGCCTTCAGCTCGGTGGACGGCATATGCTCGCTGCTGCCGCTGCCGCCGAAGAGCGCCTTGGCGCTGGCTTCTGCCTTTTTCGCCTCTTCTTCGCCGTGGACCATCTGCGTCAGCTCGTAGGCGAGGATCTCCTTCGCCTTGTTGAGCTGGCTGCCCTCCCACTTGTCCATCTCGTCGATCTGCTCGAGCGGCAGGAAGGTCAGCATGCGAATGCACTTCATGACGTCGGCGTCGTCGACATTGCGCCAGTACTGATAGAACTCAAAGAGGCTGGTCTTGTTCGGGTCAAGCCAGACGGCGTTGCCCGCGGTCTTGCCCATCTTCTTGCCCTGCGAGTCGGTCAGGAGCGTGATGGTCATGGCGTGCGCGTCCTTGCCGAGCTTGCGGCGGATGAGCTCCGTGCCGCCCAGCATGTTCGACCACTGGTCGTC